>JAGWVA010000019.1 GCA_028875855.1 Paracoccaceae bacterium
GGGATAGTCCCGACGCGGCTCGGCAGCGACCAACCGCGCAAAAGCTCGTCCGCGCTCATCGGCCTCTTGCCTTCCCGCTGCGCCAGCGTGATCTCGACCGCGCCCTCGCCGCAGGCGATCGTCAACCCGTCAAGCACCTGCCCCGGCGCCCCCTGCCCTGCCACGACGCGCGAGCGCAGAAGCTTCAGACGCTCGCCCGCGACATCGACCCATGCGCCCGGAAAAGGCGACAGGCCCCGGATCAGCCGATCCACCTCGGCCGCGGGTCTGGAGAAATCCACCTGCGCCTCGGCCTTGTCGATCTTCCGGGCATAGGTGACGCCGTCCTCGGGCTGCGGTTCGGGCGTCAGACCGTCCAGATGCTCCAGCGTCTCGAGGATGGCCGCGGCCCCCATCCCGGACAGCCGGTCATGCAGGTCGGCCGTCGTCTCTTCCGCCCCGATGGCAGTCGCCTTGCGCAGGAGCACCGCGCCGGTATCCAGCCCCTCGTCCATCTGCATGATGCAGACGCCGGTTTCGGCATCGCCCGCCATGATCGCGCGATGGATCGGCGCCGCCCCCCGCCAGCGCGGCAGGAGCGAGGCGTGGATGTTCAGGCATCCCTTCGCCGGCGCATCGAGGATGGGCTTGGGCAGGATCAGCCCGTAGGCCACGACCACCGCCACGTCGGCCCGCAAGGCCGCGAATTCGGCCTGCGCGGCCTCGGTCCTGAGGCTCACGGGATGACGCACGGGCAGGCCCAATGCCTCGGCCGCCGCCTGCACGGGGCTGGGCCGGTCCTTCTTGCCGCGCCCGGCGGGCCGGGGCGGCTGGCAATAGACGCAGACGACCTCGTGCCGCGCGGCGAGGGCCTTGAGCACCGGGACCGAGAACTCCGGCGTGCCCATGAACACGACCCTCATCCGCGCCGCCCCATCTTCTGCGCCTTCGTCACAAGCATCTTGCGCTTGAGCGGCGACAGGCGGTCGAAATACATCCGGCCGTTCAGGTGGTCGATCTGGTGCTGGACCGAGGTGGCCCAAAGGCCCACGAAATCGCGTTCCTCGACCTCTCCCGCCTCGTTGAGGAACCGCACCGTCACCGCCCGCGGGCGCGAGATCACGGCAGAGACGCCCGGAAGGTTGGGGCTTGCCTCCTCATGCTCGCGGAACTGGACCGAGGCATGCAGCACCTCGGGGTTGGCAAGCTTCACCGCCTTGCCCCGGGTGTCCGAGCAATCGACCACGGCCAGACGCCGCATCACGCCGATCTGCGGCCCCGCCAGACCATAGCCCGGCATCGCGTCCATGGTTTCCACCATGTCGGCCCAGATGGCGCGAATGTCGTCGGTGATCGCCTCGACCGGCGCGGCGGCGGTCTTCAGACGCGCATCGGGCCAGGGCACGAAGGGGCGGACCGTCACGCCCGCGCCCGTTCGCGTTTCAGCTTTTCCATCTTCCGCGTGATCATCTGGCGCTTCAGCGGCTTGAGGTAGTCGATGAAAAGCTTGCCATCGAGGTGGTCGATCTCGTGCTGCACGCAGGTCGCCCAGAGGCCCGAAAATTCCTCTTCCTGACGGGTGCCGTCGAGCGCGGTCCATTGCACGCGCACCACGGCGGGTCGCTCCACCTCGGCATATTGTTCCGGGATCGACAGGCAGCCCTCTTCATAAGTGCTGCGGTCCTCGGACGACCAGGTGATGACGGGGTTGATCAGCGCCATCGGCCGCTGCGCGAGCTCAGGGTCCTTGACGCAATCCATGACCAGCAGACGTTGGGTCACGCCGATCTGCGGCGCGGCCAGCCCGATGCCGGGCGCGTCATACATGGTTTCCAGCATATCCTCGGCCAGCTTGCCGATCTCGACCGGCACGCCGGTGATCGGGTCGCAGACTTTCTTCAGCCGCGGATCGGGATGGATGAGAATGGGGCGTATCGTCATGCTTGGGATTTAGGCGATCCGGGGCCGCGACGCAACGGGCGGCCAAGCGCGGCCCGGACAGGCCAGGGCTGCGGATCAATTTTTGGATCATCGCAAGAATGGAAGAAATTGTTCCATGAATATTCACATATAGGGAATATTTTTCCCCTTCAGACAGTAAGCCCGGAAAACAGTCCACTTCGCCGCCACACAAGGGTGCTTGCGTCCGCCGTGCGGCTCGCTAGGCTCTGCAAAAATCACGGAGTCCCCCATGTCCTTTGACGAAATCATCGACCGCCGCGGCACCCATTGTTCGAAATGGGACATGATGGAAAAGATCTACGGCGTGCCCTCTGACACGGGGATTGCGATGTGGGTGGCCGACATGGACTTCCGCCCGCCCGCCTGCGTGACCGGCGCGTTGCAGAAGATGATCGATCACGGCGTTTACGGCTATTTCGGCGACGACCGGGATTACCTCGCCTCCATCCAGTGGTGGATGAAGAACCGCCACGGCTGGGAGGTGGACCCCGGCTGGATCTTCACCACCCACGGCCTTGTCAACGGCACGGCGCTCTGCGTGGACGCCTTTACCAAGCCCGGCGACGGGGTGGTGCTGTTCACGCCGGTCTATCACGCCTTTGCCCGCGTCATCAAAACGGCGGGGCGCGAGGTGGTGGAGTGCAAGCTCGTCAACGCCTCGGGCCGCTACGAGATGGACTTCGACACCTACGACGCGCAAATGACCGGCAAGGAGACGATGCTGATCCTGTGCTCGCCGCACAATCCGGGCGGCCGCGTCTGGACCGAGACGGAACTGCGCGACGTGGCCGACTTCGCCAAACGCCACAACCTCACGATCGTGTCGGACGAGATTCACCATGACCTCGTCTTCCCCGGCCACCGGCATACGGTGATGGCCAAGGCCGCGCCCGAAGTGCTGGATCGTCTGGTCATCATGTCGGCCACCACGAAGACCTTCAATATCGCGGGCAGCCATTCGGGCAATGTCATCATCCCCGACGCGGCCCTGCGCGCCCGTTTCGCCGCGCGCATGGGGGCGCTTGGCATCTCGCCCAATTCCTTCGGCCTGTTCATGGCCACCGCGGCCTATTCGGCAGAGGGTGCGGCCTGGGTCGATGAATTGATGGCGTATCTCGACGGCAACCGGAAGCTCTTCGACGAAGGGGTGAACGCGATCCCCGGCCTGGCCTCGATGGAGCTTGAATCGACCTACCTCGCCTGGGTCGATTTCTCGCGCACGGGGATGGAGCCTGCGGAATTCACCGCGCGCGTGGAACGGCAGGCGCAGATCGCCGCGAACCACGGACCGACCTTCGGCCGGGGCGGCGAGGATTTCCTGCGCTTCAACCTGGCCACGCCGCGCAGCCGGATCGAAGAAGCGGTCGAGCGCCTGCAGAAGGCCTTTGCCGATCTGCAGTAGGAACGCGGCGGCGATCAGGCCGGGGGCAGGTATCCCACGGGGGCATCCTCGTCCTTGACGAAATCCGCGGGCGGAGCGCCATTCGCCCCGGTCGTCCACTTGAATTCGCAGACGATCTCGCCCGCCTCTTCCGTCGAGGCGACGATCAGGCATTGCATCAGGTGCCGTGAGCCGTCGTAAAGATCGACGAGGCCGCGCAGATGGGGCGCGCTGTCCGCATCGAGCGCGAAACCGCGATCCCAAAGACGCAGAACCGGATAGAGGGCATCGCCCACCTGCACGCGCAGCCTCGATTTCCGGCGCGCGTCACGCTTGCGGGCCGCCTCTAACCCCGCAAGAACTTCCTTCGAGAAATATTCCATATCGACCTTGCCCGCCCCCGAACAATTCTGGGTCCGAGCGGTCTGAAATCAAGGAGATAGAGTGTGGCCTTGCAAGAAGGCCACACCCGAGTTGCATGAAAACATCAACCCGAGGCGGATCGGGTCAGTCGATCAGCCCGGCAAACCGCATCGCCGCATCGATCCGCGCCTTGGTCGCGTCGGTCAGCCCGACCAGCGGCAGACGCACGTCGGGCGCGCAAAGGCCAAGCCGCGACAGGCCGTATTTCGCCCCCGCAACGCCCGGCTCGAGGAAGATCGCCGTATGCAGCGGCATCAGCCGGTCCTGGTATTCCAGCGCCTTTGCGTAGTCGCCCGCCAGCGTCGCCGCCTGGAACTCGGCGCAAAGGCGGGGGGCCACGTTCGCGGTCACGCTGATGCAGCCGACCCCGCCATGGGCGTTGAAGCCAAGCGCGGTCGCATCCTCACCCGACAGCTGGATGAACTCCGGCCCGCAGGTCTGGCGCTGCTTCGAGACGCGGGCGATATCGCCGGTCGCATCCTTCACGCCGATGATGCGCGGCAGCTTCGCAAGCTCTCCCATCGTCTCGGGCGACATGTCCACGACCGACCGGCCGGGGATGTTGTAGATGATGATCGGCAGATCGCAGGAATCGTGCACCGCCTTGAAATGCGCGATCAGCCCGGCCTGCGTCGGCTTGTTGTAATAGGGCGTCACCACCAGAGCGGCATCCGCACCCACCTTCTCGGCGTGGCGGATGAGGCGGATGCCTTCGACCGTGTTGTTGGACCCCGCGCCCGCGATCACCGGAACGCGGCCGGCTGCGGCCTTCACCACCTCTTCGACGACACGTTCGTGCTCTTCGTGGCTCAGCGTCGGGCTTTCGCCGGTGGTGCCCACGGGCACGATCCCCGACGAGCCTTCGGCAACATGCCAGTCCACCAGTTTTTTCAGCGCATCGAGATCCAGTTCGCCGTTCTTGAACGGCGTCACCAGGGCGGGGATGGACCCTTTGATCCCTTTGATCATGACACGCTTCTCCTTGATATGGGCCCGATTCAGGCGCCCGGCTGCAAATCGGGCGGACACTAGCCGTCCGCCGCGCGCTTGCCAAGTTTGTCTGTTGCCTCGCCGGGACGCCTGTTAGACTGAAGCCCATTCCTGAGGTTGCCTGATTTGCTTCGCTTGCCCTCCCCCCTGCGCCGCGCCCTGCCGGCGCTCGCCATAGCCCTGATCGCCGCCCGTCCGGCACTGTCGCTTTCCCCGCAGGCCTCGGCCTTGCAGGAGGCCCTCCAGCTTGCCGACAGCAAGAACTGGGACGCGGCCCTTGCCACCGCGCGGCAGGCGGGGCCGCTGGGCGTCGATGTCATCGAGTGGCAACGCCTTCGGGCGGGAGACGGCAACTTCACGGCCTATGCCGGCTTCCTCAGCCGCCACCCCGACTGGCCGGGGCTGGGCTACCTGCGGTTCAAGGGCGAGGCGTCGATCAATGCCGACACGCCCCCGGCAGAGGTGGTCGCCTATTTCGCGCATGGACGCCCGCGCACCGCGGCAGGGTCTCTGGCCTTGCAGGCCGCCCTTCAGCGAACCGGCCAGCCCAAGGCGGCCGAGGCCGAGGCGATGCGGGCCTGGCTCGACCTGTCCTACACCGCCGATCAGCAGAAGGCGGAGCTGACCGCCTTCGGCCCGATCCTCACGCCCCTGAACGACCGCCGCCTGCAAACCCTGCTCTGGCGCCGCGATGCCGGCGAGGCCGAGCGGATGCTGCCGCTGGTCTCGCGGGATCAGGCCGCGCTCGGCCGCGCCCGGATCGCGCTGCAAAGGCGCGACAAGACGGGCGTGAACGACCTCATCGCGGCCGTCCCACAGGCCCTGCGCGAGGATGCGGGCCTTGCCTACGACCGATTCCGCTACCGGCTGGACGAGGGCAAGACGGACTGGGCGGTCAATCTGCTTCTGTCGCGGTCGGCGTCGGCAAAGCTGCTGGGCAACCCCGAGGTCTGGGCGCGGTCGCGCGGCTGGCTGGCGCGCAAGGCCCTGTCCGACGGCAAGGCCCAGACCGCTTATCGCATCGCCGCCGACCATCACCTGACGGGCGGGGCGACCTTTGCCGATCTGGAATTTCTGGCCGGATACATCGCCCTCAAGTCCCTTCATGCGCCCAAGACGGCGCTGCGGCACTTCGAGGCGCTGGAAAAGGCGGTGACGACCCCGATCAGCCTGTCACGCGCGGCCTATTGGCAGGCGCGGGCGGAAGAGGCGCTTGGCGACCGCAAGGCGGCGCAGGCCGATTTCGCCAAGGGGGCGAAATACCAGAGCGCCTTCTACGGTCTCCTGTCGGCCGAGGCGATCGGCGAGAAGCTGGACCCCGCGCTGTTGTCGGATGCGCGCTTTCCCGATTGGCACAGGGCGGCCTTTGCGGGTTCGCCCCTGCTGCGGACGGGCGAGTTGCTGCTGAGCGCCGATCACGAGGAGATCGCGAAGTACTTCTTTCTCAAGGTCGCGGACGGTCTCGACATCACCGGGCTCGGACAGCTTTCGGATATGGCGCTGGCGCTGAATTCGCCGCATATCGCGATCCTTGTCGCCAAGAAGGCCGCCCAGCGCGGCACGATCCTGTCGCGGGCCTTCTACCCCATGACCTCGCTTGCGCACGTCAAGCTGCCGGTCTCGAACGATCTCGCGCTTGCCATCGCCCGGCGGGAAAGCGAATTCTCCGTGTCGATCGTAAGCCCCGCGGGGGCGCTTGGGCTCATGCAGCTCATGCCGGCGACGGCGCAGCGGATGTCGAATGCGGCGGGTCTTCCCTACAACCGCGCGCGGCTCACGTCGGATGCGGCTTATAACGTCACGCTGGGCAGCACCTATCTTGCGAAACTGGTCGATCAGTTCGGCCCCGCGCTGACGCTGGTCGCGGCGGGCTACAACGCGGGCGAAGGGCGGGCGGCGCAGTGGATCACCCAGCTTGGCGATCCGCGCGCGGCAAATGTCGATCCGATCGACTGGATCGAAAGCGTGCCCTACACGGAAACGCGCGACTACATCATGCGCGTTGCGGAAAGCTACGAGGTTTACCGCGCCAAGATTGCCGGGCGGCCGCTGCCGATCCGGCTTACGGCGGAGTTGAAGGGACAACGGTGACGCCGGATTTCACCTTGGCGCGCCACAGGGTGAAAAGACCGGCCGAAACCACGACAATCGTTCCGATCACGGTGTTGAGGTGGATCGCATCGCCGAAGACCATCACGCCGACGCCCGAGGCAAAGATCAGTTGCAGGAAGGCAAAGGGCTGGATCGCGCTTGCCTCCGCGACCTCGAAGGCGCGGATCAGAAGACCGTGGCCCAGAACAGCGGTGCAGCAAAGGCACGCCATCAGCACCCAGTCGGTCCCCGTCATCGGCTGCCAGAAGTACAGCCCGACGCCCGTCATCGCGACCGCGCCCGGCACGCCGGTCCAGAAGAAGCTGACCGACGCGGGGTCCTGACGCGCGACGTAACGGGTCAGCAGGCCGTAAAGCGCGAACATGCAGGCCGCAAGCAAGGGCGCCGCCGCCCATGGCGAGAAGACGGTCACGCCGGGCTCCAGCACGATCAGCACGCCGACGAAACCGATCCCGATCGCGGTCCAGCGCCGCCAGCCCACCGCCTCTCCCAGGATCGGGCCGGAGAAGGCCGCGACCATGAGCGGGTAGGAACTGAAGATCGAATGGGATTCGACAAGGCCAAGATGGGTGAAGGCCTGCACCATGACGACGATCTCTGCTGCGAGCAGCAGGCCGCGGAAGATCTGCACGAGCGGCTGTTTCGTCGCCATCGCCCGCTTCAGCCCGCCCGGCCGCCGCGCGGTCAGCACCATGACGAAACTGGCGAAGAACCAGTAGCGCAGCATCACGATCATATAGACGTTATAGGCGCCGGCGAGGTGGCGCGACAGGCCGTCCTGGATCGAGAAGACGAAGGTCGTCGCGATCATGAGCAGGATGCCGAGCCGGGTATTCTGTTCAGTCATCGCGCGCCAACCATCCCCTGCTCATGTGCCGCTTGCCGGCATGGCCCGGCCGACGCTCTACCCGGAATCCTGCCGCCTGCAAGCCCCTGCGGACGAAGCCCGCGGCCGTGTAGGTTGCAAAGGTGCCGCCTTCGGCCGTGTGGGATGCCACCTCGGCCATCAACTCCTCGGACCACATCTCGGGGTTCTTGGCGGGCGAGAAGCCGTCGAGGAACCAGGCATCCGCCCGGCCCTGCCATGCGGGGAGCGTCTCGCGCGCGTCGCCCCTGACGATCGTCGCGGTCATGCGGTCAAGCTCGATCCGCCGGGCGCCCGTGGCCCATTGCGCGACGAAGGGACCAGCCAGCCCCGCCACCTCGGGAAAGGCGGTCAGGGCGCGTTCGACATCCCCGGCCGCCATCGGAAAAGCCTCGAAGCTCGTGAACAGGAGCCGCCCCGGCACATCCGCCGCCTGCCACGCCAGCGCAGCGGCCAGCATGTTCAGCCCGGTGCCGAAGCCCAGTTCCGCGATGTGGAACCCGTCGCGGAACCGGCCGGGCAGGTCATTGCCCTCAAGAAAGACATGGCGCGTCTCGGCCAGCCCGTCGCGGATCGAGAAATAGGGATCGTCGAACCGCTCGGACACCGGCACCCCGCCCTCGCGCCACGCGATCCTCGCCGTCTGGTCCCCGGTCGTCATTTGCCCTACACCCCGTCTGCGCGGGCACAATGCGGAAGGGCGCGGGGAATGGCAACGCCGGACGTGACGGTGATGGGCGGGGGCATCTTCGGACTTTCCGTCGCCTACAGTTGCCTGCGCCGCGGCGCGAAAGTGCGGCTGATCGAGGCGCGAGCCATCGGCGCGGGATCAAGCGGCGGCGTGGTCGGCGCACTGGCGCCCCATGTCCCGGACCAGTGGAACGACAAGAAGCAATTCCAGCTCGACAGCCTGCTGATGGCCGCGTCGCATTGGGCCGAGGTCGCGGCGCTGTCGGGTCTCTCGCCGGGCTATGCGCGCACGGGTCGTTTGCAGCCCTTGGCCGACGACGCGGCGGTGGCGCTGGCGCGCGTGCGTGCGAAGAACGCCGAGGCCCTTTGGGCCGGTCAGGCCACGTGGGAGATCGTGCCGGTCAACCGCTTCCCCGGCTGGGCGCCCCGGACGCCCACGGGCCTTGCGGTTTTCGACACGCTGAGCGCCCGGATGCATCCCCGCCGCGCGGCCGAAGCGCTCGCCGGCGCCATCGCCGCGCTTGGGGGCGAGATCGTCATCGGCGACGCCCCGCAGGATGGGGCCGTGGTCTGGGCCACGGGCTATCTTGGGCTGCTAGAACTTTCGCAGGCGCTCGGCCGGCCGGTCGGCAACGGGGTCAAGGGGCAGTCGCTCGTCCTCGGCCACGATGCGCGCGACCTGCCGCAGCTGTTCGTGGACGGCCTGCATCTCGTGCCCCATGCCGACGGCACGCTTGCCATCGGATCGACGAGCGAACGGGCCTTCGACGCCCCCGACACGACCGATGCCCAGGTCGAGACGTTGCGCGCGCGCGCCATTGCCGCCTTGCCGGGTCTGGCGGCCGCGCCCGTGCTGGAACGCTGGGCCGGGGTCCGCCCCCGCGCCGCGAGCCGCGCCCCCATGCTCGGGCCATGGCCCGACCGTCCGGGGCATTTCATCGCCAACGGCGGGTTCAAGATCGGCTTCGGGATGGCGCCCAAGGTGGGCGAGGTGATGGCCGACCTGATCCTGAACGGGGAGGACCGAATCCCCCCCGGCTTCCGGGCCACGGCCAGCCTCTAGCGCCTAAAGCGACAGCACCCGCTCGGGCGCCATGCGACCGCGCAGGAGATCGCCCAGGGCGATGAAGTTCCCCCTCAGCCGCCCGCGCCGGTCCACCCATGGCTCGGGACGCGAGGCATGCAGCAGATTGGCGGCGATGTTCTTCACGACGTGCCAGATCGCAAGGCGGGGATGCATCGTCCCCTTGCCGATCAGGTAGATCGGATTGGCGACCTGCGAATACCCCAGCCGCGTTCCGCTCGTCCGTCCCATCTTCGTGCCCAGATGCACGCCCAGAAGCGCGTCCGAGCGCACGATGCGGCCATGCGGCGCCAGCCGGCGCGAGAAGTCCACATCCTCGAGCCAGCCGTAAAGCGGCAGGCGTTCGTCGAATCGCAGATTGCCTTCGACCACCGGGCGCGCGCGGAAGGCCATGTTGCAGCCGTAGCCGTTGTAGGTCTCGTGCATCGGCGCGCCGGTCATGCCGCGGGCCGAGCCGAGTTCGCTCAATCCTTCCTGCAAGCCGAAGCCCGGGCCGCCGATACCGTCCGCAATGACCGTGCCCGTGGTCATCACGATGTCCGGGCAGGTCTCGAACAGGGTGAGCATCTGGGCGAGGTAGTCCGGCGCCATCAGGAAATCGTCGTCGATCAACAGCATGATGTCGTCGGGGCCGAGCAGCGCCAGCATCCGGTTGCGCTGCGCGCAGAGCCCCTTTGGACCGCTGACGATCATCCGGGCGCAGGGAAGGGTCTCGAGCACGGCGGAATCCACATCCTCCGGGCTGGCGACGCTGATGGCGACCAGATCGGGCAGCCGCGTCTGATGCACGATCTGGCTGATCGTGTCGGACAGCACCTCCCGCCGGCCCGTCGTTGCAATTGCCAGAATCAGTCTCATTTTCGCCCGATTCGCAGGCTTAGCTTTACCAAGCTCGAAGTTATCCGTGTCTTTACGGGGCAAATTATGCAAACTCACTCCGACCTTGTTCCAGTGCGTTCCGATTTCGCCTGGAGCGACTTCGCCCAAGCGACGCATCCGAACGGTTTGTGCATGATGAGAGAGCCGCGGGAAAGTCTTCAGCATGGCCGGCCCTGCCCGGGCTGGCTGCGCAACTTGAATCCTGCCGTCATCCGCAGCGCTGTCGTGCTTGGCTGCGCCGCATGCTGGTGCGCGGTTGGGGTCGTGGTGTTCATGACGCTTTAGGTCCTCCCGGTCCCGTCTGGCCCGACACGCGGGACTAGTGGGCGCCCTTGCCGTGCAGAACGACCGCGACCGTCCGCAAAACGATCCTCATGTCGCGCCAGAACGTCCAGTTGCGGACATAGTCCACGTCCATCTCGACCCGCTCCGCATAGGTGGTCGTGCTGCGTCCGCCCACCTGCCAGGCCCCGGTCAGACCCGGCCGCACGGCCAGGTAATAGTCGATCCGGTCCTGGTAGTGGTGAAGCTCGGCGGCGGTGACGGGACGCGGCCCCACCATCGACATCTGCCCCCGCAACACGTTCCAGAACTGCGGCAATTCATCGAGGCTCGTCCGGCGCAGCAACGCCCCGAGACAGGTGACCCGGGGATCGGCGCTCAGCTTGCGGCTGGTCTCCCATTCGGCGCGGGCCGCGGGATCCGTGCGCAGCAGTTCGGCGAGACGGTCGTCCGCGTCCACGGCCATCGTGCGGAACTTCAGGCACCGGAACGGCCGCCCGTTCTGCCCGATGCGTTCATGGGCAAAGAGCACCGGCCCCCGCTCCGAAAAGCGCAGGATCACGGCGATCGCCAGCATGAACGGCGCAAAGAACACCAGCCCGCAAAGCGCGGCCAGCTTGTCGAAGAACGCCTTCGACAAGGGGATGTGCCCCCGGGACGAACCGGCGACGAGATCAGAGACGCCCGCGACCGAAAGAAGCTTCGCGGGTTCTACACGCCATGCCTTCGTCATTGCACCAATACCATTTGACTGGCCTCCCGAAGAACGCCAAGCCGAACCACACCCATCTCTGCGATACATAATTCAAAAGAATATATTGAGTGGTTTGGTATGAATTGTAAGTTTCACATTAAGAAACTATTAACCAATTTCTGTTTTTAAATTGCCTTAATCCCTTGTTTCGGTAGAATTTTAGCAGGTCAGGCAGCGCCCCTCCGGCCTGCCTTTCGGCGCACCGATGTGTCACATTGGTGGGACTCGCATTGTAAATCTTTCGGGCCTGCCGCATGAATGGACCAAGGCCGGGTTCTGGGGGCGGAACCGGTCAGCATTGCGCGAGCGAGTGATCGAGTAACGTGGCCCGGAACACCGAGAACCCAAAGCCCCAGAGTCTTTCTCGCTCCATCAGCGGCGGATTCTGGACGGTGGCCGAGCGCATCATCGCGCAGGTGAGCCAGCTCGTCCTGTTCGTCGCCGCCGCGCGCATCCTGTCGCCGGCCGATTTCGGGGTCTTTGCGCTGGTCTCCAGCGCGGCCATCCTGCTCATGCGGTCGGCCGAGGTCGGCTGGGCGCCCTACATCATGTCGTGGGAGGGCGACGACACGGTGCCGCGGCAGGTCGTGATGGTCGCCCTGATCAGCGGCGTCTGCATCGGCGCCCTTGCCTTCGGGGTCGGCTTGCTGTTGCCCCTGATCGGACTGCCGGCCGTCGTCAGCCACCTGTTCCTGCTGTTTTCCGTCTGGATCGCGCTCGCCACGACATCGTCGGCACAGCGCGGCATGATGATCTGGCGCGACGGCCTTCTGGGATCGTCGATTGCCGAAAGCCTTGGCGAGATCGCGGGCATGCTGGTCGCGCTCGTGCTGCTGTTTCACGGCTACGGCGTCTATTCGCTGGCCTTCGGGCGGCTGGCCTATCAGACGGTGCACATCGTCCTGAGCTTCGCGGTGACCCGGCGCAGCCCGCTGTGGGGGATGCCGCGCGCCGAGTTGCGGGCCCTTGGGCATTATTCGTGGCAGATCTTCACCAGCCGCTTCATCACGAACATGCGTCTCTACATCGGCACCTTCCTGATCGGCGGCTTTCTCGGCCCGGCGTCGGTCGGCTACTACCGCGCGGCCCAGCGGCTGGTGGGGTCGGTCGCCGAGATCATCGGCTCGCCCAGCCTTGTGCTGTCCTGGAGCATGTTCCGGCAAGCCCGCGACCGTTTCGGCGCGCGCAGCCCGGGCTTCCAGACCCAGGTGAACGTCTATTTCAAGCTGCTCACGGCCGCAGGCCTTCCCATCTTCCTCTGGCTTGGCCTGATGGGGGGCGACCTGATCACGGGCCTGATCGGCGCGAAGTGGCTTCCGGCCCTGCCGCTGGTCCCCGTCCTCGCCTTTGCCCGGGCGCTGACGATGCCCAATACGGTGCTGGAGCCGATCCTTTCCCTGACCGGCGAGATCCGCCGCTTGCCGGGGTTCACGCTGATCTTCTTCATCGTCGCGGCGGTCTCGACCGTCGCGGGCGGGATGATCGGGCTGACCGCCGTCGCCTGGTCGGAAGTGCTCACCTCGGCCCTTGCGATGGTGGCGGGCGGCGTCCTGCTGCAACGGCATTGCGGGATCGCGTGGGACGAAGTCTTCGCCGCCCTGCGCAGCCTTGTCCTGCCGCTCCTTGCCGGAAGCCTCGCGCTGCTCTTCTTTCGGGAAACGCTCGGCACGGCGCAGATCGGCCCGCTGACCCGCGTCCTGATCGCCACGCTGCCGTCGCTTGTCATCTATGCGCTGGCGCTTGCCCTTTTCGACCCCGATCTGCGTCTGTTTCTGCGCCGTCGGCTGCGGGCGCGCGCCAACGCCTGACGGCACGGTCGGCCGGAAAGGCCAGCCGGCGCGTGGCCACACACCTTCCGTGAAGATGAGAAACTTACCGTTTCCAATTCGCCCCAAATGGCCACGCCGGTCAGAAAAAATCATTCCTTAACAAACGTTTAAAAATCTTTGGAAACAATGATTGCCTGAGCCGCAACAGCCCTGCCCCACCCCAAACCGTGCCGTCGTTGACTTGCCCGACCGCCCGTGAAAGCAAGGTTTCGGGGGTTATCCGCAGCGCCGTGTTTTGGTCTGCGGATCGTGTAACGCGACCGGTTGCGGGCCTTGTCCGTGTCCGGCAAGTCGTGGAGTGCAGCGCCGTGCCCCAGTTGCCCGTCAAGGCGGTAGACCCTCTCGGCCCGATCTGGCCGGCCTTTGCGGCGGCGAGGGATGCGGTCCCCGACGCGCCGGCCCTGCTTGCCGACGGACGCCACCTGACCTACCGCGCGCTTTCCGACGCCGCCGAGCGGGTCGCGGCGCACCTGATGGCCATGGGCGTGTGCCGCGGGGATTTTGTCGGTCTGCTCGCCTCCCGCTCGGTCGATGCGGTGATCGCCATGTTCGGCGTGCTGCGAGCGGGGGCGGCCTATGTGCCGCTCGATCCGACGCATGCGCCCGAACAGCTTCCCTTCATCGCCCGCGACCTGCCGCTAAAGGCCGCGCTGGTGGCCGATCGCTGGGCCGACCGCGCGGGGGATGTGCTGCCCGAAACCGTCCCCCGAGAGAGCCTCGATACGGTGCTGTGCAGGGACGCGGCGTTGCCCGCCACCTGGCCGGAGCCCCGGGCCGAGGACGTGGCCTATGTCATGTATACCTCGGGCACGACCGGCCAGCCCAAGGGCGTTGTCGTGCCGCAGGCAGGCATCACGGCCTTTTCCTATCGTCAACCGATGCTGGATGTGCGGCCGGACGACGTGGTGCTGCATGCCAATACCATTGCCTGCGACGGCTCGACCTTCGACATCTTCGCTCCGCTTCTGAACGGTGCGGCCTGCGCCGTGGCCGAGATGCCCTTTCCGGCGATGGTCGAGCTGGCCCGCGTCTTCACCACGCATCGCGTGACGATGGCGATGCTTTATGCGGGCGTCTGCAACCTGATGATCGATCACCAGCTTGCCGCGCTCGGCACGGCACGGATGATCTACTCGGTGGGTGACGTCATCTCGATCCCGCATGCCCGCCGGCTGCTGGATGCCTACCCGGAGATGATCCTCCAGAACTTCTACGGCCCGACCGAGGTGACCTGCATCACGCTGGGCTGCCGCATCACGGCCGGGATGCTGGACGGTCGCCCCCTGCCGATCGGACGCTGCCTCGAGCGGAAAGAGGCTTTCGTCGTGGACGACGACCTGACCCCCCTGCCCGAGGGCGCAAGGGGTCAACTGGTGCTGGGCGGCTGCGGCGTGGCGGCGGGTTACTACAATCAGCCCGAGCGCACGGCGGCCTCGTTCATCCCCGATCCCCGTCCGGGGCACGACGGGGTCGTCTATCTGACCGGCGATCTGGTCGAAATGCGATCCGATGGGCTTTACGCCTTCCACGGCCGCGCGGATCGGCAGGTGAAGCTGGGCGGGCGACGGATCGAGCTGGACGGGATCGAGCATGTCCTGCGCCAGCAACCGGGCGTGGCCGATGCGGTGGTGATGGTGGTGACCGACCGCGGCGGCGACCGCAAGATCGGCGCGTTGATCCATCCCGCCGATGCTTCGGCGGAGCCTGAAGCCCTGATCCGCGCTGTCCTGCACGGGGCAGGTGAAAAGCTGCACCCGGCCACCCTGCCGAAGATCGTGCGGGTCACGACGGACTGGCACCTGACGCCCGCCGGCAAGGTGAACCGCCGCGCGATGCTGCCGCAACTCGAAGCAGCGCCTGCGCAGGCAGAGCCGCCGGCACCCGCGTCCGCCGCGCAGGATCGGGATGTGAAGGCGCTCGTGACCGAAGTCTGGGAAGAGATCCTGGGCTACAGCCCGATCCCGCAGGATGCGACCTTCTTCGAGGCGGGCGGCTCGTCCATGCAACTGATCGACGCGCATTCGCGGATCGAGGCACGGCTGGGCCAGCATTTCGACATCACCCTGCTGTTCGAGACGCCGCGGCTGGGCGATCTGGCCGAACGGCTCGGCCGCCTTGCGCCTGCCGCCGCCATGACAAAGCCGCAGGCCGACCACGACACCGACCGCGATATCGCCATCGTCGGCCTTGCCGGGCGCTTCCCCGGCGCGCCGACGCTCGAAGCCTTCTGGCAGCATTTGCGCCGCGGCGACAACCTGATCCCCCGCTTCTCCCCCGAGGAGATGGAGGACAGCTTCACCCCCGACGAGCGGCGCAGCCCGCATTACGTGCCCGCGCGCCCCATCCTCGACGGTGCGGAGGCGTTCGACGCGAAGTTCTTCGGCATCCTGCCGCGCGAGGCGGAGCGGATGGACCCGCAGGCCCGCGTGTTCCTTGAACTCTGTTCCGAGGCGCTGGACGACGCGGCCATCGACCCGGCGCGGGCCGGCGGCCGGATCGGCGTCTGGGCCGGAAGCTCGATGAGCACCTACATGCTGCGCAACCTGATGGCGGACCGCGATGGGCTTCACGCCTTCACCTCGGGCTACCAGATTTCCGACTATGCCACGCTGACCGGCAACCTGCCCGACAGCCTGGCCACCCGCGTCGCGTGGAAGCTGGACCTCAAGGGCCCGGCGATGACGGTGCAAACGGCCTGTTCCACCTCGCTCACCGCGATCGCGCAGGCGGTCACGGCGCTGCGCGGCGGGCTGGCGGATGTGGCGCTGGCGGGCGGCGTGTCGATCACCTTCCCGCAGAAACGGGGCTATTTCGCGCAGGAAGGGGGCATGGGCTCGACCGACGGGCTGTGCCGCCCCTTCGACGCGGATGCGTCTGGCACAGTCTTCGGACATGGCGCGGGGGTCGTGGTGCTGAAGCGTCTGTCGGATGCGCAGGCGGCCGGGGATCGCATCCTTGCCGTTATCAAGGGCGTGGGTCTGTCGAACGACGGGGCGGACAAGATTTCCTATACTGCGCCATCCGTCACCGGTCAGGCCGAGGCGATCCGCGCAGCCATTCGCGATGCCGGCGTTGCGCCGCAGACGATCTCGTATGTCGAATGCCACGGCACCGCGACGCCGCTGGGCGACCCGATCGAGGTCGCCGGGCTCAATCAGGCCTTTGCCGGAACGCCAACGGGTGCGGTGGCGCTCGGCTCGGTCAAGGGCAACATCGGGCATCTCGACGCGGCGGCAGGCGTGATGGGGGTCATCAAGACCACGCTGATGCTGCAGGCGCGAGAGATCCCGCCGGTCGCGCATTTCAAGGCGCCCAACCCCCGGATCGACTTCGCGGCAAGCCCGTTCAGGGTGGCTGCCGCGCTGCAGCCGTGGCAGAGCGACGGCCCCCTGCGGGCGGGCGTCTCCGCCTTCGGGGTGGGGGGCACCAATGCCCATGTCGTTCTGGAAGAAGCGCCCGCCGCGCCTGTCGCTGCGCCCGCTGCCGCGCCGCAGGTCCTGCCGCTCTCGGCGGCGTCGCCCGAAGCGTTGAAGGACTATGCCGCGCAGCTTGCCCGTCGCCTCACCGCGCCGGATGCGCCTGCGCTGGCGGATGTGGCCTTCACCCTGCAAGAGGGCCGGCGCCGCTTCGGCTATCGCCTCGCCCTTGCCGCCCGATCGGCACCTGAGGCGGCCGAGGCGCTGCGCGCCGCGCGGATGCCCGAGACGGCCGCCCCGGCGCGGAGACCGAAGACCGTCTTCATGTTCCCCGGTCAGGGGTCGCAATATCCCGGCATGGGGCGCGGGCTCTACCAGTCCGAGCCGGTCTTTGCCTCCGTGATCGATGCGGGCGTCGAGATCCTGAAACCGCTGATCGACACCGATCTGGCGCGGCTTCTGTGCTACGCCGACGTCTCGGACGAGGATGCCGCCCGCGCGCTCCGCGAGACGCGGCTGACGCAGCCCGCGCTGTTCCTGACCGAGGTGGCGACCGCCCGGCTGTGGCAGGCGCGCGGCGTTATGCCGGATGCGATGATCGGCCATTCGGTGGGCGAATTCGCCGCGGCCGTGATCGCGGGCGTGATGTCCTTCGAGGATGCGCTGCGCATCATCGCCGCGCGCGGGCGGCTGATGCAGTCGCAGCCTGCGGGCGCGATGCTGTCGGTCCGCGCGACGGTCGAGGCGCTGACGCCCTTCCTGCACGGCGGGGCCGAGCTTGCCGCCTGCAACGCGCCCAATCTTCAGGTCATCGCCGGACCGGACGCGACCATCGCGGCCCTTGCCGAACGGCTTCAGGCGGCGGGCATCGTCTCGTCGCGGCTGCACACGTCGCACGCCTTCCATTCGGCGATGATGGACCCGGTGGTCCCGGCGTTGCAGGCCGCGATCGAAAAGCTGACCCTGAAGGCGCCCGTGCTCCCGATCATCTCCACCGTCACCGGACGGAAGATGACGGCGGCCGAGGCGCAAGACCCCGCCTACTGGGCTGCGCAGGCCCGGGCGACGGTCGATTTCCAGACCGCCCTCAAGACGGCGGCAGACGAGGTTTCCGAGACGGGGACGCCGGTGTTCATCGAGGTGGGGGCGGGTCGCACCCTCTCCGCCTTTGCCGGGCAGACCCTGAAACGCGGCGGCCATGGCGGGATCATCCAGTCCTTGCCGGACCACACCCAAACCGGCCAAGACGATTCAACCGTCATGGCCGCCGCGTTCGCCAATCTCTGGGCCGCGGGCGCAGAGGTGGACTTTGCCCGCCTGCCCCGCGGCGCGCGGCGGGTGTCCCTGCCGCCCCATCCCTTCCTGCGCAAACGCTACTGGGTCGAACCGGCGAAGCCCTCGGAACCGCCGGAAAGCCGCCACGATGGTGTCGCCTTCGCCCAACAGACCGCGGCCTTGCCCGCTCTGCCCCAATCCGACCCGACCAAGACCGACGTGCCAGTGCAGCCCTTACCCCAAGAGGCCAAGATGACCCTTGCCGACCGCAAACCCCGCCTGACGACCGCGCTTCTGGCGTTGTTCGGAAACATCTCCGGCGACGATCTGACCGAGGCGGATGCGGGCACGCCGTTCCTCGAACTCGGGTTCGACTCGCTGTTCATGGCGCAGGCCGCGACGGCCATCACGAAGGACTACGGGGTCGAGGTGCCGTTCCGCGCCATGCTGACCGATCATCCCTCGGTCGCGGCCCTTGCGGACCATCTCGACGCGATCCTGCCGCCCGATCCGCAGGTGGCCGAGGCACCGGCGGCCCCCGTCGCCGTGCCGGCACAGGCGGCGGCCCCTCTGCCCGCGCCTCAGGCGGCCCCGGCCGTTGCCCCGGCGGTCCGGATGACCGGCGATCTGTCCGGCGTCCTTCAGGCCCAGATGGCGACGATGCAGGCGGTCTTTGCGGATCAGCTTCGCGCGCTTGGAACGCCGATGGCGCTGCCCATGGCCGCCGAACCGGCGCCCGCGCCATCCGCGCCCGTCCCATTGCCCGTCGCGGCGCAGCCTGCGCCCGTCGCGGCGGCCGCAGCGGTGGCGGTCGCGAAACCCGCCGATCCGAAGCCCGAGGGCGGGTTCAAGCTCGGCCGCGGCCCGAACGTCTCGGGCGCCGTCCTCACCGATCAGCAAAAGACCTTCGTCGCCGACCTCGCACGGCGGTATTCCGAGCGCCACGCCGCATCGAAGGCCTATACCGAGCGTTACCGGGACGTGCTGGCCGATCCGCGCACGGCGGCGGGCTTTCATCCCGACTGGAAGGAACTGACCTTCCCCATCGTCGCCGACCGCTCGAAAGGGGCCCATATCTGGGACCTCGACGGCAACCGCTTCGTGGACGTGGTGAACGGCTTTGGCCAGACCGCCTTCGGCCACTCGCCCGATTTCGTGAGCGAGGCCGTGGTGAAGCAGCTTGAGAAGGGGTACGCCATCGGCCCGCAGGCCGACCGGGCCGGCCCGATCGCCGAGCGGCTGGCAAAATACCTTGGCCACGACCGCGTCACCTTCTGCAACACCGGGTCCGAGGCCGTGATGGCCGCCATGCGCCTTGCGCGCGCCGTCACGGGGCGCGATCGGGTGGTGGTCTTCTCGAACGACTACCACGGCCAGTTCGACGAGGTTCTGGTGCGCGGCCGCGCGCGCGGCGGCGAGCCGGCAGCCCTTCCCATCGCGCCGGGCATCCCGCGGTCGGGCTTGGCCAACATGACGGTGCTGACCTACGGCGCGCCCGAGTCGCTCGACTGGATCCGCGCCAATATCGCCGACATCGCGGCCGTGATCGTGGAACCGATCCAGAGCCGCCATCCGGAATTGCAGCCCAAAGCCTTCGTCCACGACCTTCGGGCGGTGACCGGGGCGGGCGGCACGGCGCTTGTGATCGACGAGGTGGTGACGGGCTTCCGCACCCATCCGCGCGGCATGCAGGCCGTCTGGGGGATAGAGGCCGACATGGCCACCTATGGCAAGGTCGTGGGCGGCGGGATGCCCATCGGCCTGCTGGCGGGCAACCGCCGCTTCATGGACGCGCTCGATGGCGGGGCCTGGCATTTCGGCGACGCCAGCAAGCCCGAGGTCGCGCCAACCTTCTTCGCCGGCACCTTCGTCCGCCACCCGGTGGCGCTGGCCGCCATCGACGCCGTGCTGGACCATCTGGAAGGACCGGGCCGCGCGCTCTGGGAAGACGTGCCTGCGCGCGCGGCGGCGCTGGCGGGCCGCATGAACGCCTTCCTCGCAGATCGCGGGCTGCCGGAGTTCGTGACGAACTACAACGGCTGGTTCGTCATCAACGCGACCGCGCAGGACCCGCGCGCCACGCTGCTCTTTGCGCTGATGCGGCTGGAGGGGGTGCATATCCTCGACGGCTACTGCGGCTTCCTGACCACGGTGCACAGCGCCGAGGATATCGAGGCGATCTTCACCGCCTTCGCCAAGGGCATCGATACGCTGCAATCGGTCGGCATCCTTGGCGGCACACGGCGACCGCTGATCGCGGTGGAGCCACCCCGCAAGGGCATTCCGCTGACCGAAAGCCAGACCGAGATCTGGCTGACCAACCAGCTTGGCGACACCGCCGCCTGCGCCTTCAACGAAGGGGTGACGCTGCGCCTTGACGGGCCGTTGGACGTGGCCGCCCTGAATGGTGCGCTGACCGCGCTGGTCGCCCGGCACGATGCGCTGCGCATGGTCTTCGACCGGGCCGGCACAAGCTTCGACGTGATCGATGCGTTCAGCCCCGACATGCCGCTGATCGACGCAAGCGCCGAGGCCGATCCCGAAGCCGCCCTGGCCCGCGCGCTCGACGACGAGGCCGCCACGGCCTTCGACCTGACCGCGGAACCGCCGATCCGCTTCGCGCTGGTCCGCCTGTCGGAGGCGGCGCATGTCCTGCTGATGACCGCCCATCACATCGCCGTGGACGGCATGTCCTACGGGCTGATCCTCAGGGACCTTGCCGCGCTTTATGCGGCCCGGGTCGAGGGGCGGGCCGATCCCCTTCCGGCAGCCGCCTCTTTCGCGGCGGTTGCGGCAGAGGCCCCGGCCGAACCGGACGCAAAGGCGCTGGCCTACTGGAAAGCGCAATACGACACGATCCCGGCCCTGCCCGATCTGCCCACCGACCGTCCGCGACCGGCGATGAAAAGCTTCAACGGCGCGACGGTGACCGAGGCGCTTGCCGCCGAAGACATGAAGGCCATCCGCAAGGCGGGCGCAAAGCTCGGCTGCACGCTCTTCTCGACGCTTTTCGCCGGGCTTCAGATCACGCTTGGCAAGCTTTCGGGCGCGCGGGACGTGGTGATCGGCGTGCCGTCCGCCGGGCAGACGCTGCTGGCCGACCCGAATGTCGTGGGTCATTTCGTCAACCTGCTGCCGATCCGTGCGGCCTTCGATCCCGCCGAACCGGCGGCGGCGCATCTCAAGCGCGTGGGCGCAAAAGTGATGGAGGCCTTCGACCATCAGGGCCTCACCTTCGGGACGCTGGTGCGCGCGCTGGCGGTGCCGCGCGCGCTCGACCGGATGCCTCTGACCGAGGTGCAGTTCAACCTCGAGCGCGCGACCGAAGGGCTGAGCGCGGCCGGCGTGACCTTCACCCCCGCGCCCTCGCCCAAGGCCGCGTCGAACTTCGACATGTTCATCAACGTCACCGAAAGCCGCGAGGGGCTGCGGGTGGACGTGGATTACAACGCCGATGTCTATGACGCCGCCACGATCCGCCGCTGGATCGCGCATTACCGCACCGTGCTGATGGCGCTTGCGACGGATACCGAGACGCGGATCGCCGATCTGCCGCTGATCCCGGTGACCGACGAGACGGGCACGCCAGAAATGGCCTTCGACCGCTCCGCCATGGTGCAGGACCTGATCGCGCGCGGCGCGGCGCTCGATCCGGCGGCCGTGGCGGTCGAGGGGCCGGACGCCCGCCAGACCCATGCCGAGCTGGCCGCGGCCAGCGATGCGCTGGCGGCCCATATCCAGTCCCGCCTGCCCGAGCCCGGCGCGCGCATCGCCGTGGCCCTGCCGCGCGGCGCGGGGATGCTGGTGGCGCTGCTGGCCGTGCTGAAGGCCGGGCACACCTACGTCCCGCTCGATCCCCGCCAACCCGCGGCGCGGTTGCAGTCCATCGTCGAAACCGCCGAAGCGGCGGCGCTGATCGCGGCCGAGGCGCCCTTTGCGACCGGTCTGCCGCTGATCCGGCCGGATGAGGCCAAGCCCGGGGCAAGGCCCGCGCCGGTGACGGCCGATCCCGAACGGGCGGCCTATGTCATCTTCACCTCCGGCTCGACCGGCACGCCGAAAGGGGTCGCCGTGCCCCATCGCGCGGTGGTGAACTTCCTGACCTCGATGGCGCGGGAGCCGGGGCTGAGCGCAAGGGACAGCCTGCTTGCCGTAACGACCGTCAGCTTCGACATTGCGGTGCTGGAGCTGTTCCTGCCGCTGAGCGTCGGGGCAAGGGTCGTGATCGCTTCGGCCGATGACGTGCGCGACGGCTT
Organism: Paracoccaceae bacterium; assembly: GCA_028875855.1. Classification (GTDB taxonomy): domain Bacteria; phylum Pseudomonadota; class Alphaproteobacteria; order Rhodobacterales; family Rhodobacteraceae; genus Solirhodobacter. The sequence goes on from JAGWVA010000019.1 coordinate 22,178, forward strand.
CCCGCTGGTCGAGCGCCTCAAGCGGGGCGACATCACCACGATGCAGGCGACCCCGACCCTCTGGGCGATGATGCTGGACGCGGGGCTCAAGCCGGGCGCGGGGTTCAAGATGCTCTGCGGCGGGGAACCCCTGCCCGAGGATCTGGCCGCACGGCTCAGCGCGGGCGGCGGAACGCTCTGGAACCTTTACGGGCCGACCGAGACGACGATCTGGTCCGCGATCAAGAAGGTGGAGCCCGGCGCGCCGGTCACCATCGGCCACCCGATCGGCAATACGGAACTGCATGTGCTGTCCGAAGACGGCCAGGTCCAGCCGATCGGTGCGGTGGGCGAGTTGAACATCGGCGGCGCGGGGTTGGCGCTTGGCTATCTCAACCGTCCCGACCTGACCGAAGCCGCCTTCCGCGACGTCGTGCTGAACGGCAAGCCCCGCCGTCTTTACCGCACGGGCGATCTCGCCCGGCGCCTGCCCGATGGCGAGATCGTCGTGCTGGGCCGGATCGACGGTCAGGTGAAACTGCGCGGCTTCCGGATCGAGCTGGGCGAGATCGAGGCGAAGCTGCGCGCCCAGGCTGGCGTTGCCAAGGCCGCGGTGGACCTTCGCCCCGGCGCCCATGGCGACAAGCGCCTTGTCGCCTGGATCGTCGCAGAGACCGGGGCAGCCCCCGACTTTGCCGAGCTTGCCCGCGCGCTTGGGCAAAGCCTGCCGGATTACATGATCCCGCAGGGATGGATGCGGCTTGACGCGCTGCCGCAGACGGCAAACGGCAAGCTGGATCGCAAGGCCCTTCCCGCCCCCGAGATTGCCGCGCCGTCCGAGGCCAGCCTCGTTGCGCCGCAGACGGAAACCGAGGGCAAGATCGCCGCCATCTGGGCCGAGGTTCTGGGCCAGGAGGCGATCAGCGTCACGGCAACGCTGCAATCGCTGGGCGTGGATTCCTTGTCGGTGTTCCGCATCGCGGCGCGAATGCTGGATGCCGGTCTGGGCCTCGAGGCGCGCGACATGCTCAGCCATCCGACGATCCGCGAACTGGCCGCCCATGCCGACCAGCGCGGCGGCGATGCCGACGGGCGCGGGGCGCGGCCCTCGCTCAAGTCCTTCCGCGGCGGCGCGCGGCGCGGCATGAAGGCGGCGTCGTGATGACGGGCGAAACGAAGGTTGCGGGATCGGTGGCAGAGGTCATCGGCGAATTCCCGACATCGGCCACGCAGCGGCGCTGCTGGTTTCTGGATCAGGTCACGCCGGGCAATCCCGCCCTAAACGTTGCCGTGCGGTGGGAACTGCGCGGCAAGGTCTCGGCGTCAAGCGTGGAACGCGCGTTTCGCCATGTGATCGACCGGCACGAAATCCTGCGCACGCGCCTTGTCGCGCGCGAAGGGATGCCCGTGCAGGAAGTGGTCAGCCATGTCGATTTCAAGCTCGGGCTGATCGACATCGCCGCGACCCCGGAAACCGACCATGCCGAGCGTCTCGACGTCATCGCGCATGAGAATGCCGCGCAGCCCTTCGATCTGACGAAGCCCGGCCTGATCCGGGCTACGCTCGTCCGCTTTGCTCCCGACCGGGCCATGCTGCTGATCGTGGCGCATCAAAGCTGCTTCGACGGCTTCTCGATCGGTGTGCTCGGGGAAGAGATCGGGACCGCCACCGCCGCCTTCGAGGCCGGACGGCAGCCGGACCTGCCGGACCTCGCCCTGCAATACGGCGACTTCTGCCTTTGGCAGCAGGAATACCTTGCCAGCGGCGTGCTGGAGGAGGAAACCGCCTATTGGACGGAGACGCTCCGCAACGCGCCCTATTTCGAGGTCGATCCCGACAAGCCGCGCCCGGCCAACCGCGGCACGGCCGTGGCGCAGGCCGACCTCCGGCTTGCCCCCGAATTTCACGACCGGCTCGCCGCCGCCGCCAAGGCGCAGGGCGTGTCGCCCTTCACCTACGGCAGCGCGCTCGTCTCTGCCTGCCTGCACCGGCTGACCGGGGCGGGCGAGGTGCTGATGGGCACGCAGGTGGCCGGCCGGACCGAAGTGGACCTTGAGCCGCTGATCGGCGTCTTCATCAACAACCTCGTGCTGCGGTTCCAGACGGCGGCCGAAACGCCGTTCGCGGATCACCTGAAACAGGCCCGCCATGTGGTCGAGGGGGCGCTGAGCCACCAGAGCCTGCCGTTCAACATGCTTGTGGAACGGCTGAACCCGGTGCGCGACGCCTCGCGCAATCCGCTGATCTCGGTCAACTTCCTGCTTCAGCATGTGTTCCTGAAGGGCAAGCGCTACGGCACGTTCGATCTGATCTCGGTGCCGTCCCACGCCCCGGGCGCGGTCTATGATCTCAGCTTCATCGTGATCGGCCGCCCCGAGACGGGGTGGAAGATCAGCTGCGAATACGCGACCGAGCTGTTCGAGCGCGACACCATCGATCGGCTGCTGGCGATGATGCGCGACGGCTTCGACCGTGTGATGGATCAGCCGGACCTGCGGCTGGGCGATCTGCCGATGGACCCGCAACTGGCAGCGCGGCAGGATCAGGGCACCCGCGCCCTCAAACGGATCGAGGAAGCCATCGCGGCCCATCCGCAGGTGCGCGAGGCGGCGGCCATCCGGGCGGGCAGCGGCTTTTACGCCTTCGCCGTCCCCGGGGCGGCGGGCGTCACGCCTCTGGAAACCATGCCCGGCCTCCTGATGGACTTCGCCGCGCGCCGGCTTTCGCCCAGCGAGATGCCGATGGGGATCAGCATCCTTGCCGATTTCCCGCGCAGCTCACGCGGGGCGATCAACCGCGCGGCCCTGAGCCTGCCGCCTTCCGCGACCGCGCGCGCCACGGGGCGTCAGCTTCCCCCGGACCCGCAGATCGAAGCGCGGCTGGCCGAGCACTGGAAGGACATCCTGACGATCACCGATGTCCCGCCCCATGCCACCTTCTTCGAGCTGGGCGGGCATTCCCTGCTGGCGGTCCGCCTGCTGACCCGCATCCGTCAGGACTGGGGGTTGGAACTGGGCGTGGCGACGATCTACGAACACGCGACCCTTCCCGCGCTCGCGCGGCTCGTCAGCGAACAGACGGCGGGCCGCACGGAACCCGTGGAAGACGACTGGCGCATCCTGCCGCTCGTTCGCGGCGACACGGGCCTGCCGATCCTGTCGATCAACGACGTGGGCGTGACCCTTGCTACCGTGACCCGCATGGCTGCACCCCACCCGGCCACCTGCATCCGCCTGTTCGATGGCAAGCGCGGCATCGATCAAGGCGAACGGTCGTTCGAGGAGATCGGCGCGGAATATGCCAAGGTGGTCCGCAAGGCGCGGCCTGACGGGCCGTATATCCTCTATGGCAACTGCGTGCACGGCAATGTCGCGGTCGAGACCGCCCGGCACCTGCAGGAAACCGGCGCGGAGATTGCCGCCGTCGTCCTGAAGGACGTGTGGGAGCCGGGCTACGTCGAACGGCTCAAGGCCAGCCGCAAGCACCGCTGGCTGGAACGCGTTCATGCCTTCCGCAACCGCCTTCGCCTCGTTCGGGCGGGACACATGAGCCTTGCCGCGATGCTGGGCAGCTACCGCCTTGTCCGGGCCAGCGGAGTGCTGAACCTTGCGCGTGCGATCGGACTGATCGACCGGGTCAAGGGGCTGGACGTGACCGAGGAACAGGAGGGCTTCGTGGCCTACCTCGCCCGCGCCCGCGACCGTTATCGCCCCCGCCCCGTGACCTTTCCCGTGTTGCATGTCGTCACGAAGATCACCCCGCAGGGCAAGGCCTTCGCGCCTTCGATCGGCTGGGAAAAGGTCGTGACGGGCCGGCTGAAGACCGTCCATCTGGACGACGTGCGGGTCCGTCAGGGCAAGGAGATCGGGACGGCGGACCTCGCGGTCGAGATCGACCGGTTCCTTGCCGAGATCGGGCAGGACGGACGCGCCTAGTCAGTCCGGCAGCGGCATCGCCCCCTCGCGCAGGCGCAGTTCCACGGGCGCGCCTGCGCCGATCATCGCCACGGCCCCGGCCATCCGGGGACCGAGCGGCAGATCTGCCAGCGTCCAGTCGCGCGGATCGCCTCCCTCCATCCGGTTCAGGGCGGCGATCTCGGTCAGAGTGACGTCGAAACTGTCCAGAGGATGGGAAAGCCCCGTGCCCAGGGCCTTCACCACGGCCTCCTTCCGGGTCCAGAGACGAAAGAAGCCGGTGGGCCAGTCGGTGATCGGCAGCCTTCTCAGCGCGGCCTGTTCGGCGGGCGAGAAGAAGCGCCGCGCCACGGCGGTTTCCACCGGGCGATGGGCTTCCAGATCGACGCCGAGCGGATGCGCCGGTGTCACGCCAAGCAGCGCCCAATCCCCGGAATGGGACAGGTTGAAGGATGGCCCGCCCGGCAGGAAGGGCTTGCCTGCCGCGTCCTGCCGGAAGGTCAGGCACGCGGGATCGCGATCCATCACCAGACCCAGCACCCGGCGCAATCCGGCACGGGCGGCCCGAAAGGCCATACGATCCCGGGCATGGACGTAGCGGCCCGCGCGGGCTTCCTCGTCCTCGCTGAGGCAGCCTGCCGGCGTCTGGCGATCCAGCCGCCACAGCCAGAGATCGACTGTCACCGACATGGCGATCAGGCCATCAGGCGGGCCGCGCTCGTCCCCACGCCCAGCCGCGAAAGGCTGGCGGAGATGCCACGGCGAAAGGCGGCCTCGTCAAAGCTGTGCGCGTGGCGGACGAGGTCGGCGGGGGACATGGCTGTCGCGCCAAGGGACTCGAACCGTTCGACGGCATCCATCAGGGCTTCGACGCTCTGGTCGTGGAAGAACAGCCCCGTGCGGCCCTCGATCACCGTATCCAGAACCCCGCCCCGGCCATAGGCGATGACCGGACGGCCGGAGGCCATCGCCTCGACCGGAACGATGCCGAAATCCTCTTCGCCCGGGAAGATCAGCGCCTTGCAGCGCGCGAGATGGGCCCTGAGCACGTCGAAAGGCACCTGCCCGAGAAAACGCACGTTGTCCGGCGCGCCAGCGGCAAGCCGCTTGACCGTCTTGCCCGGCCCGCCAATCACCACCAGCGGCTTCTTCAGCCGCCGAAAGGCCTCGATCGCCAGATCGGGGCGCTTGTAGGGGGCCAGCTCCCCGGCCCAAAGGTAGAAATCGCCCAGTTCGGCCGTCGGCACGGGGGCGAAATCGCCCACCGCGACGGGCGGGTGGACGATGTCGGCGTCGCGGCGCCAATACTTGCGGATGCGGTTGGCGACATGGCTCGAATTGGCGGCAAAGCCATCCACGCGGCTGGCGCTTGCCACGTCCCACTGGCGCAGGCGATGGGCGAGCCCCGGCATCATTGCGCGCGACACGAAGCCCGCCGTCTCGCGATAGACGTGATATTGGTCCCACAGATAGCGCATCGGCGAATGGCAATAGCACAGGTGCGGCGCTTCGGGCGGGGCGATCACGCCCTTGGCCGGGCCCGCCTCGCTCGAGATCACCAGATCGTAGCCGGTCAGATCCAGTTCCTCGAGGGCGCGGGGCATGAAGGGCAGGTATTTCTGGTAGAGCCGCGGCGCGAAAGGCAGCCGCGCGACCGAGGTCGTGACGATCCGATGCGCGTTGATGACCGGGCTCACGCGTCCCGGCACATGGACATGAGTGAAGATGTCCGCCTCGGGGAACATTCGGCAGAGCGCTTCCAGCACCTTCTCGCCGCCCCGCATCCCCACAAGCCAGTAGTGGATGATCGCCACACGGCGCGGGCCTTTTCCAAGGCGCGGCAGGACAAGGGGGGCCTCAGCTCGAATATTCATAGCTGCCCGCGTAATTCTCGACCCCGGCCTGCGGATCGACATGGGTGAGGACAAGACCCCCGATCATGGCGCCTGCCCCCGTGAGCTGCGCCAGACCCTTCGCCACCGCGTCCCGCGGGGTCGAATGCCAGCGGACGATATAGACGCATTCGTCCACCGCCTGACCGAGGATGGTCGCATCCGCCACGGCCAGCGATGCCGGGGCATCCACGAGCACCAGATCATAGACCGACTTGAGCGAGGCGATGAGCGGGCGCAGCCATGCCACGTCCAGCGTGTCCGCCGCCTTGGGTTGCGGCCGGGCCGGGCCAAGGATGTCGAACCCGGCCTTCGGCTCGCGGTAGATCGCATCGGTCAGCGGGCAGCGGTCGGCAAGGAAATCGACGAAATCGCTGCCCATCTTGCGGTCGAGCACGTCGCAGATGCCGGGGCGACGCAGATCGGCATCGACCACGATCACCTTCTTGCCCACCGCCGCCGCCATTCGCGCAAGCGCAAGCGTCGTGGTGGTCTTGCCCTCGTCGGGCACCGAGGAACAGACCAGCACCGACCGCGCCGCCGTCTTGCCGTCCTTCACCAGAAGCCCGGTGCGCACCTGCCTGATGCGTTCGGCATACATGCCGTGGGGCCGTTCCTCGAGTTCCGCCCAGAGATCGGCGGGGGTCTTCCAGTCCCCGGCCGGCACCGAGGCAAGCACCGGAAGCCCCGTATCCGCCTCAAGTTCGGAGGCGCGCGAGTAACTGGGAGAGGTCATTTCCTGGAACAGCAGGATGCCGAAACCGACCGTCAGGCCGCCGAGAAGACCGATGATCGCCATCAGCTTGGTCTTGGGCGACGACGGCACGGTCGGAACGGTGGCCTGCTCGATCACCCGCGACATCGGCTGCTGCATCTCGGCCTCGGTGCGCGCCTCGTTCACACGGGCAAGGAGGTCGTCATAGGCCTTCTGCGCGGAATCGGCGACGCGCTGCAACTGGCGCAGGCCGATGGTGTTCTGCGACAGGACGACCGCGCGCTTTTCCAGCGCCGAGATGCTGTCCTGCATCGTCTGTTCGCGCAGTTCCGCCTGTGCGAGGGCGCTTTGCTTCTGGTCGTAGATCTTCTGGACCTCGGCGGCGATGTCGGTCTTCACGCCCTTGATCTCGCCGGCCAGCCTCACCCGTTCGGGATGCTGGGGTCCGTAGTTCTGCGCCCAGATCATGTCCTGCCGTTGCAGGTCCATCAGCTTGACGTTCAGCGACTCGAGCGTGGGCGACGTGACAAGGTTGCTGACGGCGCCGACGCCATCCTTGGCCCTGACTTCCTTCAGCCGGTTGAACGCCGCCTCGGCCGAGATGCGATCCGCCCGCGCCATGACAAGCTGGTTGTTCAGGTCGGAAAGCTGCTGCGTGGCCGCGCCAAGCGACCCGCCGTCCGAAATCAGATGCGCCGCACGGAACTGGTCCACGGCGGTCTCGGCCTTCTCGACCGCGGTCCGCATCGTGTCGAGCCGCTGTTGCAGCCCCTTGGTCGCCTCGTCCGCCATCTGGCGGCGGCCTTGCACCTGGCTCACGACGAATTCGGCGGCCAGCGCATTGGCGATCGTCGTGGCAAGAACCCGGTTCGGATTGGTCACCGCGATGTCGATCACGTTGGACTGCACCTCGCGCGAGACCCGCAGGTCCTTCATGATGGCAAAGGTCAGCCGCTGCATCTTCGCCTGCTCGGGCGTCAGGAGGGCCGGCCCCGTATGCCGCGCGGCAAAGACCGACCGGATCGCGTCGATCGCACCGCCCACCAGCGAGCGCGGCTGCGACGCCGGATCGAGCGCGTCGAGCTTGTCCATCCCGATGCGGTTGATCGCCTGCCCGATCAGCACGTTCGACTCGATCACCGACACGACGCTGTTCACGGCCTGATCCGTCACCGCCATGCCGGGCACGATCTGGGTCTGGCTCTGGGTCTGCGGCAGCCGCGCCTCGATCACGATCTTCGAGATGCTGGTGTATTTCGACGTCATCAGCATGGTCGCCGTCAGCGCAAGGGCAAGCCCGACACCCATGCCGTAAAGCACGACCTTGCGCCGCCGCCAGATCAGGCCGAACAGTCCGCGCACATCGACCCGGTCCGGCTGCGCCGCACTGGACGGCCGCCCACGTCCGAGGTGGGACACCGGCTCAAAAGGCGGCAATCTGCTGTTCACCCGGTCAACCCTTCGTCGCCCATCCGGACATCCCGCCGACGACCCGCCGGAGACATGCCTCCCACCACCTAAACTGCACTGGTCGCACCTTGATGGGGCCGTTCGGGGGCCAAGGTCAAACAATGGCCATCCTGAACAATCTTCCGAATATTTTCTGCAAACAATCCGGACCGAGGGGCCGCATTGGACCCTATCCCGGAACGAACCGGGGGGTGCCAAGTCCCCGGGGCCGCGGCGATTCTGCCGGCCGGGACGGCCTCAGGATGCGGGTTGACGCAATCCGGCGCGCGCGCTCATATTGAGCGGATTTTCGTTCCGGCAAGACATGTTCGACCGGCTCCAATCGGAAAAGACGGCTCACGATGCAGGTATTGCCGAGTACGGTTCTTGCGGTCTTGCTGATCCTTGTCTTCGTGCTGCGGGGCCCCTACCGCGCCCTGCCGTTCCTGATGGCCTCGACCCCGTTCGGCGTCACGGCGGCCTTCAACCTGCCCGCGCTTGGCGGGGCGTCGATCATGATCACGGACATCGGCGTGGCCTTTGCCTTTGCCCTGTTCCTGTTGCAGCGCGACGCGGCGGGCCGGGGGCTCGGGACCTTGCGCCCGTTCCAGCCGGGGTTCTTTCTGGGCCTTGCGCTGGTGCTGGCCACTGTCTCGGCGATCGTGTTTCCGCGGTTCTTCGCCAATCAGACCGAGGTCTTCGGCCTTGCGCATTCGACCGACAGCGACGTGATCATCCTGATCCCGCTGCATGCCACGAACGGCAACATCACGCAGCTCTTCCGCCTTTACCTCGACGTGATCGCCTTTCTCGTTTACGCCACGCTGCTGCGCGAAAGGCCGGACCCGCGGCTTGTCATCGTGTCGCTGGCCGCCGCTTCGATCCTGAATTTCGCGCTTGGCTGGCTCGACATCCTCGCAGGGACGTCGGGGGCGAACGTGGTGATGGAGCTGATCCGGACCGCGAACTATTCGATCATCAAGAACGCGACCATGGGCGGGCTGAAGCGCATGATCGGCGGCTTCTCGGAAGCCTCGTCCTTCGGATATTACACGCTGGGGCTTTTCGGGTTCTGGCTGCAATACTGGCTCAGCGGCGGGCGATGGCGCTGGACGGGCTGGGTGCTGGCGGGCACGACCCTTCTCGTGCTGCGCTCCACCTCGTCGTCGGCCTATGTGGCGCTGGTGATCCTGCTGGTCCTCATCGGCGCGGTCGCACTCATGCGCAGTCTGGGGCGGACCGTGGACCGGCGTCTGATGAGCCTGATCCTGTGGGGGGTCTTCACCCTGTGGCTGGCGCTTCTGGTGCTGGGAACGGCCTACCTGCTGTCCGACCCCGTGCAGGCCTTCTTCAACCGGACGCTGTTCAACAAGCTCAGCAGTTCTTCCGGGGTGGAGCGGATGAGCTGGAACATCCAGGCGCTGGAGAATTTCCTCGATACCGCGATGGTCGGAACCGGGATCGGCAGCATGCGCGCCTCGAACTGGCTTCTGGCCTGCCTTGGCAGCATCGGGCTTCTGGGCACGGGCCTGCTGCTGGCTTTCCTCGGGCGGCTGTTCGTCGCGCCGGGCGCGTCGGACGACAGCGAGACGACCGCCGTGATCGAGGGGTTGAAGGCGGCCTGCCTTGCCACGCTGATCTCGGCGCTGCTGATCGTGCCGACCCCCGACCTCGGGGTGCCCTTCTTCCTGTTCGCGGGTCTGCTCGTGGGCCTGTCGCGCAGCACCGAAGTCGGCAGCGTCTGACCGGGAGCGTCTGACCGGTGCCGGGCGATCCGGCTAGGAGACGCGCTCTGCCGTCAACGCCCCGATCAGGCGCAGGAAATCGGATGCCTGCCCTTTTTCCTCGTGCGCAAGCGCGAAGGCCGGACGCCCCCGGAACACGGCCGGATCGGCGGCATAGGCCCGCAGCGCCGCCTCGATCGAGGCCTGATCGTGGGGGATATAGGTCGCAGCCGCGCCGCCCGCCTCGCGCAGCGACGGGATGTCCGAGGCAAGCGCCGTCGCGCCGCACATCAGCGCCTCGCGCAGCGGCATGCCGAAGCCTTCGTAGATCGGCAGGAACAGGAACAGGCTGCACGCGGCGTAAAGCGCGGGCAGCAAATCCTGCGGCACGAAATCCAGTTTCTGGATCAAGTCCTGGCGGACCAGATCGTCCACGATTTCCTCGATCTCGCGCGATCGCCAGCCCTTTGCCCCGGCCACGACGAGCCGCGGCAAGCGGTATCCGGCCTCGATCGCGGACCGGTAGGCCCGCAGGATGGTGACGACGTTCTTGCGCGGCTCGAGCGTGCCCAGAACCAGCAGGAAGTCCTGCGGCAGCGCGAACCGCTCGCGCAGCCTACGCAAGTCGTCAGCGTCAACGGGGTGATTGAAGGCCCGCTCCATCCGCGGATGAAGGATCAGGTCGGCGGTGCGGCCATGGTGCTTGCGGATATCGGCGGCCGTCGCGTCCGAGACCGTCGTCACGGCATCCGCGCGACGGGCCGCGAAGGACTGCACGATCCGGCGCGCGGCATAGGTTTCCCGCGTGATCGTGTGGCGCGCGAAGAGATGCACCAGATCGTGGATCGTCACGATGTATTTCGTGCGCCCCTGACGCAGGAACGGGATATAGCCGTTCGTTCCCCAGAAGATGTCCAGATCGTCGCGCGCGATCAGCGCGTTCAGCCCGGTGTTCATCCACAGCGGCCCGCTTCGCGCGATATGGCCGACATGCTCGCGCACCTCGCCGAAGGACCTGCCATCGGCCGAAATCTCTGCCCGGCTGTAAAGGAAGAAATCGATCGGCGGGTTCAGCTCGCGCATTTCCGACATGAGGTTGAAAAGGTAATTGCCGACGCCCGTCCGCTTTTCCTCGAACGGACAGGCATCGAGCCCCACCCTCAGTCTCGGTCTGCGCATTTCCATCGTCATCGGCACCAATTCTTGCCTGCCCGCCCGATCCCGTTACTCAATCCGTCCCACACACAGGCAAGCGGCAGCGTCGGCCTTTGGCCATCCCGGTCGGGCACTTCGCGTGGGCCGCGTGGGAAGACCTTCCCCTGCATCCCCTGCGCTCGCCCGCCCCGATGGCATCGCGGCCCTGCCTTTTCCGACCCTTCGCAGAACCACCCTTGCGGCATCGCCAGACAAGCTGACCATGCGTCTGCCGCGCGCGATGCCTCTCCAAAGGTTAACCACCCGTAAACAGATGGGTAACATACGACTTGCGGCCGTAGAGATTAGCCGTTGAATCGTGAACAGAGTTTTGACGCATCCGGCCAGCATCGCAGGCCGCGCGTCAATCGGACCCTGCGGTTGCCTGCATGCAAAGCCGACCGTCCGGGCCTTCCACCCAAAGGCTGTGCCCCCTGCGGCAAAGCCGCGCCGTCTCGGTATGATAAAGCGGCGCCGTCGCCCGAAAACGGAACTGCGCGAGCGGCGCGGGCGCCATCAGCATCAGGAATTGCGCCAGCAGGGGCCCGTGGACGATCAGGCCGGGATAGCCCTCCACGTCGCGGCAGTAGTCCAGATCGTAATGGATGCGGTGCCCGTTGAAGGTCAGCGCCGAATAGCGAAAAAGCAGCGTGGACGAGGCGCGGAGGGCACGCACCTCTTCGGCCGCCTCTGGCGCCTTCGGCGGCGCGGGTTGCGGCGTGCCGGGGGTCGGGTCCTCGCGGTAAACGAGATCCTGCCATTCCGTCACCCGCGTCGCGCCGTCCTGCACGATGTCGTGGCGCAGGGTCACGAAAGCCAGCGGACCGCTGCGCCCCTCCTTCCGCGCGACGTCCTCCAGCACCGACACACGCTCGGCCGCGCGCCCGGCGTGCAGCGGTCCGTGAAAGTGCAGCCGCCCCCCCGCCCACATCCGGCGCGGCAGGCCAAGATCGGGGATGAGCCCCGCCCCCAGACGCGGATGCCCGTCGCGGCCAAGCGCCGACTCCGGCAGGGCCTGCCAGAAATAGACCTGATGGAAGAAGGGCGGCAAGGCATCGCCGGGACGCCAGTCGATGCCCAAAGTCGCCGCCAGCGCCGCCGCGCGGGCCGGGTCCATCGCGTCTGGGGTCCGGGCCGCCTCCATCAGCCCCCCGCCGCGCGGCGCAGCGCCTCCATGAGTTCCGCAAGCGCCTGCGCATGTTTCGGGTCGATCAGCCGGCCGTCCGCATCGAAGGCCTTGCCGCTGTCGGGCACCAGAACCTCCGGCCCGGCCATCAGCCAGGGCCGGAACGGCGCGAGGAACAGCCGAAGCGCATATTGCGTCCGCTCGCCCCCCGCACGGCCGCCCGTGGCCGACATGATCGCGACCGGCTTGTCGCGGAAGGGGCGGCCCTTGGTCCGGCTGACCCAATCGAGCGCGTTCTTCAGCACGCCCGGCGGCGCCTTGTTGTATTCCGGCGTCGCGATGATGACCGCATCGGCCCCCGTGATCGCGTCCGCCAGCGCCTGCACCTCGGCGGGGATGCCCGCGGCCTCTTCCATGTCCGCATCGTAAAGCGGCAGGCGAAGGTCGCCCTCGGCATAATCCGCCGCGCCGAAGGTCCGCCGCGCCTCTGCCAGAAGCAGGCGGTTCGTCGATCCGGCGCGCAACGCGCCACACATACCCAGAAGCTTCACGCCATTCTCCCTGATCGCTGCGCCAAACCCTAGGGTGATCGGCGGCGGCTGCAAGACCGCTTGCCCCCGCCGTCCGCCTGACGCAGTTTGGCGGCAACGAAAATCGGAGGCGACCATGCGGCACGGCGGCAAGATCTTGGCGGACCAACTCGTGATTCAGGGCGTCAGGCGCGTCTTCTCGGTCCCCGGCGAAAGCTTCCTTGCCGCCCTCGACGGGCTTTACGAAAGCGGCATCCAGAACGTCGTCTGCCGTCAGGAAGGCGGGGCCGCGATGATGGCCGAGGCCTATGGCAAGATGACGGGCGCGCCGGGGGTGCTGTTCGTCACGCGCGGGCCGGGGGTCACCAATGCCTCGTCCGGCATCCATGTCGCCAAGCAGGATTCGACCCCGATGGTCGTCTTCGTGGGCCAGATCGCCCGCAACCACCGCGACCGCGAGGCGTTTCAGGAGGTGGACTACCGCGCCGTCTTCGGCACGCTGGCGAAATGGGTGGCCGAGGTCGATCAGACCGATCGCCTGCCCGAATACATCAGCCGCGCCTTCCACATCGCTCGCTCGGGCCGCCCCGGCCCCGTCGTTCTGGCGCTGCCCGAAGACATGCTGAGCGCGGCGGCCGAGGTGGCGGACATCGCGGCCCCCGCCCCGCTGGAGATGGGGCTGAGCGGCGCGCAGGTCGCCGCCGGGACGCAGGCGCTGGCATCGGCGGAACGCCCGCTGGTCGTCGTCGGCGGTAGCCAATGGTCGCCGCAGGCCGCCAGCGACCTGCAAGCCTTCGCCGAACGCTTCGACCTGCCGGTCACCGTGACCTTCCGCCGGCAGGATCGGATGGACAACCGCCATCCTAATTACGCGGGCGATCTGGGCGTGGGCATGAACCCGAAGCTGGGCGCAAGGCTGAAGCAGGCGGACCTTCTTCTTGTGATCGGCTCGCGTCTGGGCGACATCGCGACGGGCGGATACGAGCTGCTCGACCCCGGCAAGGCGCTGCCGAAGATCCTGCACATCTACCCCGACCCCGACGAACTGGGCCGCGTCTTCCGCCCCGACATGGGTCTGGTCGCCACGGCCCCGGCGGCCGTGGCCGCGCTGGCGCAAGCGACCGGCCCCGCCGCGCCCAGATGGACCGGCTGGACCGCCAGCGCCCGCGCCGATTACGAGGCATGGCAGCAGCCGCAGCCCACCCCTGGCGCGGTGCAGATGGAAGAGATCATCCGCTGGCTTTCCGCCAACCTGCCCGAGGACGCCGTGCTGACCAACGGCGCGGGGAACTACGCGGCCTTCCTGCACCGCTATTTCCGCTTCAAGAAGACCGGCACGCAGCTTGCGCCCACCTCGGGAAGCATGGGCTATGGCTTCCCCGCCGCGATCTCGGCCAAGCTGGAACATCCGGGGCGCACGGTGGTCTGCCTTGCGGGCGACGGCTGTTTCCAGATGACGGTGAACGAATTCTCGACCGCGATGCAGCACGGGGCGGCGGTGATCGTGGTGGTGGCGAACAACGGCCGCTACGGCACGATCCGGATGCATCAGGAACGCCATTACCCCGGCCGCGTCTCGGGCACCGATCTTGCCAACCCGGACTTCGCCGCCCTCGCCCGCGCCTATGGCGGGCATGGCGAGACGGTGAGCGCGAATGCCGACTTCGCCGATGCCTTCGCCCGCGCCGTGGCCTCGGGCAAGCCCGCGGTGATCGAGCTGACGCTCGACCCCGAGATGCTGTCCACCGCCATGACGGTCAGCGAGATGCGCCGCGCCGGCGAAAAGGCCAAGGGCTGAGCCTCAGGCCATCACCTCGAAGCGGTCCACGTCCACCATGCCGTGATCGGTGATCTTCAGATGCGGGATCACCGGCAGGGCAAGGAAGGCAAGCTGGAGGAACGGCTCCTCCAGCACCACGCCAAGCTCTTTCGCCGCCGCGCGCAGCTTGCGCAGCGCAGCCTCCACCGCCTCGAACGGCTCAAGCGACATGAGCCCCGCCACGGGCAGGGCAACCTCGGCCAGGACCCTGCCCCCCGCCGCGACGACGAAGCCGCCCTCGATCTCGCCCAGCCGGTTGGCGGCCACGGCCATGTCGCTCTCGTCCACGCCCACCACAGCGATGTTGTGGTGATCGTGGCAGACGGTCGAGGCGATTGCCCCGCGTCGCAGGCCGAAGCCGCGCACGAAGCCGGTGGCGATGTTGCAGTTCACCCCGTGGCGTTCCACCACGGCGATCTTGGCCAGATCGCGGGCGGGATCGGCCTTCTTGTCGCCATCGACGGGGGCGATGACCTCGGTCAGATGCTCGGTGATGATCTTGCCGGGCAGGATGCCGATCACCGGCGTCTCGGCCCGGTTGGTCTTGGTGCGGAAATCGCTGGCCGCCACACGCCGCGCCTTGACGGAATGACGGGCGACCGGCGGGATCTCTTCCCGCGCGGCGAAGGCCTGCGCATCGGCCAGCACGCCGCCGCAGATCACGGCCTGCGCGTGGCAGCCCTCCAGCGTGTCGATCAGCACGATATCCGCGCGCTTGCCCGGCGCGATCAATCCGCGATCCTTCAGCCCGAAGGCCTCCGCCGCCGAAAGGCTCGCCGCCCGATAGACGGCCAGAGGGCTCGCCCCAAGCGCGATGGCGGTGCGGATGACGTAATCGAGGTGACCGTGTTCGGCGATGTCCAGCGGGTTGCGGTCGTCGGTGCAGAAGCACAGGTAGGGCGAATGCCGCTCGGTGATGATCGGGGCCAGGGCATGCAGGTCCTTGGACACCGACCCTTCCCGCACCAGAACCCGCATCCCCTTCCTGAGCTTTTCCAGCGCCTCGGCCGCGCTGGTCGCCTCGTGTTCGGTGCGGATGCCGGCGGCGATATAGGCGTTCAGGTCGCGCCCCGTCAGCAGCGGGCAATGCCCGTCGATATGCCGGCCGCGCCAGGCGTCGAGCTTGGCCATGCAGCCCGGATCGCGGTGGATGACGCCGGGATAGTTCATGAACTCCGCCAGCCCGATCACGCGGGGATGGTCCATCAGCGGGATCAGGTCGGCCGCCTCGAGCCGCGCGCCCGTCGTCTCCATATGGGTCGAAGGCACGCAGGACGAAAGCTGCACGCGGATGTCCATGACCGTGCGGGCCGAGGCGCGCAGGAAATAGTCGATGCCCGTGAGCCCGCAGACATTGGCGATCTCGTGCGGGTCGCAGATCGCCGTCGTCACCCCGCGCGGGGTCACGCAGCGGTCGAATTCGAACGGCGTGACCATCGAGCTTTCGATGTGCAGATGCGTGTCGATGAAACCGGGCACGAGGATCGCGCCCTGCGCGTCGATCACCCGCTTGCCCTCATATCCGCCCTCGAACACGCCGACGATGGTATCGGCGCAGATCGCCACGTCGCTTTGCACGAGGTCCCCGGTGATGAGGTCGAAGACGCGCCCGCCCCGGATGACGAGGTCGGCGGGACGTTCGCCCCGGCCCTGCGCGATGATCTCTGCCAAATCCGCCATGTCGTTGCCTTTCCTGTTGCCGCCAGAAGACCCCAAGCCCCGGCCCGCGTCCAGCCCTTGCGGCCCCCGCCAAAGCGTGCCAGACCGGCGAGGACGTCCGCGCGCCGCGGGCGCCTGATCCGTCTCATTCCCGGTCCGACCATGCGCCCCCTTCGCGGCATCGCGATGAAGATCGCCTCTGTGACGCTGTTCATGGTGATGAACGCGCTGATCAAGGCCGTGTCGGGCGGCGTGCCCACCGGCGAGATCGTCTTTTTCCGCTCGGCCTGCGCGATGCCCGCGATCCTTCTGTGGCTTGTCGCGCGCGGAGAGTTCCCGGCAGGCCTGCGGGTGCGCTCGCCCTTCGGTCATGTGCTGCGCGGGCTTCTGGGGTCCACGGCGATGGGGCTCGGGTTTGCGGGGCTTGCCTTCCTGCCGCTTCCCGAGGTCGTGGCCATCGGTTACGCCGCGCCGCTGCTGACGGTGGTTTTCGCGGCGCTTCTCCTGGGGGAAAAGGTCCACCGGTTCCGCATCTCGGCCGTGGGGCTGGGAATGACGGGCGTGCTGATCGTGCTCATGCCGAACCTCGCGGGGCTCTTCGGCAACGGCGATCCGCGCGCGACGATGGGGGCGCTGATCGTGCTGACCGGGGCCGTCAGCGCAGCGCTGGCGCAGGTCTGGGTGCGCAGGCTCGTGCAGCGCGAACAGGTTTCGGCCATCGTCTTCTACTTTGCCGTCAGCGCAACGCTCCTGTCGCTTCTGACGATCCCGTGGGGCTGGGTCCGCCCCTCGCCCGGCGAGGCCGCGATGCTGGTGCTGGCCGGGCTCTTTGGCGGGGTCGGGCAGATCCTCCTGACGTCAAGCTACCGCGAGGCCGACGCCTCGCTGATCGCGCCGTTCGAATATTCCTCGATGCTGATGGCGCTTGGCATCGGCTATTTCATTTTCGACGAGGTGCCGACCTGGATGACCGTCGCGGGTGCCACGATCATCGTGACCGCCGGGCTCATCATCATCTGGCGCGAGCGCCAGCTTGGCATCGAACGGGCCCGCCAGCGCAAGGCGATGACGCCGTAGGGGTGACCCTGCGGCGCCGTTTCGTCTTCCCGACAAAGGACTGCCCTGCAAGGCCGCGGAACGCCCGCGGCCCGCGGTCAGGCCGCCTGTCCCACGCCCTCGGGGAGTTTCGCGCCGGTCATGAAGGCCACCGCGTCGGACATGGAATAGTCCTTGGGGTCGATGACGCAGAGCCGCTCGCCCAGCCGGTGGATGTGGATGCGGTCGGCGACCTCGAAGACATGCGGCATGTTGTGGCTGATCAGGATGATCGGGATGCCCCGCCGCTTCACGTCAAGGATCAGCTCCAGCACGCGGCGGCTTTCCTTGACGCCCAGCGCCGCCGTCGGCTCGTCGAGGATGATGACCTTCGACCCGAAGGCCGCCGCGCGCGCGACCGCCACGCCCTGCCGCTGACCGCCCGACAGGGTCTCCACCGCCTGGTGGATGTTCTGCACGGTCATCAGGCCCAGCTCGCTCAGCTTGTCGCGGGCGAACTGTTCCATCCGCGCATGATCGAGCTTGCGCAAGAGCTTGCCCGCAAGGCCCGGTTTGCGGATCTCGCGGCCAAGGAACATGTTGTCCGCGATCGACAGCGCCGGAGACAGCGCAAGGTTCTGGTAAACCGTCTCGATCCCCGCCGCGCGGGCATCTTCGGGCGCGCGGAAGTGGACGCGCTTGCCGTCCAGCTCGATCTCGCCGTGGTCGGGCACGACCGCGCCCGACAGCGCCTTGATGAGGGTGGACTTGCCGGCCCCGTTGTCGCCGATCACGGCAAGGATCTCGCCCGGCATCAGGTCGAAGTCGCAGCCGTTCATGGCCACCACCGTGCCGAAGCGCTTCATCAGCCCGCGGGCCTTCAGGACGGGTTGCACAGCGGTCATTTCGTCGCCCTCCGCAGCCATTGGTCAAGTGCCACCGCGATGATCACGAGGCTGCCCACCGCGAACATCTGCCAGTAGTCGTCCACCCCGGCCAGCGAGAGGCCAAGGTTGAAAACGCCGACGATCATTGCCCCCAGCACCGAACCGACGATCGAGCCGCGCCCGCCGAAGAGAGAGGTGCCGCCGATCACAACTGCGGTGATCGAGTCGAGGTTCACCGTGTCGAACGAGATCGGCGAGACCGATCCCACGCGGCCGATCGCCACCCAGGCGCCGAAGCCGCAGACGAGACCCGCGACCGCATAGACCGACGCCAGCGTGCGTTCGGTGCGGATGCCCGACAGCATGGCCGCGTCCGGATCGTCGCCCACCGCATGGACATGTCGGCCCCAGGCAGTGTGCTGAAGGATATACCAGAACACCGCGGCCAGCAGCAGAAGCGAGATCCCGCCATACATGACGCTGGTGTTGCCCATCTTGAACGAATTGCCGAGCCAGAGAAGGAAGGATGCCTTGGCTTCGATGTCGCTTCCGCGCACGGATTCGGAATGCGAATACCAGAGCTTGATCGCCGTGAAGACGCTGAGCGTGCCCAGCGTGGCGATGAACGGCGGCAGCTTGATGCGGGCCACCAGCAGGCCGTTGATCAGCCCCATCAGGGTCGTCACACCCATGCCGATCAGGATCGCGAGCGGGGCGGGCACGCCGGAATAGACCGCGAGCCGCCCCATCACCAGCGTCCCAAGGACGAGGATCGCCCCCACCGACAGGTCGATGCCGCCGGTCAGGATGATGATGGTCTGCGCGATTGCGACGATCCCCGTCACCGTCACCTGCTGCAGGATCAGCGAGATCGTCGGCGACGTGAGGAAACGATCCGACAGCATGCCGAAGACCAGCATGCTGAGGATCAGCACCAGCAACGGGATCGTGGTCGGATAGCTGCGCAGCACGTTGCGCAGGATGTGCATCGGCGTCTTGTCGTCGCGTTCGAAACTGGCGACCTTGCGGTCGGCCTGTCCCAGCGTCGCCTCGAAATCCGAAATGGTCTTGGTCGGAGCCGGATCGGTCATCGCCCCCAATTCCCCTCTAGCGGGCGCCTACGGCGCAGGCGCATAAAGAATAGGGCGGCGGGTGCCGCCGCCCTGTCCGATGTTAGCGGTTTTGCGGGATCAAATCAGCCCCAGCAGAGCTCCAGGCCCTTCTTCGAGTCGATCGAGGGCACGCCCGGCACCGGGTGATCGGTCACGAGGTTCACACCCGTGTTGAAGAAGGTCAGGCCAGCCGAAGCCTTCGGCTTCTGCCCGGTCTTCGCGTAGGTCGCGATCGCCTCGATGCCCTTGGAGGCCATCAGCAGCGGATACTGCTGCGAGGTGGCGCCGATCACGCCCGCCGCGACGTTCTTCACGCCCGGGCAGCCGCCATCGACCGAAACGATCAGCACGTCCTTCTTGCCGGCCTTCTTGAGCGCCTGATAGGCGCCGGCGGCGGCGGGTTCGTTGATCGTGTAGACCACGTTCATGTTCGGGTCCTTGGCGAGCAGGTTCTCGACCGCCTTCACGCCGCCTTCCTCGTTGGCGTTCGAGGTTTCGTGGCCGATCACGCGCGGGTCCTTTTCCGACGCCAGCACCTTCGGATCCGGAACCTTGATCCCGAAGCCCATCAGGAAGCCCGTGTCACGCGCCACGTCCACCGAGATGTTGTCCTTGTTGATGTCGAGCATGCCGATGCGCGCATCCTTGGCCTTGTCGCCCAGCTTGCCCTTGGCCCAGGCGCCGATCAGCTTGCCGGCTTCGAGGTTGTCGGTGGCGAAGGTCATGTCCTGCGCGTCCTTGTCCGCCAGCGGCGTGTCGAGCGCGATGACGAGGATGCCGGCGGCGCGGGCCTTCTTCAGGTCGGGGCCGACCGAGTCGTTCGACGGGGTGATGAGGATACCCTTCACGCCAGCGGCCATGCAGTTCTCGATCGCCTTGATCTGCGGACCGGCGTCGCCGTCGGTGATCCCGGCATAGGCCTTCAGGTCGATCCCGGCGGCCTTCGCGCCCTTCTCGGCGCCTTCCTTCATCTTCACGAAGAACGGGTTCGAGTTGTTCTTGGTGATCAGGCAGGCCTTCACGCCGGCAGCCATCGCGGGCGCCGAAGACATCAGGGCAATGGCGGCCGCGCCCATCAGCGCGGTGGTTTTGAATTTCGTCACGATAGTCCTCCCAAGGTCATGTTCGGGGCAGCGCCCCCGTCGCAGGCTGCAGACGTTCCTCCGGCTGCGATGTGCAGAAGAAAGCCGATTCCCGGGGCTGCGTCAATAAATAAATCACTCTGATTTACTATTGACAGACTCCTCCTGCGCCCGCACTCTGCGGATGGCTCGAAAAGGGCTGGACGCGTGGAATGCCCGCGCCGGGAGGACTTGCAGCAGGGACAAAATGCCACCGGCCCGATCGGGATCGGGCTGGACCTGCGATGCCGTGCCGGCGCCAGACCGCCTGGACTGGAAGACAACGGATGCTCATCGGAATACCGTCGATACTCGGACCGGACCTGCTCTACACCCTCCGCGCCATGGGGCACGGGGACGAGATTGCCATCGTGGATGCCAACTACCCCGCGCAGGAACATGCACGGCGGCTTGTTCGCGCCGATGGGCACGGTCTGATCGATCTGCTGGAGGCAATCCTGAAGATCATGCCGCTCGACCGGTCGAGCCATCACGCGATCTTCCGGGCGGCGCTGAACAACGCCCCCGAGCAAAGCGGCCCGATCCATCGCGCGATCGATGCGACCTGCGCCGCCGTGGCCCCCGGCTTTGCGGTAAAACCCCTGTGCGGAGACGATCTTTACCCGCGCATCCGGGCGGCGCATACGATAGTCGCGTCCGGGGAGCTTGCGCTTTTTGGCAACGTGATCCTGCGCAAGGGCGTCATCGGCGCGCAGGGAAGCTGACGGACAGTTGGACAAGGTATCGTGAAGGGCGCTGTGGAAAGTCTTGCCGAGCGGGTGGATGGAAGGACCGAGGGCGGCCTTCGCGGGTCCAACCAAAGCGGGATGCGCGCCCATAACGAACGGCTGGTCCTGTCGCTGGTGCGCCACGAGCCGATGGCAAAGTCGGACATCGCACGGATCACCGGACTGTCGGCACAGACGGTGTCGGTCATCATGCGCAGCCTCGAGGCCGATGGCCTCTTGCTGCGGGGCGAGCCGATCCGGGGACGGATCGGCCAGCCGTCGGTGCCGATGCACCTGAACCCCGAAGGCGCGTTCTTCTTCGGCGTCAAGATCGGGCGGCGCAGCGTGGACCTGATCCGCACCGACTTCCTGGGCCGCATCGTCGATCACCGCCACCGGACCTATCCCTATCCTACGCACCATGCCGCCGTCGCCTTCATCGGCGAGGCGCTGCCCCAGATGATCGCCGCGATGCCCGCGCCGCAGCGCGACCGCGTCGCCGGTCTGGGGATCGCGATGCCCTTCCAGATGTGGAACTGGGCGCAATACGTGGGCGCCCCGGCCTCTGAAATGGCGGCATGGCGCGACCGGGACATCCAGTCCGAGATCGCGGCGATCTGCCCCTTCCCGGTCTATGTGCAGAACGACGCCACCGCCGCCTGCAGCGCAGAACTCGTCTTCGGCACCGGCGAGCGGCCGCAGAACTTCATCTATTTCTACATCGGCTATTTCGTGGGTGGCGGTGTGGTCATCAACGGGCAGCTTTACACAGGGCCCACCGGCAACGCGGGGGCGCTTGGCTCGATGCCGGTGCCGGGGCCGGACGGCGCGATGCGCCAGTTGATCCAGGTCGCGTCCATGGCCTCGCTCGAACGCTACCTGGCGCAGGCGGGCCATGCCTCCGATACGCTCTGGAACACCCCGCCCGCCTGGTCGGTGCCCGACGACATCCGCGACCGCTGGCTGGACGAGGTCGCACGCGGGATCGCGCACGCCAGCCTGTCGAGCACCGCCGTGCTGGAGACCGAGGCCGTCCTGATCGACGGCTGGATGCCCGACGACGTGCGCGCCCGGCTGGTCGATCGCACGGTTCAGGCGCTCGACCAGCTCGATTTCGCGGGGATCGACCGGCCCCGGGTTCGTCCGGGAACCGTCGGCGATCACGCCCGGGCGCTTGGCGCGGCCTCGATCCCGCTGTCGCAGCGCTACCTTGTCGATCCGGCCGCCATCCTGAAGGAAAGCTGAACGCCCCTGTGACTTCGCGCCCCGCTGGTGTAAGCGGAAGGCGGGACAAACGGGAGGACACAGATGCTTGACCTTACGGCGCAGTGGGAAGGGCTGCTGGCCATCGCGATCTTCGTGGGCGCCTACCTGCTCGTGATCTTCGAAGAGACGACGCAGATGCGCAAATCGAAGCCCGTGCTGATGGCCGCCGGTCTGATCTGGGCGCTGATCGGCATCGCCTATGCCGCCGCCGGCCATTCGGCAGACGCCCATGCCGAGGCCACCGCCGTGATCGAGGAATACGGCGAACTGTTCCTGTTCCTGCTGGTCGCCATCACCTACGTCAACACGCTGGAGGAACGCCGCGCCTTCGAGGTGCTGCGCGCGCGCCTCGTCGCGCTTGGCCTGAGCTACCGGCAGCTTTTCTGGCTGACCGGCATCCTGTCCTTCTTCCTGTCGGCGATGCTCGACAACCTGACGACCGCGCTCATCATGGGGGCGGTGGTGCTGACCGTGGGCAAGCATTCGCGCCGCTTCGTCACGCTGGGCTGCATCTCGATCGTCGTCGCCGCCAATGCGGGCGGGGCCTTCTCGCCCTTCGGCGACATCACCACGCTGATGATCTGGCAGAAGGGCAAGCTGGCCTTCGGTCAGTTCTTCGACCTGTTCATCCCCTCGCTGGTGAACTGGCTCGTGCCCGCCATCCTGATGTGGGCGGCCCTGCCCAAGACGAAACCCGAACCGACCGGAGAACATGTCCAGCTCAAGCCCGGCGCGCGGGGCGTGATGGTGCTGTTCGCGGCCACGATCCTGACGGCCGTGATGTTCAAGAACTTCCTCGGCCTGCCGCCCGCCGTCGGGATGATGACCGGGCTTGGCTACCTGCAGATCTGGTCCTACGTGCTGCAACGGCGCGGGGCGCGGCGCAATGACGACGACATGGTGCTCGACAGCTTCGCACAGGTGGCGCGGGTGGAATGGGACACGCTCCTGTTCTTCTTCGGCATCATCTTCGCGGTCGGGGGCTTGGGCGTTCTGGGTTACCTCGGCCTTGCCTCGCAGGTGCTTTACACCGGCTATGGCCCGACGCCCGCGAACATCACGATCGGCGCACTGTCGTCCATCGTGGACAACATCCCCCTGATGTTCGCCGTCCTGACCATGGACCCCGCCATGTCGCATGGCCAATGGCTGATGATCGCGCTGACCTGCGGCGTGGGCGGGTCGATCCTGTCGATCGGCTCGGCCGCCGGGGTGGCGCTGATGGGGCAGGCCAAGGGGCTTTACACCTTCGGCAGCCACCTGAAATGGTCCTGGGCGATCATCCTGGGCTATGCCGCCAGCATCGCCACGCATCTCGTGGTGAATGCCGCGCTGTTCTGACCGAACGGTATTTTACCGCCCGGTCAAAAGATCTTGCGCGACCCTGCCCCCCGTGCAAGGGTCGCGCAAACCCTGCGCCAAGCCCCTTACGGGAGGAGCCCTTGCAGACCCTCACCCAGACCGAGAGCGCGCCCCACCAGTTGCCGCAGCTCTCCCACGCCCGCAACGCAGGCCAGCCTCTCGATCTCGACTGGGTCGCGTCCGTGCAGGCCAACACCTCGGCCATCGAACGCCGCACGGCGACGCTGCCGGGCCGGCGCTCGGTGAAAAAGGACCATCAGGCGGCGTGGCTGTGCAAGGCGGTGTCGCTCATCGACCTCACGACGCTCTCGGGCGACGACACATGGGGGCGGGTCGAGCGCCTTTGCGCCAAGGCCCGCCAACCGGTGCGCCCCGACATCCTCGAAGCCCTGGGGATGGAGGGCCTGACCACCGGCGCCGTCTGCGTCTATCACGAGATGGTCGAAACCGCCGTCAGGGCGCTCGAGGGCACGGCGATCCCCGTCGCTGCCGTCTCGACCGGCTTTCCGGCCGGGCTGTCGTCCTTTCGCACCCGCCTGATGGAGATCACCGACAGCGTCGCCGCCGGCGCGCGGGAAATCGACATCGTGATCTCGCGCCGCCACGTGCTGACCGGCAACTGGCAGGCGCTTTATGACGAGACCCGCGCCATGCGCGAGGCCTGCGGCGCGGCGCATATGAAAACAATCCTCGCCACCGGCGAGTTGGGCAGCCTGCGCAACGTGGCGCGGGCAAGCCTTGTGTGCATGATGGCGGGGGCCGATTTCATCAAGACCTCGACCGGCAAGGAGACCGTCAACGCGACCCTGCCCGTCAGCCTCGTGATGATCCGCGCGATCCGCGATTACGAGACGCGCACCGGCTTCAAGGTCGGCTACAAGCCGGCGGGCGGGATTTCCAAGGCCAAGGACGCGCTGACCTACCTCGCCCTGATGAAGGACGAGCTGGGGATGCCATGGCTGCAACCCGACCTCTTCCGCTTCGGCGCCTCGTCGCTTCTGGGCGATATCGAGCGTCAGTTGGAACACCATGTCACCGGCCGCTACTCCGCCGCCAACCGCCATCCGATGGGGTAACCATGACCGTCCGCGACATCTTCGACACCATGTCCTACGGCCCCGCCCCCGAAAGCGCGACCGAGGCGATGGCATGGCTCGACAGGCACAACCGCCGCTTCGGGCATTTCATCGACGGCAGCTTCACCGACCCCGGCGAGACCTTCGCCACAAGGAACCCCGCGACGGGCGATGAACTGGCGCAGGTCACCCAAGGGACCGAAGCCGACGTGGCCCGCGCCGTCGCAGCCGCCCGCCGGGCGCAGCCGAAATGGGCCAAGCTTTCCGGTCACCAGCGGGCGAAGATCCTTTATGCGCTGGCCCGGCTCGTGCAGAAACACGCGCTCCTGCTTGCAGTCCTCGAAACACTCGACAACGGCAAGCCGATCCGGGAAAGCCGGGACATCGACGTGCCGCTGGTCGCGCGGCATTTCTATTACCACGCGGGCCTTGCCCAGCTTCTGCCGAAGGAACACCCCGAGGCGACGCCGCTCGGCGTCTGCGGCCAGATCATCCCGTGGAACTTCCCCCTTCTGATGCTGGCATGGAAGGTCGCGCCCGCATTGGCCGCCGGCAATACCGTCGTGCTGAAGCCCGCCGAATATACGCCGCTGACCGCCCTCCTTTTTGCCGAGATCAGCCGCGAGGCCGGGCTGCCGAAGGGCGTTCTCAACATCGTCACCGGCGATGGCGCGACCGGTGCGGCGCTGGTCGCGGCACAGGTGGACAAGATCGCCTTCACCGGCTCGACTGAAGTCGGCCGCAAGATCCGCACCGCCACCGCGGGCCGGGGCATCGCGCTCACGCTCGAACTCGGCGGCAAGTCCCCCTACATCGTCTTCGACGACGCCGACCTCGACAGCGCGGTCGAGGGGCTGGTGGACGCGATCTGGTTCAACCAGGGGCAGGTCTGCTGCGCGGGCTCGCGCCTGCTGGTGCAGGAAGGCATCGCGGAACGGTTCCACGACAAGCTGAAACGCCGGATGGACGGCCTTCGCATCGGCGACCCGCTCGACAAATGCATCGACGTCGGCGCCATCGTCGATCCGGTGCAACTGGCGACGATCACCCGCATGGTCGAAGGCGCGAGCGAAGGCACGCTCTACCGCGCCGCCACGCCCGTCCCGCCGGGCTGCTTCTACCCGCCCACGCTCATCACCGGCCTCACCCCCTCCGCCCGGCTCTGTCAGGAAGAGATCTTCGGGCCCGTCCTCGTCTCGATGACCTTCCGCACGCCCGAAGACGCGGTGAGCCTTGCCAACAACACCCGCTACGGCCTTGCCGCGAGCGTCTGGACCGAGAACGTGAACCTCGCCCTCGACCTAGCGCCGAAGATCGCGGCGGGCGTGGTCTGGGTGAACGGCACCAACATGTTCGACGCCGCCGCCGGTTTCGGCGGACTGCGCGAATCCGGCTTCGGCCGCGAAGGGGGATGGGAAGGGCTGATGGCCTACCTCAAACCAGCCGGAAAGACGGCCACCCTGAAACCGATCGCCCCCTTCGCCCAGCCGTCCGAACCGGAAGCCCCCGCGCTCGACCGCACCGCCAAGCTCTACATCGGCGGCAAGCAGGCCCGGCCCGACAGCGGCTATTCCCGCCCCGTCTGGGGGCCAAAGGGCGCGCTTCTGGGCCATGTCGGCCTTGGCAACCGCAAGGATATCCGCAATGCGGTCGAGGCCGCCCATGCGGCCAAGGGCTGGGCCAAGACCACGGCCCACAACCGCGCGCAGGTGATCTACTACATCGCCGAGAACCTCTCGGCCCGCGCCCCGGAATTCGCCGCGCGCCTGAAGGCGATGACCGGCAGACCCGGCGAGGCCGAGGTCGAAGCCGCGATCGATCGCCTCTTCACCTATGCCGCCTGGGCCGACAAATGGGAGGGCGCGGTGAAGCCGGTCCCGCTGCGCGGCGTGGCCCTTGCGATGAACGAACCCACGGGCGTCATCGGCGCGCTCTGCCCCGACGAGGCGCCGCTTCTGGGCCTCGTCTCGATCATGGCGCCCGCCATCGCGATGGGGAACCGCGTGGTGCTGGTGCCCTCGCACCCCTTCCCGCTAGCCGCGACCGATCTTTACCAGGTGCTCGACACCTCCGACCTGCCGGGGGGCGTGGTGAACATCGTCACCGGCGATCCCGCAGACCTCGCCAAGACGCTCGCCGGTCACATGGACGTGGACGCGGTCTGGAGCTTCGCCGGCGCCGACCTCTCGCGGCTGATCGAGGCGGAAAGCGCCTCGAACCTCAAGCGCACTTGGGTCAACAACGGCCGCGCCCGCGACTGGTCCGGCCCCGCGGGCGAAGGCCGCGAATTCCTGCGCGCCGCGACCGAGGTCAAGACGATCTGGGTCCCCTACGGCGAGTGACCGCGGCCAAGGCCGCTTCATTTTCTGTCCGAAAATATCCCGGGGTCCGGGGCAGAGCCCCGGGGCCTCACACCCCCAGAACGCTGACCTCTTCCGGCGCTCCCGCCGCAGCCACCCTTGGCCGGCCCGTCGCCGTGACGCGCAGACGCGCCTCGATGAACATCTGCCGCCCCTCGATCTCGACTTCCTGAACGTCGCGCGTCGTGCTCAGCCGGACCTCCTCGGCCCCTGCCTCGCGCGCGCGCGCCCGCGCCTCGACCGACAGGGCCGCCTCCGCCGCCGCCAGCGCCGCGTCGCGGTCGGCGAAGGTCTCGGCGCCACCGGCAAGGTGGACGACAAACCGCCCCTCGCCCGGCGAGGTGACGATGCAATCGGCATGCTGCGACACCTGGCCCACCACCGCGCCGATGGCATTGGCGACGCCCGCATGTTCCGGCAGCACCATGCGCGTGCCCAGCCGCTCGCCCACCGCGCCGTAATAGGACGGGGCCGAGGCCCCGAGCCCGATCACCGGCACGCCAAGCCGAAGCGCCACCTCCACCACCCCGCCCGCGCGGTTGAGCCCCTCGCGCGTCAGGACATGGCGCGCCAGCGCCTCGGGCGTCTCGCCCGCCCAGTCGCGGCCGTCCTCGGCAAAGGCCGCCTCCAGCAGGCAATCGACCGTCTGTGCGGTAAGCGCGTCGATCACCGCCTGCGCCATCGCCTCCGGCCCCGGCGCGATCCGGTCGCCGCGCCCGTTGCGTTTCTTCGCGAAAAGCCGCAGCGCCTTTTCCGCGGCCTGCCCGTCCCAGTCCGCCAGCCGGCCCAGCACATGGCTTGCATCCGACGGCGTCACGCCCGAGAGCATGACAAGACCCCGCGCCACCAGTTTCGTCAGCGCCGCCCCGTCCAGCCGCGTCTGCAGGATCGCCCCCACCGTCGCCGCCCCGCCCTTCAGCCGCTCCAGCACGGCGGCCTCGCGCACGGAAAGGCCCGCGGCGGGCACATGGGGCATCGCCAGCGCGAAACGCCCGTCATGTTCGCCCGAGGTCTCCGACGACAGCCAGCGGTCCAGCGCGTCGTGCACCAGATCGGGCCAGTCGCGCGCCATCAGGGACACCGGGATCAGGCGGCGCGGGCCAAGCCGCAGCCCCCCCGCCAGCCCCTCGATCACCGACACCTCGCTATCGCCGCCAAGGCCAGTGGTGCGCATCGCGACCGCCTCGACCATGGTGCGCCAGCCGCCGACCCGGGCGCCCAGCGGGTCGATTTCGGGCAGGCCGCCGCGCAAAAGCGCCACGTCGGTCGTCGTGCCCCCGATGTCCGACACCAGCGCATCCGCCTCGCCCGTCAGCCACCGCGCCCCCACGATCGAGGCGGCAGGCCCGGACAGGATCGTCTCGATCGGCCGGGCACGCGCGACCTCGGCCGAGATCAGCGCCCCGTCGCCCCGCACCACCATCAGCGGCGCATGGATGCCCACGGACACCAGATGCGCCTCGCAGGCGTCGATCAGCCGCGCGATCATCCCGATGAGCCGCGCATTCAGCACCGCCGTCAGCGCGCGTTTCGGGCCGTTGAGCTTGGCCGACAATTCGTGCGAACAGGTGACCGGCCGCCCCGTCAGCCGCCGCACCGCCTCGGCCGCGGCCAGTTCATGGGCGGGATTGCGCACGGCAAAGCGGGCCGCGACGGCAAAGCCCGCGACCTCCGGGCCGAGCCGGGCCACCTCTGCCTCGAGCCGCGCCCTGTCCAGCGCCGCGGCCTCGGTCCCGCCGTGGGTGTGACCGCCCGGCAGGACGACCACCGGGTCGCCCGCCAGCGCCTCGGCCAGCCCCTCGCGGACAAGATCGCCCTCGTCGAAGCCGATGAAGATCAGCGCCACGCGCCCGCCCTGCCCCTCGACCAGCGCGTTCGTGGCAAGCGTCGTGGACAGCGACACCATCGCCACCTCGCCCGGCGCGACACGGGCCCCGGCCAGCGCCGCATCCACGGCACGCCCGATCCCCATCGACAGGTCGGCCCGCGTTGTCAGCGATTTGGCCTTGGCGATCACCCGCGCCTCGCCCTCGTCCACCACCACCGCATCGGTGTAGGTGCCCCCCGTATCGACCCCCAGAAAAACCGCCATGCCCTGCCCCGTTCCGTTCGCCCCATGGGGTCTAGGGCGCGCCCGGCCGTTCGTCATCCCGTAAAGCGACCCTTTGCGGCCGCCGCGCCGTCGCTTTCAGCCTCTGGCGGGTGCGGCGGCCTTCCCCCTCGCCAACCGGGCCCGCCTGCGCTAGGCCTGACCAAAGCCCGGAGACGCCATGCAACCGCAGATCCCCCTGACCCGAGACCTCGTGCTGATCGGCGGCGGCCATGCCCATGCGCTGGTGCTGCTCCGGTGGGGGATGACGCCCCTTCCGGGCACACGGCTGACGGTGATCGACCCGAACCCGACCGCCCCCTATACCGGCATGCTGCCCGGGCTGATCGCGGGCCACTACCGGCAGGACGAGCTGCAGATCGACCTCGTGAAGCTGGCCCGCCATGCCGGCGCCCGGCTGATCCTTGGCCGCGCGACGGGCATCGACCGGGAGGCACGGCGCATCACGGTGCAGGGGCGCCCTCCCCTGCGCTACGACGTGGCGTCGATCGACATCGGCATCACCTCGGCCCTGCCGGAGCTGCCGGGCTTTCTGGATCACGGCGTCGCGGCGAAACCGCTGGGCGGCTACGCCGAGCGCTGGCAGGCCTTCCTCGACGATCTGCCGGCCCCCGCGCCCGTGGTGATCCTTGGCGCTGGGCTCGCGGGGGTGGAACTGGCGCTGGCCACCGCCCACCGGCTGCGGCAGGCCGGGGTCGCACGGCCAGAGGTCACGCTGATCGAACAGGCACCCGAGGCGCTGCCCGGGATCGGCGCGGGCGCGCGGCGGGCGCTCATGTCGCACCTCGCGCGCGAGGGGGTAAGGCTCATCACCGGCGCCACCGTCGCCCGCGTTGCGCCGACCGCGGTGGACCTGACCGACGGCCAAAGCCTGCCCTCGGCCTTCACCCTTGGCGCGGTGGGCGCGCGGCCCCATGACTGGCTGGCCGGGACCGGCCTAGACCTCACGCGCGGCTTCGTCACGGTCGATGCAACGCTGCGGTCCACCAACGACCCCGACATCTTCGCCGTGGGCGATTGCGCGCATCTTTCGCACGCCCCCCGCCCCAAGGCCGGCGTCTTCGCCGTGCGCGAGGCGCCGGTCCTGTTTCACAACCTGCGCGCCCGGCTGACCGGGGCCGCCCTGCGCCGCTACCAGCCCCAGCGCGACTACCTCAAGCTGGTGTCGACCGGGGGCAAGGGGGCGCTGGCCGACAAATGGGGGCTGCGGCTCGACGGGCCGCTCCTCTGGCGCTGGAAGAACCGGATCGACCGGCGCTTCATGCGCATGTTCCACGATCTGCCGCAGATGCCCGCCCCCCCGCTGCCGCGCCCGCTGACCCTTGGCGTCGCGCAGGAGCTTGCGGGGCAAAAGCCGCTCTGCGGTGGCTGCGGGGCCAAGGTCGGGGCCGGGGCGCTGGCGGCGGCGCTGGCCGGCCTGCCCGCGCCGGCCCGCGCGGATGTCCTCTCCGGTCCCGGCGACGATGCCGCCGTGCTGGACCTTGGCGCGACGCGGCAGGTCCTTACCACGGATCACCTGCGCGCCATGGTCGAAGATCCCTTCCTGATGGCGCAGATCGCCACCACCCATGCGCTTGGCGATATCTGGGCGATGGGGGCCGAACCGCAGGCCGCCCTGCTCCAGATCACCCTGCCGCGCGCCTCTGACCGCTTGCAGGCCGACATGCTGGCCGAGATCATGGCCGCCGCCGGGCAGATCCTCCGCGCCGCCGGGGCAGAGGTCGTGGGCGGCCATACCTCGATCGGGGCGGAACTGACGATCGGCCTGACGGTCGCCGGCCTCGCGCCCAGCCCCGTGCCGAAGGGCGGCGCGCAGCCGGGCGATGCGCTGATCCTGACGAAGCCGCTTGGCACCGGCACCGTTCTGGCGGCCGAGATGACTCGCCATGCCCCGGGCCGCGCGGTGGCGGCGACGCTCGCCAGCATGATCCGCCCGCTGGGGCCGGCCGCCGCGATCCTTGGCCCCTTGGCCCATGCGATGACAGATGTGACCGGCTTCGGCCTTGCCGGGCATCTGCTGGAAATGCTCGACGCCGCGGGCTGCGCCGCCACACTCGATACCGCGGCGATCCCGCTGCTGCCCGGCGCGGCAGAGCTTGCCGCCGCGGGCGAGGCCTCGACCCTCGCGCCTACCAACCGTCTGGCGGTGGAGAGCCGCATCGACCTGCCCGACACCCCGCTTGGCGCCCTGCTGATCGACCCGCAGACCTGCGGCGGCCTGCTTGCCGCCGTGCCCGCCGATCAGGCCGCGGCCCTCGTTGCCCGCCTGCACGCGACCGGTGCGCCCGCTGCGATCATTGGTCGGATCGAGCCGGGCGCGCCCCACTTCACCCTGCGCTGATCCCCTTCTCTTTGGCCAAAATATCCCCGCCGGAGGCTCCGCCCTTGCGGCCGCGCGCCGGTGTCAGCCCTTGGCGACCCGCGCCGCGAGCCGGTCCGCCAGCCGCGCCAGATCGTCCGGCTCCAGCCCCTCGGTCTCGAAATCTTCCGCAACCGCCCCCTCGGCCCGCTCGCGTTGCTTGGCGTAGCGTGGATCGTAATGGCGTTGCATCAGTTCCCCGGCCAGAACCTCGTTCTCTCCGGCTGCGGCAAGGGCCTGCCAGCGGTGGATCACCTCGACCGGCTGCAACGGGCGCAAGAGATCGATGACGCGGGCCAGCGCCGCGCGGTCCGCCGTCAGATCGGCATAGGCCCGGGCAAGGTAGCGCGCCCGCGCCGCCACGGGGGCCACGACATGCAGGCGCGGCGCGGCGCGCATCGCCTTCCAGAGCGGCGGCGGCAGGGACCGGTCGCCGACCTTGCTCGATTCCGCCTCGATCACCACGGGCCGGGCAGGGTCGAGCGCCGCCAGAGCCGCGGCCAGCCGCCCCTCGAACGCCTTCTGGCTGGGTTGCCCGCCCACGCGATGCCCGAACAGCGAGCCGCGATGGTTCGCCATGCCCTCGAGGTCGATCACCTGCACTCCACGGTCGGCAAGCAGGCCCAGAAGCTCGGTCTTCGCGCTGCCTGTGTTGCCGTCGAGCAGGATCACCGGCGCGGGAACATCGCGCTCGTGCACCGCCTCGACCACCAGCCGGCGATAGGTCTTGTAGCCGCCCTCCACCACATCGGCGCGCCAGCCCACCTGCGTGAGGATCGACGCGAAGCTGTTCGACCTTTGACCGCCGCGCCAGCAATAGATCAAGGGTTTCCATCCGCCGGTCTTGTCGGCCAGCGGCCCTTCAAGGTGGCGGGCCGCGTTCTTGGCAACCAGCGCCGCCCCGACCTTTCGGGCGCGAAAGGGGCTTTCCTGCACGTAGATCGTGCCGACCACCGCGCGTTCGTCGTTGTCCAGCACCGGCAGGTTGATTGCGCCGGGGACGTGATCCTCCTCCCATTCGGCTGGAGAGCGGACGTCGATGATTTCATCGAAGCCGAGCGTCGCAAGGTCGGAAAGGGAGGTCAGCCGGATCGCCATGCCAAAGCCTTACAGGAGGAAGCGCCGCGCCGGAAGCCGTCTGCGGCCCCCATGCCGCGATGCCCGGCCGCGCCGCGCCTCAGCCCAGCCCGTGCTTCTGGAAAAGCGCGCGCAGGTCCGCCTCGGGCCGCGCGCCGATATGGCTGATGATCTCGGACGCGGCGACGCATCCCATGCGCCCGCAGGTCTCGAGATCATGCCCCTCGGCCAATGCCCACAGGAAAGCGCCCGCGAACAGGTCCCCCGCCCCGGTCGCATCGACGATCTTCGTCGGGATCGCGGGCACATGGCGGTGCTGGCCGTCCCAGAGGACATGCGCGCCCTTCTCGCTTTCCGTCGCGGCGACGATGGCAACCTCGGACGCGGCGGCCTTCATCGCGACGGCGAAGTCGTCGGTCTGATACATCGACATCAGCTCGGCCCGGTTGGCGAAGAGCAGGTCCACATCCTCGCGGATCATCTTCCGGAAGGCGTCGCGGTGGCGTTCGACGCAGAACGGATCGGAAAGCGTGAGCGACACCCGCCCGCCTGCCGCGCGGGTCGCGGCGATGGCCTTGGCGAAGGCCTCGTGGCTTTCCGGCCCGTCGAAGCGGTAGCCCTCGAGATAGATCCACTCTGCCTGCGCCATCTGCGCCTCGTCGATGTCGGCCGGCGTCAGGAACTCGGTCACGCCGAGATAGGTGTTCATCGACCGCTCGCCGTCCGGCGTGACAAGGATGATGCAGCGCCCGGTTTCCTGCTCGGCCGTTTTCGGGGCAAAGGCGGTCTGATACACCGCGCCCTGCGCGCGCAGGTCATGGGCGAAGATCGCGCCCAGCTGGTCGTCCTTGACCTTGCCGACATAGGCCGTCCGGCCACCCAGCTTGGCAATGCCCGCGATGGTATTGGCCGCCGATCCGCCCGAGACTTCCTCGGCCGGGCCGATGCGGGAATAGAGATCGACCGCACGCGGCATGTCGATCAGTTGCATGATCCCCTTCTGGATACCAAGCGCGGACAGGTCCCCTTCCGTGGCATGCGAGATCACATCGACCATCGCATTGCCGATGCCGACCACCTGAAATGTCTTCATTCCGTCTTGTCCTCGTAGGCGCAAAGGTCCCGGATCAGGCAATCGCCACAGCGGGGCTTGCGGGCAGTGCAGATATAGCGGCCGTGCAGGATCAGCCAGTGATGGGCATGGGTCTGGAACTCGGCCGGGACGTTGTCCTCGATCGCGCGTTCCACGACGTCCACATCCTTGCCGGGCGCGATGCCGGCGCGGTTGCCGACGCGGAAGATGTGTGTGTCCACCGCCTGCGCGGGCAGGTGCCACCACATGTTCAGCACCACGTTCGCCGTCTTGCGGCCCACCCCCGGCAGCGCCTGCAACGCCGCGCGGGAAGACGGCACTTCGCCGCCGTAGTGATCGACAAGGATCTGGCTCAGCTTGATGACGTTCCTCGCCTTGTTGCGAAACAGGCCGATCGTCTTGATATGCGCGATCAGCCCCTCTTCGCCCAAGGCCAGCATCTTCTGCGGCGTATCGGCGATCTTGAACAGCTCTCGCGTCGCGCGGTTCACGCCCGCGTCCGTCGCCTGCGCCGACAGCGCGACCGCCACCAGCAGCGTGTAGGCGTTGACGTGCTCAAGCTCTCCCTTCGGTTCGGCCTCGGCGGCCTGGAACCGGCGGAAGATCTCGCGCATCGTGAGGTAGTCGAGTTGGCGTGCCATGCCGTCCCTATGCCCTGCCCCGCTGCGGCGGACAAGCCGGAGCCCGGCGACAAAGCGCAAAATCCGGGTCGCGTGGCGCGGGGCGCACGCCTAATCTGGCGGCATGGAGGCCCCGATGACCGACACGCCCGAACCCCTTGCCTATCACTACCAGACCATCGCCCGCGCGCTGAAGCTGATCGAGGCCGAAGGGCGGGAGATGCCGCTCGAGGATCTCGCCGCCGCCATGGGGATGAGCGCGGCGCATTTCCAGCGTGTCTTCAGCCGCTGGGTCGGCGTCTCGCCCAAGCGGTATCGGCAATACCTGACGCTGGACCTTGCCAAGCGGCTTCTGGCCGAACGCCACACGGTTCTGGACACCGCGCTGGAGGCGGGGCTGTCCTCGACCGGGCGGCTGCACGATCTGTTCCTGACATGGGAGGCGATGAGCCCGGGCGACTTCGCCCGCGGTGGCGCGGGCCTCGCGATCTTCTGGGGATGGTTCGAAAGCCCCTTCGGCCCGGCCCTCGTGATGGGCACCGACAAGGGCATCTGCGGCATCGGCTTTGCCGCCGAGGCGGGGGCAGAGCCGACGATGGCCGACATGCTGTCGCGCTGGCCCAGGGCCACCTTCATCGAGGACCCGATGCGCCTCAGGCCCTGGGCGATGGCGGCCTTTGGCGCGGATGCCGCGGCGCCGCTGCCGCTTTACCTGATCGGGGCGCCGTTCCAGATCAAGGTCTGGGAGGCGCTTCTTGCGATCCCCTCGGGCCATGTCACGACCTACACCGACCTTGCCCGCGCGGTGGGCCATCCTTCTGCGCAGCGCGCGGTCGGCACCGCCGTGGGGCGCAACCCGATCAGCTTCCTGATCCCCTGCCACCGGGCGCTGCGCACCACGGGGGCGCTTGGCGGTTATCACTGGGGCCTGCCGGTCAAACGCGCCATGCTGGCCTGGGAGGCCGCCCGGGCCGAGGCCTGAGCGCCGCCCACCGGTTCGTGATGGGCAAGAACCTGCCAGCTTGAGGCGCGATCTGTTCCCCGCCGCCCGCCCCCGCTATAACGGGGGCAAGGCCCGCAAGATGGGCCAAGGGAAAGAGGCAGACGTGATGCGGATGAATTCCATTCTGATCCTGGCGACCGTCGGCGCGCTGAGCCTGTCGGCCTGCGCCCCCCAGGGCTACAGCAACCCCAACGACCCCAACGCGAACGCGCGCGCCGGGGCCATCGCCGGCGCCGTGGTCGGCGGCCTGGCCGGCGCCCTGCAACCCGGGCGCGGCGCGCTTGGCAAGTCGATCCTCGGAGCTGCCGCCGGGGCGACCGTCGGCGCCATCGCCGGCGGCGCGCTTGACCAGCAGGCGCAGGACCTGCGCTCGTCGCTGGGCAACGACAATATCGGCGTGACCAATACGGGCAGCGAACTGGTGGTGTCGATGCCGCAGGACATCCTGTTCGACACGAACTCCACCGTCATCAAGCCGCAGATGCAGAACGAACTGGCCTCGGTCGCGCAGAACCTTCTGCATTATCCCGACAGCCAGGTCACGATCATCGGGCATACCGACAACACCGGCAGCGCGGCCTACAACCTGCAACTGTCGCAGCAGCGCGCCGACGCGGTTGCGGGCGTGATCGAGGACAACGGCGTGAACCCGAACCGCATCGTCACGATCGGCCGGGGCGAAAGCCAGCCGATCGCCACGAACCTTACGGCGGCGGGACGTTCCAAGAACCGCCGGGTGGAAATCCACATCCGCCCGACCAACGGCTGACCATCCTTGCATTTCGCGCGGCCGGGCCCTGCCCGGCCGTATTCTTTTCATTGACGCGCCCTCATGCGGTCATATGATCTGACCAATTGATGGGTTTGAGTTATGCCATTCCAGAAAGTCGTGCCCGAGAAACTCTCCACCGCCGTCGTCCGTCAGATCGAACTTCTGATCCTGCGAGGTATTCTGCGACCGGGCGAACGCCTGCCCTCGGAACGCGAAATGTCCGAGATGCTGGGCGTCTCGCGCCCCAGCCTGCGCGACGCCGTCGCCGAGCTTGAAGAGCGCGGCTTGCTGATCGCCCGGGCCGGTGCGGGGATCTTCGTGGCCGACGTGCTCGGGTCGGCCTTTTCGCCCGCGCTCGTGGACCTTTTCGCCAGCCATGACGAGGCGATGTTCGACTACCTGTCCTTCCGCCGCGATCTCGAGGCGCTGTCGGCCGAGCGCGCGGCGATGCTGGGGACGGACACCGATCTGAAGGTCGTGGCGAGCGTCTTCGCCAAGATGGAAGCTGCGCATTCCAAGCGGAACCCCTCGGACGAGGCGCGGCTGGACGCGGAGTTCCACCTGTCCATCATCGAGGCGAGCCACAACGTCATCATGCTGCACATGATGCGGTCGATGTTCGACCTGCTGCGGCAGGGCGTGTTCTACAATCGGCAGGTGATGTTCAAGCAACGCACCACGCGATCCGCGCTTCTGGACCAGCATCGCGCGATCAACGACGC
The DNA here is from genome assembly GCA_028875855.1 of Paracoccaceae bacterium. GTDB lineage: Bacteria > Pseudomonadota > Alphaproteobacteria > Rhodobacterales > Rhodobacteraceae > Solirhodobacter. Next base: position 58,883 of record JAGWVA010000019.1, read on the forward strand.
GATCCAGACGCGCGATCCCGCCGCCGCCCGCGCCGCGGTCGAAGGGCATCTGAACTATGTCGAGGATTCGCTGCGCGCCCAGCAGAAAGCCGACCGGAACGAGTTGATCGCGCAGCAGCGGTTCGAACACGAACGGGGCCGCTGAGGGCTATCCGCGCCCGTCCATCAGCGTGACCAGCCCGCGCAACAGGTCGATGGGCCGGGGCGGGCAGCCCGGGATCGTCAGCGC
>JAGWVA010000077.1 GCA_028875855.1 Paracoccaceae bacterium
CTGACGGATGGGGCGGTCTTCCATCTGCTCAAGAGCGCCCATACGGCGCATCTGAAGAAGGGCGAGAAGGTGACCCTGGTCTGGCACTACGGGATCAAGAACAAGCACACCCGCTATGTGAGTTCGCTGAAGGCGGATGCGTGACGGCGCTCTGATCCGGGTGCGAAGTTGCGGGGGCCGGTCGGCCCCCGCTGTCGTTCAGGCTCAGTCCAGCGCGGCGAGGATGCGCGCCCAGGACCGGATGCCCTTGTGGAAGCTTTCGACGTCGTATTTCTCGTTCGGCGAGTGGATCTGGTCGTCGTCCTTGCCGAAGCCGATCAGCATCGCATCCATCCCGAGGATCGACTTGAAATAGCCCGCGATCGGGATCGATCCGCCGCAGCCGACATAGGAGGCCGCGCGCCCCCATTCGGTGGTCAGCGCCCCGCGCGCCTGTTCGAAGGCGGGGTCGCCGATCTCCATCTGGCTTGCCGGGCCCGCGCCGTGGCCGTGGAATTCCACCGTGCAGTCGGCGGGCAGCATCGACCGGACGTAGGCGCGGAAGTTCTCGCGGATCGCAAGCGGGTCCTGCTGGCCCACAAGGCGGAAGCTGATCTTGGCATGGGCCTCGGAGGGCAGCACCGTCTTGAAGCCGTCGCCCGTGTAGCCGCCCCAGATCCCGTTCACGTCGCAGGTCGGGCGCGACCAGATCATCTCGAGCGGCGTGCGGTCCTTCTCGCCCGCCGGTTCCGACAATCCGACATCGCCAAGGAACTTCGCGTGATCGAAGGCAAGGTTCTGCCACTGGGCGCGCACCGCGTCGGGCAGTTCGCTCACCCCGTCGTAGAAGCCCGGCACCGTGATGCGGCCGTTCTCGTCATGCAGACCCGCGATGATCTTCGACAGGACCCGGATCGGGTTCATCGCGGCCCCGCCATACATGCCCGAATGCAGATCGCGCGAGGCGCCGCGGATCGTCAGTTCCTCGCCCAGAAGGCCGCGCAGCATGGTGACGATGGCGGGCTGGGTCGATTCGAAAAGCCCGGTGTCGCAGATCAGCGCGATCTCGGCCTTCAGCTCGTCGGCATTCTCGCGCATGAAGGGAATGAGCGAGGGCGAGCCCGATTCCTCTTCGCCCTCGAAGAAGATCGTGAGGTTGCCCGGCAGCTTGCCGGTCTCGGCCTTCCAGGCGCGGCAGGCCTCGACGAAGGTCATGAGCTGGCCCTTGTCATCGCTCGATCCCCGGCCGCGGATCACCTTGCCCCTGGGCGTGTCCTGCACTTCCGGGTCGAACGGGTCGCGGTCCCACAGCGACAGCGGATCGACGGGCTGCACGTCGTAATGGCCGTAAAACAGCACATGGCGGCCTTCGCCCTTGCTGCGGGCCACCACCATCGGATGGCCGGGCGTCGGGCGCTTGGCGGCATCGAAGCCAAGCGCGGACAATTCGGCCACCAGCCAGTCGGCCGCGCGGTCGCATTCGCCCTTGTAGGCCGGGTCGGTCGAGATCGAGGGAATCCGCAACAGCTCCAGCAGGCGGTCGGTTGCCTCCGGCAGGGTTTCGTCGATCCGTTTCAGGACGGCATCAAGGCTCATTTGCACCTCCATTCTTGCGCGGCGAGCCTATCAGGCGGGAAGGGGGTGTCCAGAGCGGGCACCGGGGGGCCACGAGTCGCATTCATCGCAGAGGGTTGAAGTTTCTGCGATGCGGCGTGGCAAATTGCCCCCTTTCCGAAAGATGTATTTGACCGATATCAAAGCCACATCTTTACGGACGCCTTATTGCGCCCTATGCCGGACTGGCGAAAGGGACCCAGATGACCTACGAAAACGCGCTCGATACCGCCCTGCAACGTCTGCACGACGAGGGGCGCTACAGGACCTTCATCGACATCGAACGGCGCAAGGGGCAGTTCCCGCACGCGGTCTGGCGCAAGCCCGATGGCACCGAGAAGGACATCACCGTCTGGTGCGGCAATGACTATCTGGGCATGGGCCAGCACCCCGTGGTTCTGGCCGCCATGCACGAGGCGCTGGATGCGACCGGCGCCGGCTCTGGCGGGACGCGCAACATCTCGGGGACCACGGTCTATCACAAGCGGCTTGAGGCAGAGCTTTCCGACCTGCACCAGAAGGAAGCGGCGCTGGTCTTTTCGTCGGCCTACATCGCCAACGACGCGACGCTTTCGACGCTGAAGACGATCTTCCCGGGCCTCATCATCTATTCCGACAAGCTCAACCACGCGAGCATGATCGAGGGCGTGCGGCGCGGCGGCGGCGAAAAGCGGATCTTCCGGCACAACGACGTGGCCCATCTGCGCGAGCTGCTGGCGGCCGACGATCCGGCGGCGCCCAAACTTATCGCTTTCGAATCAATCTATTCGATGGATGGCGACTTTGGCCCGATCAAGGAGATCTGCGATCTCGCCGAAGAATTCGGCGCGCTGACCTATCTCGACGAGGTGCATGCCGTCGGCATGTATGGCCCCCGCGGCGCGGGCGTGGCCGAACGTGACGGGCAGATGCACCGGCTCGACATCATCAACGGCACGCTGGGCAAGGCCTTCGGGGTCTTCGGCGGCTATATTGCGGCTTCGGCCAAGATGGTGGATGCGGTCCGCTCCTACGCGCCGGGCTTCATCTTCACCACCTCTCTGCCGCCCGTCGTGGCGGCGGGGGCTGCGGCCTCCGTGAAGCACCTCAAGACCGACCAGTCGATCCGCGATCGCCATCAGGCGGCGGCTAAGATGCTGAAGATGCGGCTCAAGGCGCTTGGCCTGCCGATCATCGATCACGGCAGCCATATCGTTCCGGTCCATGTCGGCAACCCGGTCCACTGCAAGGCGCTTTCGGACATGCTGCTGGAGCAGTTCGGCGTCTATGTGCAGCCGATCAACTACCCGACCGTGCCGAAGGGGACCGAGCGGCTGCGCTTCACCCCCTCGCCGGTGCATGATTCGGGCATGATCGACGGGCTCGTGAAGGCGATGGACAAGCTCTGGTCGCGCTGTGCGCTGAATCGTGCCGAGATGAGTGCCTGACCGCTTCTGCGGATGCATTCATCACACCCCTGTGTTATAGCAAATCAAGGTCGGCGTGGGTGAGTCGTCGGCCACATCACAATAAACGCCGTTGCACGGGACAGGCATGAGGCAGTTCGCATGATCGGGCGGAGGACAAAACCTTCGGCGGCTGAGCTGGATAAGCCGAAGGGTTTCGACGATTTCGACCTCAAGCTGGGCGATCTGATGCGGGGCGAACGCGCCACGCTCGGGAAATCCCTGCTCGACGTTCAGCGCGAGCTGAAGATCAAGGCGACCTACATCGCCGCGATCGAAAACGCCGACCTTTCCGCCTTTGAAACGCAGGGTTTCGTCGCGGGCTACGTGCGCTCTTACGCGCGCTACCTTCAGATGGACCCGGAATGGGCCTTTCAACGCTTCTGCAAGGAGGCGGGATATTCCGTCGGCGACACCAACGTGATGCGCCCGGGCGTCGTGTCCCAGCAGCGTCCCGTCCCGAGCCTGAGCGCCCACAAGGCCAAGCCGCGCACCGAGAGCCGCGATCCCTTCGCCGATCCCAATCCGAAATTCCTGCCGCCCTCGCGCAGCTTCTTTGCAGGCGTGCAGCCGGGGGCCGTGGGCTCGCTTCTGGTGCTGACGGCGCTGGTCGCCTCGCTCGGCTTCGGGGCGTGGCGGGTGCTTCAGGTCGTCCAGCGCGTGCAGGTGGCCCCGGTCGATCAGGCGCCGGGGGCGGTCGCCGCTCTGGACCCGCTGGCCAATGTCGCGCGCCTTCCGGGGGCCGTGCCGCCGGTCGAGGGGCAGAAGGACAAGATCAACACGCCCTCGGCCGACGCGCTGAGCCGGCTTTACGCCCCGCAGGCGCTGGACGTGCCGGTGCTGGTGCCGCGTGACGGGCCGATTGCCGCGATCAACCCCAATGCGCCCTCGGCGGTCGATCCCGTGACGGGCCTGCCGTCGGGCGCGGGCGGGACGCAAACCGCGTCGGCGCAAACCGATCCGAACGCCCCCGTCGATCCCGCCCTGGCGGCCGCCGTCGCGGCGGCGGGCGGCGCGACGAAGGATACGGGCGCGGCGCCGGTCGTGGTGGCCGATGCCAAGCCGACGGTGCAGATCATGGCCGTGCATCCGGCATGGGTCAGCGTGAAGGCCAGCGACGGCAGCACGCTTTTTGAGAAGATCCTCGACGCCGGGCAGAAATGGACGGTGCCGCAGGGCGACAAGCCGGTATTTCTGCGCGCGGGCAATTCGGGTGCGGTCTATTTCCTCGTGAACGGCAAGGCCTATGGCCCCGCCGGCACGCCGGGCAGCGTGACCAAGCACCTCAACCTCAGCGTGGCCAGCCTCGAGCAGACGTTTTCCGTCGCCGACCTGGGCAGCAATCCGGCCCTGGCCAAGGCGGTCGCGGTGGCCGACGCCAGCCAGACGCTTCGCAAGAAGTAACGTCCGCATTGCCGCGGCGCGGCCTTGGGCCTAAGTAAGACCCAAGGCCGAATGCGAGGAAGCCCATGTCCCTGAATCCCGTCCGTCCCTGGCGCAGCATCGAGCGGCGCAAGTCCCGCCAGATCATGGTCGGCCGCGTGCCCGTGGGGGGCGATGCGCCGATCTCGGTCCAGACGATGACGAATACCGTCACCTCGGATGTGAAGGCGACCATCGAACAGGTGCAGCGCTGCGCGGTCGCGGGGGCCGATATCGTCCGCGTCTCGACCCCGGACGAGGACTCGACCCGCGCCCTGAAAGAGATCGTCGCCGAAAGCCCGGTGCCGATCGTGGCGGACATCCACTTTCACTACCGCCGCGCGATCGAGGCGGCAGAGGCGGGCGCGGCCTGCCTGCGCATCAATCCCGGCAACATCGGCGACGCACGCCGGGTGCGCGAGGTCATCAAGGCCGCCAAGGACCACGGCTGTTCGATCCGCATCGGCGTGAACGCGGGCAGCCTCGAGCGGCATCTGCTGGAAAAATACGGCGAGCCGTGTCCCGAGGCCATGGTGGAAAGCGGGCTCGATCACATCAAGATCCTGCAAGACAACGATTTCCACGAATTCAAGATCAGCGTGAAGGCGTCGGACGTCTTCCTTGCCGCCGCCGCCTATCAGCAACTGGCGGATGCGACGGACGCGCCGATCCATCTTGGCATCACCGAGGCGGGGGGGCTTGTCTCCGGCACGGTGAAATCCGCGATCGGGCTTGGGAACCTGCTGTGGATGGGGATCGGCGACACGATCCGCGTCAGCCTTTCGGCCGATCCGGTCGAAGAGGTGAAAGTGGGTTATGAGATCCTGAAGTCGCTCGGCCTGCGCCACCGGGGCGTCACCATCATCTCCTGCCCGTCCTGTGCGCGGCAGGGCTTCGACGTGATCAAGACGGTCTCGGCGCTGGAGGATCGGCTGGCCCATGTCACCACCTCGATGAGCCTGTCGATCATCGGCTGCGTGGTGAATGGCCCGGGCGAGGCGCTGATGACCGACATCGGCTTTACCGGCGGCGGCGCGGGGTCGGGCATGGTCTATCTGGCGGGCAAGCAAAGCCACAAGATGACGAACGATCAGATGATCGACCACATCGTTGACCTGGTGGAGCAGAAGGCCGCCGAGATCGAGGCCGCGAACGCCGAGGCCGCCGAATAAGGGCGGCCGGATGGGGCGCGCGCCTCAGCCCTTGGCCGCGCGCGCCTTCGCCACGATCTGCTTCATCGCCGCTTCCGGCAGATAGCCGCGCAGCATCTGGTCGGCCAGCACGAAGGTCGGCGTGCCCTGGATCTGAAGTTTGTCGGCCAACGCACGGTTTTCATTGATGATCGTCGTCACGGCATCCGAATTCATCCGCCCGAAGATATCCGTCACGTCCAGCCCGAGCTTCTTCGACAGGACCGCCAGCGATTGCTGCGTGATCTCGCCGCGGAAGGTCATCAGCGCGTCATGCACCTTGGCATAGGCCTCAGGCCCCTTGGCCTGAAGGACGGCGATCGCATAGCGCGCCGACAGGTCCGACTGCGGCCCGAGGATCGGGAATTCCTTCACGACAAACCGGATGTGCCCGTCCGTCTTCACGAGGTTGTTCACCTCCTGATAGGCGTGGCGGCAATAGGTGCAGCGGTAGTCCATGAACTCGACCAGCGTGACGTCGCCCTGCGGATTGCCCCCGACCCAGGCATGCGCGTCCTTGAACAGCGCCGTCGCATTGGCCTTGACCATCTCCGCGTCGCTTTGCGCCTGCTGCTGCGCCTGCCGGGCATCCAGCGACTTGATCGCCTCGACCAGAACCTCGGGATGAGCGAGCAGGTAAGACCGCACCTCGGCGTCGAAGGCCGACTTTTCGGCCGGCGTCATGTTGCCAAGATCGAGCGCCGCCACGGGACCGGCGAGGGCGAGGCCAAGGCCGAGCGCAAGGAAAAATCGTCTCATCGCCAAATCCACTCCGGCAGAATCGTCTTTCCCAGAGCATCGCAGATCGCGCGCCCAAGGCAACCCGCAGCCCGGAAACATGGGCGGCCGGACGCCCTTGACCCCGGCCGCGCCCCAAGGGAAGAGGGGGCAACGAAAGGACATGCCATGCGAACCTCTGCCCGCTCCAAGGTTGACCCCTTCATCGTGATGGACGTGATGGAGGCCGCGCGCGCGGCCGAGGCGGCGGGCCGGTCGATCATCCACATGGAGGTGGGCCAACCCGGCACGGCGGCACCCGCGGGCGCCCGTGCAGCCCTGATCCGCGCGATGGAGGCGGGGCCGCTCGGCTACACGGTGGCGCTTGGCCTGCCCGAGCTGCGCGCGGGCATCGCGGGGCTTTACCGGCGCTGGTATGGCGTCGATCTCGACCCCGCCCGCGTCATCGTCACCTCCGGTTCCTCGGCCGCGTTCCTTCTGGCTTTCACCGCGCTCTTCGATGCGGGCGACCGCGTCGGGCTGGGGGAACCGGGCTATCCGTCCTACCGCCAGATCCTGCGCGCGCTGTCGCTGACGCCGGTCGGGATTCCTGCGGCGCTGGAGAACCGCCTGCAACCCGTTCCCGCCGATCTTGCGCCGGTCGAGGGGCTGAAGGGCCTCATCGTCGCCTCGCCCGGCAATCCGTCCGGCACGATGCTGGACCGCGCCGCGCTCACGGCGCTGATCGACCATTGCCGGTCCCGCGACATCAGCTTCATCTCGGACGAGATCTACCACGGCATCCAGTACGGCGCCCACGCGACCTCGGCGCTGGAGATCACGCAGGATGCCTATGTCATCAACTCGTTTTCCAAGTTTTTCAGCATGACGGGCTGGCGCATCGGCTGGATGGTGGTGCCAGAGGATCACATCCGCACCGTGGAGCGGCTGGCGCAGAACATGTTCATCTGCCCGCCGCACGCAAGCCAGGTCGCGGCGCTGGCCGCGCTCGATTGCACCGACGAGCTGGAAGCGAACGTTGCCGTCTATGCCGAGAACCGCCGCCTGATGCTGGAAGGGCTGCCGCGCGCGGGATTTGCGAAGATCGCGCCCCCCGACGGGGCCTTCTACATCTATGCCGATGTGTCCGACCTGACCCGCGACAGCCGGGCCTTCGCGCGCGAGATCCTTGAACAGGCGGGCGTCGCCGTGACCCCCGGCCTCGACTTCGATCCCCATCGCGGCGGTCAGTGGCTGCGGTTTTCCTATGCGAGGGCGACCGCGGACATCGTCGAGGGGCTGGATCGGCTGCGCGCCTTCGCCAATCGGCGGTAACGACCTCGTGGCGGACGCGCGGCGGGCGGATCGGCATTTGCGCCCCGGCCAAAATCGCTTACCCTCGCCGAAAAGAGGCAAGGCATGAGCAGCATCCTTCGGACCATCGCGCGCGGTCTGGCCGTTCTTGCGGCCTGTCTGTGCCTGTCCGCGCCCGCCGGGGCCCAATCCCTCTCGGCGCTGGCGCAGTTCGATCCGGCGGCATCCACGGTCGCGGATGCGGGGGCGGGGATCGCGATCGACCTGACGATCAGCCAGCCCGTGCCCTACCGCATCTCGACGCTGCCCGATCCCGACCGGCTGATCCTCGATTTCCACGAGGTGGACTGGTCCGCGCTCGATCCCGCGGCCTTTGCCCACGGAAGCCACGTGACCGCCCTGCGGGCCGGTCTTCTGGTGCCGGGCTGGTCGCGGCTGGTGCTGCAACTCGACGGCCCCTATCGGGTGACGCAGGCCGAGATGGCGACGCGCGATCTGAACGGCCGGGCGCGGGTGCAGATCAGCCTCGCGCCGACAACGCGAGAGGCCTTCGACAAGGGCGCGGGCGCGCCGCCGCCGGTTCCGGGGGCCTGGGACATGCCCAAGCCCGCGGTTCTCGGGCCGCCGAAGCGGCGGCAGACGGGCGAGGGGCCCATCGTCGTCGTGCTCGACCCCGGCCATGGCGGCATCGACCCCGGGTCCGTTCAGGGCAAGGTCGATGAGAAGACCATCACGCTCGCCTTCGCGCGGCAATTGCGCGAGCTGCTGGTCCGCAACGGGATCAAGGTGGTGATGACGCGTTCGGGGGATTATTTCGTGCCGCTCGAGACGCGGCTGTCGATTGCGCGGGCCGCTCAGGCGGACCTGTTCCTGTCGATCCACGCGGATGCGGAATGGTCGGGGCAGGCGCGGGGGGCGACGGTCTATACGCTGGCCAACAAGGCGACCGATCAGGCCTCGGCCGAACTCGCCGCGCGGCACGATCGCAACGACATCATGGCGGGCGTGGACCTGCGCAACACGACCGACCGCATCGCCACGGTCCTGATGGACATGGCGCGGACCGAGACGCAGCCCCGCTCGCAGGCCTTCGCGGCGGCGCTGGTCGCGCATATCAAGGGCGCGCAGCTCGAAATGCACAGCCGCCCCGAAGAGGGGGCCGCCTTTTCCGTGCTGAAATCGCCCGACATCCCTTCGGCCCTGCTGGAACTGGGGTATCTGTCCAGCAAATCCGACCGCCAGCACCTGCGCGATCCCGCCTGGCGCAAGCGGATGGCCGAGGCGATTCTGGCCGCGATCGAGGCCTGGGCCAAGGCCGATGCCGCCCAAGCGGCCCTTGTGCGGCACTGACGGGCGGGCCGTCACGCCGATGTGTGGTCCCCGACGGGCGGAATTCCCCCCACCGTGTGGCCGAGTTGTTTTGACCCTTCCCGAACGAATGCGTATACGGAGGCCGAAAGATAGGGGGCCTGCCTTTGATCCGGGTATTCATGTCCTTCCTCGGGGCAATCTTCTCTTGGGTCTCCATGGCCCTTGTCTTCGGCGCGCTCACGGCGGGCGGGCTGTTCTGGATGTATTCGCGCGACCTGCCAAGCTATGCGCTGCTGGCGCAATACACCCCGCCGACGATCAGCCGCATCTACGACAGCCAGGGCCACATCATCGACGAATTCGCGACCGAGCGGCGCATCTTCACGCCGATCGCGGATATCCCCCCGCTGGTCAAAGAGGCCTTCATTTCCGCCGAAGACAAGAATTTCTACGAACATCAGGGCTTTGACCCGCGCGGCATCATCGGCGCGCTGGTGGGCTTCGTGCGCTCGGGCGGGCACGATCTGCGCGGGGGCTCGACCATCACGCAGCAGGTCGCCAAGAACATGCTGCTCAACAGCTCGCGCACCATCGCGCGCAAGGTCAAGGAGGTGATCCTTGCCTACCGGATCAGCCAGACCCTGCCGAAGGATCGCGTGCTGGAGATCTATCTGAACGAAATCTACCTTGGCGCGAATTCCTATGGCGTCACCGCCGCCGCGCAGAGCTATTTCAACAAGACGCTCAGCCAGCTTACCCCGTCCGAGGCGGCGTTCCTCGGTGGCTTGCCAAAGGAGCCGGGCCGGCTCAATCCGGGCACCGACAAGGCGCGGGCGACCGACCGGCGGAACTATGTCCTTCAGCAGATGTATCAGAACCACTATCTGACGAAGGCGCAGTATGACCAGGCCCTCGCCGATCCGCTGAAATCCGTTCAGGGGGGCGATTTCCCGGCCTTCAGCCAGGCGCTGCCGCCGCGGAGCTATTTCACCGACGAAATCCGCCGCCAGCTGTCGCAGACCTTCGGCCAGCAGGAATTCTTCGGCGGCGGCCTGACGGTGCGCGCCACGATCGACCCCGACATGCAGAAGATCGCGGCGCAGGCGATGCGGGACGGGCTGGAAAACTACGACCGCGCGCAGGGCGTGTGGCGGGGCACCGGCAAGGCGCTGCCGCTGGCCGACCTGAAAACCGAGGCCAAGTGGCGCAAGGCGCTGTCGGACGAACGCGTGCCGCGCGACATTCCCGGCTGGTATCCGGCGGTGGTGCTTGGGCTGTCCGCGCATGAGGCGCGGATCGGCATCGAGGGCCATCCGCTTGCCGCGACCGACGTCATCGGCGCCGAGGATGTCCACTGGGCGCGCAAGCAGGAAAAGGACGGCAAGCTTGGCCCCAAGGCGCGCGAGCCCTCTGACCTTCTGAACGTGGGCGACGTCGTGCTGGTGAAGGAACTCACCGATCCCAAGACCCACAAGACGCGCTGGTCGCTGCGGCAGGTGCCCCAGCTCGAGGGCGGCTTCATGGCGATGGATGTCCACACCGGCCGCGTGATCGCGATGCAGGGCGGCTTCAGCTACCAGAGCTCGGCCTTCAACCGGGCAACGCAAGCGCTGCGCCAGCCCGGATCGGGCTTCAAGCCCTTCGTCTATGCCGCAGCGCTCGATTCCGGCTTCACCCCGGCCACGATCGTGATCGACGCGCCCATCACGGTGAACACGCCGCAGGGCCTCTGGACCCCGAAGAACGCCGAGAACAGCTATTACGGCCCGGTGCCGATGCGCGTGGGGCTCGAGCAGTCGCGCAACCTGATGACGATCCGCATCGCGCAGGCGATCGGGATGGACACGGTGGCGAAATACGCCCAGCGGTTCGGCGTCTATGACAACATGCAGCCCTATCTGGCGAACTCGCTGGGCAGCGAGGCGACGACGCTTTACCGTCTGGTCACCGCCTATGCCGAGATCGCCAACGGCGGCGTGAAGGTCGATCCGACGCTGGTGGACCGGGTGCAGGACCGCTTCGGCAAGACGATCTATCGCCATACGACGGCCGTCTGCACCGATTGCACCAACCCCAACCTGCCCGCCGGACAGGCGCCCGAGATCGTGTCGAACAGCGAAAGGGTGATCGACCCGATCACCGACTACCAACTGATCTCGATGATGGAAGGCGTGGTCCAGCGCGGCACGGCGGCGGGCGTGGTCAACCTGCCGGTGCCCGTGGCGGGCAAGACCGGGACCACGAACTTCGCCAAGGACGTCTGGTTCACAGGCTTCACCTCGAACCTTGTCGCGGGCTGCTACATGGGCTTCGACGTGCCCAAGACGCTTGGGCGCACGGCTTTCGGGTCGAACATGTGCGGGCCGGTGTTCCAGCAGTTCATGCTTCAGGCGATCAAGAAATACGGCGGGACCGCCTTCAAGGTTCCTCCGGGGGGCCATTTCATCAACATCGACCGCTGGACGGGCGAGCCGCTGCCGGCGGATGCCACGGGCAAGAACGTGCAGCCGGAATATTTCCGCGACGGCTCCGACCCGGTCTTCGGCATGGCGGGGATGGTGGATGGCGGCTTTGCCATGGGATCGAACCTGCCGCTGGTGACGCAGGACCAGAACGGGCAGGGGGCGGGTCAGCCGGGCACCGGTCAGGCCGGCACCACGGCCACCGACGGCACGGGCGCGGGCGCTGGTCAGCCCACCGTGCCGGGCAAGGCGAATTTCGGCACCGTCAGTTCGGGCGGGCTTTACTGAGCTTGCCCGCCTCCCGCCTTCCCGGTATCAGGACCGCCTGACAGACGATCCGGGAGACGATGCCCCATGCGCGCAGAAACACAGAACACCGTGGACGCCATCGAGAAATCGCTGGCCCTTCTGGCGCAGCGGATGGACTGGGAGACCGCGCCGCACCGGCTCGAGGAATTCGACGCGCTGATCGAGCAGGGCGACCTGTGGAACGATCCCGCCCGGGCGCAAAAGCTGATGCGCGAGCGGCAGGCGCTGATGGATGCGGTGGGCACCTACAGGACGATCCGGGCCGATCTGGACGACAACATCGGCCTCATCGAACTGGGCGAGGCCGAGGGCGACGCCGATATCGTGGCCGAGGCCGAGGAAAGCCTGCGCGCGCTGCGCGAACGCGCCGCCCAGAAAGAGCTTGAGGCGCTGCTGGATGGCGAGGCCGACGGCAACGACACCTTCCTTGAGATCAACGCGGGCGCGGGCGGCACGGAAAGCTGCGACTGGGCGTCCATGCTGGCGCGGATGTATGTCCGCTGGGCCGAGAAGCACGGCTATACGGTCGAGCTTCTGGACGAAAGCCCGGGCGAAGAGGCGGGCATCAAGTCGGCGACCTACAAGATCAGTGGCCACAACGCCTATGGCTGGCTCAAGTCGGAATCCGGCGTCCACCGTCTGGTGCGTATCTCGCCCTACGACTCGGCGGCGCGGCGGCACACGTCCTTCTGTGCGGTCTGGGTCTATCCCGTGGTCGATGACACGATCGAGATCGACGTGCAGGACAAGGACATCCGGATCGACACGATGCGGTCGTCCGGGGCCGGCGGTCAGCACGTCAACAAGACCGAATCCGCGGTGCGGATCACCCACCTTCCGACCGGGATCGTGGTGACCTCGTCGCTGAAATCGCAGCATCAGAACCGCGAAGTGGCGATGAACGCGCTGAAGGCGCGGCTTTACCAGCGCGAACTGGACATGCGCAACGCCGCCATCACCGCCCAGCACGAAGCCAAGGGCGAGGCGGGCTGGGGCAACCAGATCCGGTCCTACGTGCTGCAACCCTACCAAATGGTGAAGGACCTGCGCACGGGCGAGGAGACCTCGGACACGCAGGGCGTGCTGGATGGCGATCTGGACCGCTTCATGGCGGCGACGCTTGCGATGAACGTCGCGGGCAAGAGCCGGGCCGAGGCGCAGGCCGAGGGCTGAGGCCACCGCCCGATTGCGCGGCACGCCGCTCTCCCTTAGGCTTGGCCGAAAGGGAGGAACTGGCATGACGCAGGAGATGCTTCCGGCGGCATCGCCCCCGCCGCGGGTGCAGTTGATTGCCGTCTACACGCTGAAGACCGCGCTCATTAAGGGCCTGAGGGACTACATGCGCGCGCCGGCCTTCGGACTGTTCTTCAGCGCGGTCTATGTGCTGGGCGGGCTTGTCATCTATGCCGCGCTCGCGGCCTCGGGCCGGGTGTGGTGGATCTTTCCCTTCGCCGTGGGCTTTCCGATCCTCGCCCCCTTCGCCGCCGTGGGGCTTTACGAGGTCAGCCGCCGGCTGGAGACGGGCGAGCCGCTTCGCTGGGGCGCGGTGCTGGGCGTCGTGTTCCGCCAGAAGGACCGCCAGACGCCCGCCATGTCCGTCGTGGTGCTGTTCATCTTCCTTGTCTGGCTTTTCGTCGCCCATACGATCTTTGCGCTGTTCCTTGGCCTGTCCGCGATGGTCGAGGTGTCGCAGGACCCCGCGGGCATCCTGCTGAGCCCCGACGGGATGTCGATGCTGGCGGTGGGCACGCTGGTGGGCGCGGTGTTCGCGGCGGTGCTGTTCTCGATCACGGTCGTAAGCCTTCCGCTTCTGCTCGAGAAGGAACTGGATTTCGTCACCGCGATGATCACCTCGGTTTCGGCGGTGATCCACAATCCGCAGGTGATGGCGCTGTGGGCCGCGGTGATCGCGGGTCTCTTGTTCCTCGGCATGGTGCCGGCCTTCCTTGGGCTGTTCATCGTCCTGCCGGTTCTGGGTCACGCAAGCTGGCACGTCTATCGCGCGGCGCTGCGGCATCCGGGCACCTGAGGGGCGTGGTCTTGCGGGAAGGGTAAGCAGGCCATGCGGCTGGTGCTGGGCGTGGACGGAGGCGGGACGGGGTGCCGCGCGGCGCTTGCCGATGCGCGCGGGCGCGTGCTTGGCCGCGGGCAGGCGGGCCCCGCCAACATCGTCACCGATCCCGACGGCGCGCGGGCCAATATCCTTGCCGCCGCGGCCGAGGCCCTTGGCACCCGCGCGGCGCCGGGCGAGGTTCACGCCGTGCTGGGCCTTGCCGGGGCGAACCTGCCCGGCTACGGCGCGCGGCTCGCAAGCGCCCTTCCGTTTGCCACGGCCCGGATCGAAAGCGATGTGGTCATCGCCCTGAAAGGGGCGCTTGGGGGGGCGGATGGGGTGCTTGCGACGATCGGCACGGGCTCGGTCTTCGCGGTTCAGCGGCAGGGGGCGGTGCGCACGGTCGGCGGTTGGGGGCTGGTTCTTGGCGACGAGGCCAGCGGCGCATGGCTGGGGCGCGCGCTTCTGGCGGCTGCGCTTCATGCCGGGGACGGTCTGCGCCCGATGACGCCGCTTCTGCGCGCGGTGCTGACCGAGGGCGGCGGCGCGGCGGCGCTGGTCGATTTCGCCCGCACGGCCGCGCCGGTCGCCTTGGCCGCGCAGGCGCCGCGTCTCTTGCAGGCGGCCGACGATCCGGCGGCGGCAGAGATCCTTGCGCGGGCCGATGACTGGATCGCCCGGTCCATCGATCTGCTGCGGGACGGGTCGGACGTGCCGGTGACGTTCCTTGGCGGTCTGGGCGCCGCCTTCGCGGAGCGGCTCGCCCCCCGTTATGGCCGCGCACTGCGACCGCCGCTTGGCACGGCGCTGGACGGTGCGCTCTGGCTTGCCCGGCAGGAGCCGGGGACATGACCCGCCAGATCCTGACCGGCGCGCGCCTTTTTGACGGGCAGCGGTTCCTCGACGATGCCGCGCTGGTCGTCGAAGGCGGGCAGATCGCGGCGATCCTGCCGCGGGCCGATGTGCCCGGGGGGCCGGTGACGGAACTGGCGGGCGGCATCCTTGCCCCGGGGCTGCTCGATCTGCAGGTGAATGGCGGTGGCGGGGTAATGCTGGGCGCCGAAGGCACGGTGGCCGAGATCGAGACGATCTGCCGGGCGCATCTCGCGGCCGGAACGACGGGCCTGCTTCCGACGCTCATCACCGACACGCCCGCCATGACGGCGAAGGTGATCGAGGCCGGGATCGCCGCCGCTCGCGGGCGGGTGCCCGGCTTCCTGGGGCTGCATCTCGAGGGCCCGCATCTCGACCCTCGGCGCAAGGGCGCGCATGAGCCGGGCCTGATCCGCCCGATGGGTGACGATGACCTGCGGCTTCTCCTGCGTGCGGCGGCGGAATTGCCGCATCTGATGGTGACGCTGGCGCCCGCCTCAGCGCGCACGGACCAGATCG
>JAGWVA010000020.1 GCA_028875855.1 Paracoccaceae bacterium
AGGGCCAGGCGGTGGGGGGCGAGGCGATGCGGAAATGCACCTCGGCCGCGCCCGCTTCCTTGATCATCTCGCGGATCTTGATCGAGGTCGTGCCCCGCACCACCGAGTCATCGACCAGCACGACCCGCTTGCCGCGGATCAGCGCACGGTTGACGTTCAGCTTCAGCCGGACGCCCATGTTGCGGATCTGCTCGGTCGGTTCGATGAAGGTCCGGCCCATGTACTGGTTGCGGATGATCCCCATCGCATAGGGGATGCCCGACTGCTGCGAATAGCCGATCGCCGCGGGCGTGCCGCTGTCGGGGACGGGGCAGACCAGATCGGCCTCGACCGGGGCCTCCTTGGCCAGCTCCACGCCGATCTGGCGGCGCGTTTCATAGACCGAGCGACCTCCGAGGATGGAATCGGGGCGCGAGAAATAGACATGTTCGAAGATGCAGAACCGCGAGGGCGAGGGCGCGAAGGGGCGGAAGCTTGCGACCTCGTCCTTTTCGATCACCACCATCTCGCCCGGTTCGATCTCGCGCACGAATTCGGCGCCGATGATGTCCAGCGCGCAGGTCTCGGAGGCAAGGCACCAGCCTTCGCCGATGCGGCCCAGCACCAGCGGGCGCACGCCAAGCGCATCTCGCACGCCGATCAGCTTGGTGCGCGTCATGGCGACGATCGAGAACGCCCCCTCGACCCGGCGCAGCGCGTCCTTCATCCGCTCGGGGATCGTCTTCTGGATCGACCGCGCCATCAGGTGGATGATGCATTCGCTGTCCGACGACGACTGGAAGATCGACCCGCGCTCGATCAGCTCGCGGCGCAGGGCATGGGCATTGGTGAGGTTGCCGTTGTGGGCCACCGCGCAGCCGCCCATCGAGAATTCGCCAAAGAAGGGCTGCACGTCGCGGATCGCGGTCGCGCCCTTCGATCCGGCGGTGGAATAGCGCACGTGCCCGATGCCCAGCGATCCGGGCAGCGCGGCCATCACTTCGGCCTTGGTGAAATTGTCGCGCACATAGCCGAAGCGGCGGGCCGAGTTGAAGCCGGTCGCGGGATCGTAGGTGACGATGCCGCCCGCCTCCTGTCCGCGATGCTGAAGCGCGTGCATGCCAAGCGCCACGAAATTCGCCGCGTCGGCCACGCCGATCACGCCGAATATCCCGCATTCTTCCTTCAGCTTGTCATCGAGCGGATCGAAAGGGTGACGGGGAAACTGTGGCATGAGGGGTCTCCTGCGAATCCCGCTGGCGCGCGCTGCCCCTCATCTAGTGCGTCGTCACCGAAGTGTCACGTCCCGATCGGGCCGGAACCCTCAGTTCGAGATCGTGGCCGAGGGCGCGGTCGAGGTCGTGCCCGACGGTGCGGCGGGGGCGGTCGTGCCGGTCGCGGGCTTTGCCGCCGGGGCCACGGGGGCGGGCGTCCCGGTGTTCAGCCCGCCGCCATTGGCCGCGGTGCCGCAGCTTCCGGCGAGGTCGTCGTAAAGCTTCACGAGGCTTTGCGGCAACTGATCGGGGATCTGGCTGTTGATCTGCCCCTCGAACTGCGCGAAGACCTTGGCCGAGCGGCTGTGGTCGATGACCGGCACGCTTTCGGCCGCCATGGTGCGGTGATAGGCGATGAAGGCCGCCGCGATCAGCACGAGACCGCGCAGCACCCCGAACAGGAACCCCATGCCCTGATCGATCCCGCCCAGCACCGAATTGCGCACGAGCGACGACAGAAGCGGCGTGAAGAAGGCCAGCACGACAAGCCCCACCGCGAAGACCACCGCGAAGGCCGCCACCAGCGACAATTCGCAGCTTCCCTTCAGGAACTTGCCCAGAACCGGGATCTCCTGCACCAGAGGCTCGGCCTGATGGGCGAAGGTATAGGCCACCACGGCCGCCACGATCCAGCCGCCGATGGCCAGCAATTCGCGCACGACGCCACGCGAATAGGCGAGGATCGCCGACATCACGATGATGACCACCACGATGGCATCGACGATGGTAAAGCCCTGCATCAACCTCTCCCCCGGGATCACCCCGCACCGAACATGTCGCCAACGAATGCCGTCAAATCCGGCAATTCTTTGACCATGATCCCCTCGCCTGCGCCGATTTTCGATCTGGCGGGGGCAATGGCGGTTGTGAAACCAAGTTTTCGGGCTTCTTTCAACCTGTTTTCCGTCTGCCCCACGGGGCGGAGCGCGCCCGATAGGCTGATTTCCCCGAAAACCACCGTATCGGCGGGAAGGGCCGCATCCTCGCGCGCCGACAGAAGGGCTGCGGCCACGGCCAGATCGGCGGCGGGTTCGCTGACCTTCATGCCGCCCGCGACATTGAGGAAGACGTCAAGCCCGGCGAAGGGAATGCCGCAGCGCGCCTCGAGCACGGCAAGGATGGTCGAAAGCCGCCCCGCATCAAGCCCCACCACCGTGCGCCGCGGCGTGCCCAAGGTCGAGGGCGCGACCAGCGCCTGGATCTCGGTCAGGACGGGTCTTGTGCCTTCGATTCCAGCAAAAACCGCCGATCCGGGGCTCGCCTGCCCGCGTTCGGACAGAAACAGCGCAGAGGGGTTGGTGACCTGCGACAGGCCGCCTCCGGTCATCTCGAACACGCCGATTTCGTCGGCCGCGCCGAAGCGGTTCTTGACCGCGCGCAGGATGCGGAACTGGTGGCCGCGCTCGCCTTCGAAGTAAAGGACCGTGTCCACCATATGCTCGACCACGCGGGGGCCAGCGATCTGGCCTTCCTTGGTGACATGGCCGACAAGGACGACCGAACAGCCCCGCCGCTTGGCGAAGGTCACAAGTTCGTGGCAGGCGGCGCGGACCTGCGCGACCGAGCCCGGCGCGCTTTCCACGTTGTCGGCCCACATGGTCTGGATCGAGTCGATGACGACAAGGTCGGGCCGCTCGGTATCCAGCGTGGTCAGGATGTCGCGCAGGTTCGTCTCGGCCCCAAGCTGCACCGGCGCATCGGTCAGCCCAAGGCGCTGCGCGCGCATCCGCACCTGCGCCGCAGCCTCTTCGCCCGAGATGTAGAGCGCCTTCAGCCCCGCGCGCGAAAAGGCGGCGGTGGCCTGCAACAGAAGCGTGGATTTCCCGATCCCCGGGTCGCCGCCCACAAGGATGGCCGAGGCGGGGACGAGTCCGCCGCCCAGAACGCGGTCGAATTCCTCCAGCCCCGACAGCGTGCGCGGCGGCGGCGCTTCCTGCGTGTCAAGCGTGCCAAGCGGGATGGCGCGGCCCCGGCTTGCGCCCAGGGTCTTCGCGGCGGGGCCGGCGGACAGCGGCGCCTCTTCGACGATGGAATTCCACGCGCCGCAGGCGTCGCAGCGCCCGGCCCATTTGCGATGGACGGCGCCGCAGGCGGTGCAGGTGAACTGGGGGGCGGATCTGGCCATGCCCCTTCCTGCCCGAGCCCGCGTCGCGGGGCAACGGGATTGTGGACCGCGCCGGCTATCCCTTCGGTTTCACCAGCGAAATGGCGAAAGACAGCAGGACACAGCCGGTAAAGAGGTAAAGGCCCCAGGCGGTCTCGACGCGGCCGACCCCCACGCCTTTCACCAGCACGATGTAAAGCGCGAGCAGGAAGACATCGGCCATCGCGAGCTTGCCCAGACCATGCAGCACCGGCTGTGCCCTTGGCCCCAGCATCCCCGCATGCAACAGCGCAAGGCCCAGCGTCTTCACGAAGGGCGCCACCACGGCAAAGAGCGTGACCAGCGCGGCCAGCCAGACATCGGTCCGCCAGAGCGATTGCAGCCCGGTCAGCACGCTGATCTTCGACAGGCCGAACAGCGGCAGAAGCCCCGCCTTCAGCAGGGGCGCCGTCCAGGCGATCGGGAACAGGATCAGAAGCGCGAGGTTTGCGCCGATCAGGGCGCGCCTCATCGCGGGTCACTTCGGCTTGCTTGCCAGCGGCACGACATTGGCCGGCACATCCTCCACCGCATAGCCAAGCGCGGGCAGCACCTCGCGCAGGTCCTGATCCAGCCGCTCGATCTGGGCAGAGACCAGTCTTTCATCGGCCTCCACATCCTGCAACCAGCGTTTCAGCTCGCTCGCGGCATATTGCGCAAGGCGGATGCGGTCGCGGGTCTGGGCGACCTCCTGCTGGCGCTGCGTCAGGAAGGTGCGCGCGCGGGCGACCTTGTCGTCGGAATAGACCTTGGCCAGATCGCGGCTGATGTGGCTCATCTGCGCGGCAAGTTCCAGGATCTCGGGCTCGAGGTTGCCGAGGTCGGGATGCTTGCGCAGATGGTCAAGCCGCTCGCGCACCGAATCGAACTCGGCCGAGAGGGTGAAGACGCCCTCGCGGTCGGCCCGGTGGGCGGCCGCATAGGCGGCGGCCACGTCCTCCATCCGCACGGTGAAATCCCGATGCGCGCGTTCCAGCCGCAGCGTGCGCCCGGCGGCGGGCAGGAAGGCGGTCAGCAGCAGGAACAGCCCGGCCAGCACGCCCTCGAGCCAAAGCCCGGCATCCGGCACCGGCTGGCCCGCCCAGAAGAGCGTGAGTTCCAGCGGCGGCACGAGGCCCTCCAGCGTCAGCGCGACAAGCGCAAGCGCCCCAAGGGCCAGCGCGAGGATCAGCCCGAAGGCCAGCGCCTGAAGCCCGTGTTGCAGGCGCACCAAAGGTTTGCGGGTCGAACCTGACGGTTCGGCGATCGGATCGGACGCAACGACGGACATGGCACCCCCCAGTGCTGGCTCAGCGTCTTCCGATCATGCAGAGGCGGGGGGCGGGCAGGCAACGAATTAAGGGCGATATGTGATAGGTCACATTAACCAAGCCATATCAGGCGGTGCAGACCCTGCCGATTGTTCGCAGCCCAAGAACAATCGCCCTGATTGCACAGGATCGTCCCGCGCTTCACGTCAATGAACCAGCCGACGACAAGGCGCCTTCCGAATCGCCTCGCGCCTTAGCGGACCGATTCGATGGGGCCTTCGGCCCGGCCATGGATGAACTGGTCCACATAGGGATCGCCCGAGGCGTCCATCTCGGCCACGGGCCCGGTCCAGCGGATCAACCCGCCGTAAAGCATCGCCACCCGGTCGGCGATGGCGCGCACAGAGGTCATGTCATGCGTGATCGTCATCGCGGTCACGCCCATTTCCACCACGATCTCGCGGATCAATTCGTTGATGACGCCCGCCATGATCGGGTCGAGCCCGGTGGTGGGCTCGTCGAAAAAGATGATCTCGGGTTCCGCCGCGATGGCGCGGGCAAGGCCCACGCGCTTCTGCATGCCCCCGGACAGCTCGGCGGGGAAGAGGTCGGCCACCTCGGGCTTCAGCCCCACGCGGCGCAGCTTTTCGATGGCGATCTCGCGCGCTTCGGCCTTGGGTTTCTTCTGCGCGCCCCGCAGCAGGCGAAAGGCCACGTTCTGCCAGACGGTCAGGCTGTCGAACAGCGCTGCCCCCTGAAACAGCATCCCGAAGCGGGCGAGGAAGGCGTCGCGGTCGGTCTGCGCCACGTCCTGCCCGTCGATCTCGATCCGGCCGCTGTCGGGGGTGACGAGGCCGAGGATGCATTTCAGCAGCACCGACTTGCCCGTGCCCGAGCCGCCGATGATGACCATGCTCTCGCCCGTGGGGACGGTAAGGTCCACCCCCTGCAGGACACGGTTCGACCCGAAGGCCTTCTGGACTTGGGTGAGCTGAATCATGAGGAGA
This sequence comes from Paracoccaceae bacterium, assembly GCA_028875855.1. GTDB lineage: Bacteria > Pseudomonadota > Alphaproteobacteria > Rhodobacterales > Rhodobacteraceae > Solirhodobacter. The sequence goes on from JAGWVA010000020.1 coordinate 5,654, forward strand.
AGAACATCTCGGTCAGAAGGTAGTTGGACGCGAGGATCAGCACCGAGGCCGCAACCACGGCCGCCTTGGTCGCGCGCCCCACGCCCTGCGCGCCGCGCCCCGAGGTCATGCCGTAGTAGCAGCCCGCAAGCGCCACGAGAAAGCCGAAGACCGCGCCCTTGATCATGCCCGAGACAACATCCCAGCTTTGCAGATAGTCGTAGGTGTTGGTGAGATAGGCCGCCTCGTTGAAGCCGAGCCGGTTCACGCCCACGATGAAGCCGCCCATGATGCCGATGGCGTCGCCGATGCCGACCAGCACCGGCACGGCGATGGTCGCGGCCAGCACGCGCGGCACGGTCAGGTATTTCATCGGGCTGGTGGACAGCGTCACCAGCGCGTCAATCTGCTCGGTCACCTTCATCGTGCCGATCTCGGCCGCGATGGACGAGGCGACGCGCGCCGCGACCATCAGGCCCCCCAGCACGGGGCCAAGCTCGCGCGTCATGCCGATGGCGACGATCGAGGGGACGACGGATTCGGCGTTGAACCGCGCCCCGCCCGAATAGATCTGCAAGGCCAGCGCGCCCCCCGTGAAGAAGGCGGTCATGCCCACGACCGGCAGGCTGAAATAGCCGATCTGGATCAGCGAGGACAGGAATTCGCGCCAGTAGAAGGGCGGGCGGAACAGGTTCGCGACCGTCGAGGCGGCAAACATCGCCACCCGCCCGACCGCGGCCAGAAGACCCAGCGTGATGCGTCCTGTCGTGGCGACGGGTGTCGTCAAGCTCATGCGCCGCTCCCTTCGTAGTGGCGCGTATAGCGGTTCCCGAGGCTCGTGAGAACCTCATAGCCGATGGTGCCCGCCTGATCGGCAAGATCGTCCACGCCCTGCGCGGCACAGATGAGGTCAAGCCGCGCGGGGATTTCGGGCAGGTGCGTCACATCGACGGTGATGAGATCCATCGAGACGCGGCCCGCGATGGGGCAGGGGATGTCGCCCGCGCAGAACGTGGCCCGGTTCGACAGCGCGCGCAGGATGCCGTCGGCATAGCCGCCCGACAGCGTGGCGATGGTCGCGGGGCCCTGCGCGGTCCAGGTGCAGCCGTAGCCCACCGCCTCGCCCGGCTCGACCGTCCGGGTCTGGATGACCGGCAGCGACAGGCGCACGACGGGCCGGGCATCCTCGAACGGGCGGCCGCCGTAAAGGCCGATGCCGGGGCGCGTCAGGTCGAAGTGATAGCTCGGCCCCAGCAGGATGCCCCCGGTCGCCGCCAGCGAGCGCGGCACGCCCGTGCCATCGGTCAGGGCATGGAACGTTGCCAGTTGCTGCGCGTTCATCGGATCGTCGGGATCGTCGGCGCAAGCGAGGTGGCTCATGATGAGTTCCGGCCCGAGCGGAAGCACCAGTTCCGCCACCGCCGCCCATTCGTCGGCCTCCATCCCCAGCCGGTTCATGCCGGTGTCGAGCTGGATGCCGAAGGGATGGCCGGGCAGCCCCTCGAACTGCCGGGTGATCTGGTCGAGCGAATTGAGCATAGGCGTCAGATCGGCGCCCCCGATCATCTCGGTGTCGCCCGCCATGTGGCCGCCCAGCACGCAGATCTGCGGCCCGGGCCCAAGCGCGCGGCGCAGCGCCGCCCCCTCTTCGGCGACGGCGACGAAGAACCGCCGCGCCCCGGCCCCGGCCAGCGCGCGCGCGACCGGCCCCACGCCAAGGCCATAGCCGTCAGCCTTCACCACGGCGGCGGTCTGCGTGCCCCCGTCGGTCAGCCGGTCGAGCGCACGCCAGTTCGCTGCAAGCGCGTCAAGATCGATGGTCAGCGTCGCGGTGCTCATATCCGGCGGAGCCCTCTTGAAAATACGCGCCCGTTTTGACAGGCGCGGGGGCGAGGTCAAGACAAAACGCGCAAGCCCCAAGGGCGGGGGCGCTCCGCCGGGGGGCGGGGCTTGGCAAGGCCAAGGGCTTGCGTGTAAGACGGGCCGAAACCGCGCGGCCCCCGGGGCCCGCCGCAGGGGAGCCAGGCATGAGCAACACGGACAGTTTCATCGAAGAGGTCACCGAAGAGGTGCGCCGCGACAGGCTGTTCGCCTTCTTTCGCAAATATGGCTGGCTGCTCGTGCTCGCGGCGGTGGCGGTGGTGGGCTACACGGCGTGGAACCAGTATCGCATCGCGCAGGAGCAGAAGGCCGCGCGCGCCTTCGGCGATGCGGTCTCGGCGGCCGAACTGGTCAAGGACCCGGCGGCGCGGGTGAAGGCGCTCGAGGCGATCAAGGCCACGGGCGGCCGCGAGGCGGTGCTGAGGCTTCTGATCGCCTCCTATGCGGTTCAGGCGGGCGACACCAAGACCGCCGACGCCGCCTTGCAGGCGGTGGCTGCGAACGGAAAGCTTGCGCCGCGTCTGCGCGATCTTGCCGCGCTCAAGCAGATCATGACGGCGGGCGCGTCGATGGATGCGGCGGCCAAGGAGGCCGCGCTTGGCGCGCTCTCGCAGGCGGGGCGGCCGTATCGCCCGCTGGCGCTCGAGCAGCTTGCGCTGCTGAAAGTGCAGACGGGCGACACGCAGGGCGCGATCAAGGCGTTCAAGGAGCTTCTGCAGGAGCCGGGTCTTACGCAGGCCTTGCGTCAGCGCGCCACGTCGATGATTGTCGCCCTCGGGGGAAACCCGGCAGCAGGCTGATGCGTCGCGCCGAAGGGCCGGCGGGGGAAGAGGAAGGGCAGGGACCGTGAAACGACCGATCCGCGTGATGGGGGCGATGGCCTGTGCGGCCGCGATCGCGGCCTGTGCTCCGAAACCCCTCATTCTGAAGGGGCCGCGCTTCGATCCGCGCACGCCGCTGGCCGAGGTGATGAAGGACGCCAACAAGCCCGACGCGCCCTCGCCCTCGACCGCGCCGAAAAACCGGGTGTTGCCGGCCAACCTGCCCGCGCCGATGGCCAATGCCGACTGGCCGCAGCGCATGGGCGGGCCGTCGCATCTGGCGCCGAACGTGGCCCTTGCAACGCCGTTGCAGCCGCTTTGGGTGGCCTCCATCGGCAAGCCCGACGACCGCCGCCACCGCATCACAGCCGCCCCGGTCGTGGCGGGCGGGCGCATCTTCACGATGGACAGCCAGTCCACCGTCACGGCCACCTCGACGGACGGCAAGACGCTCTGGAGCGAGAATGTCACCCCCGCGCGCGAACGCGCCTATGACACGGCGGGCGGCGGGCTTGCCTTCGGCAGCGGGCGGCTGTTCGTCGCCTCGGGCTTTGCCGAACTGAAGGCGCTGGACCCCGCGACGGGCAAGGTGCTCTGGACGCAGCGATTCCATGCGCCGATCGCGGGCACGCCCACGGTCGAGGGGCAGGTCGTCTATGTCGTCACGCGCGATGCGACCGGTTGGGCGATCGACGCGGCCAGCGGCAAGGTGCGCTGGCAACTGGACGGCACGCCCTCGACCGCAGGCGTCACGGGCGGCGCGGGCCCCGCGCTGAGCGCGCGGTTCGCGATCCTGCCCTTCCCCTCGGGGCAGGTGCTCGGCGCCTTGAAGCCCGGCGGCACGCAGCTCTGGTCGCAGACCGTGGCGGGCGAGCGGATCGGCCAGGGCTATGCCTCGATCCGCGGCATCACCGGCGACCCGGTCGTCGCGGGCGATCGTATCTACGTTGGCAACGCCACCGGCGCCTTGATGGCGCTGAAAGGCAACACCGGCGAGGTGATCTGGTCCGCGCCGCACGGCGTGACGAGCCCCGTCGCCGTTGCGGGCGGGTCGGTTTACCTGATCTCGGATCTGGCAAGGCTCACCCGGCTTGACGCGCAGACGGGCGAGCCGGTCTGGGAACAGCAGCTTCCCTATTACGTGCCGGTGAAGAAGGAAAAGAACCGCCGCGACATCTATCCCCAGTTCGGGCCGATCCTCGCGGGCAGCAAGCTTGTCGTGGCCTCGGGCGACGGTCAGGTGCGGCTTTTCGATCCGGCCTCGGGCAAGGAGACGGGATCGGTCGCGCTTGGGGCGGGGGCGGCCAGCGATCCCGTGGTCGCGGGCGGCACGCTTTACGTGGTGACGCAGGACGGCAAACTTCGCGCTTTCCGCTGACCCCAAAGCCGTGTAACGGGGGCCTTTCGCCGTTTCGGAGGGACCATGAGCTTTACCCTTGCCATCGTCGGGCGCCCGAACGTGGGCAAGTCCACGCTGTTCAACCGGCTGGTCGGCAAGCGTCTTGCGCTGGTCGATGACCAGCCGGGCGTCACGCGCGATCTGCGCGAAGGGGCGGCGCGGCTCGCGGACCTGCGCTTTACCGTCGTGGATACCGCAGGGCTTGAAGATGCGACCGACGACAGCCTTCAGGGCCGGATGCGGCGGCTGACGGAACGCGCGGTGGACATGGCCGATGTGTGCCTGTTCCTGATCGACGGACGGCAGGGGGTCACGGCCACGGACGAGGTCTTTGCCGACATCCTGCGCAAGCGCAACGCCCATGTCATCCTTGGCGTGAACAAGGCCGAGGGCCGCGCGGGCGAGGGCGGGTTCCTGGAAGCCTATGCCCTTGGTCTGGGCGAGCCCGTGCGCCTTTCGGCTGAACATGGCGAGGGGATGGACGACCTTTACCGCGTGCTCCAGCCGCTGGCCGATGCCTTTGCCGAACGCGCCAAGCTCGACGAGGCCGAGGCGCCGGTGGTGGACGTGGACCTGCCCGAGGATTTCGAGCCGGGCGAGGACGAGGCCACCGCCGTCCCGATGCCGACGCGCAGCAAACCCTTGCAGATCGCCGTGATCGGGCGGCCGAACGCGGGGAAATCCACGCTCATCAACCGCATCATCGGCGAGGATCGGTTGCTCACGGGCCCGGAGGCGGGGATCACCCGCGACGCGATCTCGGTGGCGAGCGACTGGCAGGGCACGCCGGTGCGGATCTTCGATACGGCCGGCATGCGCAAGCGCGCGCGGGTGACCGACAAGCTGGAAAAGCTGTCGGTCGCGGACGGCCTGCGCGCCGTGCGCTTTGCCGAGGTGGTGGTGGTCCTGCTGGATGTCGAGATCCCGTTCGAGACGCAGGACCTGCGCATCGCGGACTTTGCCGAGACCGAGGGCCGCGCCGTCGTGATCGCGGTGAACAAGTGGGACAAGGAAGACGACAAGCAGGAGAAGCTGGCCGAGCTGAAGGCGATGTTCGAACGCCTGCTGCCGCAGCTCAGGGGCGCGCCGCTCGTCACCGTCTCGGCGCTGACGGGGCGGGGGCTCGACCGGCTGCACGACGCGATCATCCGCGCCTACCAGACCTGGAACGCGCGGGTCGGCACCTCGAAGCTGAACCAGTGGTTGCAGGCCATGGTCGAGGCGCATCCGCCGCCGGCGCCGGGCGGGCGGCGCATCCGACTGCGCTACATGACGCAGGTGAAGACGCGGCCGCCGGGCTTCGTCATCATGTGTTCGCATCCCGACGAGTTGCCCGACAGCTACAAACGATATCTCATCAATGGGTTGCGAGCCGATTTTAATCTTCCCGGCACGCCGATCCGGCTGTTCCTGCGCTCGCAGGGCGACAAGAACCCCTACCGGGAACGGAAGTTCCACACGCCGTCCCGGCTCAGGAAGCACACCGGCAAGGGCCCGGTGAAGGGCTAGGCGTCGCGGCGGGGGTTCCACCCCCGCACCCCCGGGATATTTGGGCCAAGATGAAGGGCCTAGCAGTCCGGGGGCAGCAGCCCGAGGCCGCGCAGGTAGATGCCGATGCCGGTTTCCAGCAGTTCCTCGGGCGGGAAGGGCGCGCGGGTGCCGGGGGCGCCGCGGGCGAAAAGCTCGACCACGCCATGGCTCATCGCCCAGATATGGGCCGAGAACATCGCCGCGGGGGGGCGTTTCTCCGGGGGGATATGTTCCGACAGGCGGCGCGCGGCCTCTTCCAGCACCGCGCGCGCGCGGGCGGCGACGGCGGCAAGCTGGGGCGTCGCATTAACCGAGATCCCGGATTCGAACATCGCCATGTAATGCCCCGGATAGCGCCGAGCGAAGGCGAGATAGGCGCGGCCGGTCGCCTCGAAGGCGGCAAGCGCGGTGGGCTGGCCGTCGTTGAAGGCGTATTCCATGAGACCGGCGAAGATCTCGTAGCCCTGGCGCGCGATCTCGGCCATCAGGTCGTCGCGGCCGTCGAAATGGCGATAGACCGCGGCCGGCGTCACGCCCGCGGCCTTGGCCGCTTCGGAGAGCGTGAAGCCCTGCGGACCCTTTTCGGCAATGAGCCGCAGCGCGGCCTCGATCAGGGCGGCGCGCAGGTTGCCGTGGTGATAGCCGGCCTTAGCCATTCAGCAGGTCCGGCCCCCCGCAGATCGCGGTGTCGATCGTGCCGATGGCGTCATGATCCTGGCCCTTGTAGTCGAACTTGCCGAGGATCGTCTGGATCGCGGCGAGGCGCGCGCGTTTCTTGTCGTCGCTGAGGATCACCGTCCAGGGCGCGCCCGCGCGATGCGAGCGTTTCAGCGTCTCGTCGATGGCGGCGGTGTAGTCATCCCACTTCTTCAGCCCCTCGATGTCGATCTCGGAGAGCTTCCACTGTTTCAGCGGGTCGCGCTCGCGGTCGAGGAAGCGCTTGAGTTGCTCGGCGCGGTCCACCGAGAGCCAGAACTTGATGAGCACGAAGCCCTCGTCGATCAGCATCTCCTCGAACTGGGGAAGCTGGAAGAAGAAATGTTCGCGCTGCTGGTCGGTGCAGAAGCCGAAGACCTTTTCCACAACGCCCCGGTTATACCATGAGCGGTCGAAGAGCGTGATCCCGCCCGCGGGCGGCAGCCATTCGATGTAGCGCTGGAAATACCATTCGCGGCTTTCGCGGTCGGTGGGCTTTTGCAGCGCCGCGATGGTGCAGATGCGGGGGTTGAGGTTCTCGGTCACGCGGCGGATCGTGCCGCCCTTGCCGGCGGCGTCGCGCCCCTCGAACAGCACCACCAGCCGCTTGCCGGTGTCGCGGATATGGGCCTGCAGCTTGGCCAGTTCGATCTGCAGCCGGCCCATGTGGTCTTCGTAGTCCTTGTCCTTCATCTCCTCGGCGTAGGGGTAGGACTTCGATGAGATGTCATGCTTGTTCGCCCTCTCGATCGCCTTGCGGATGTGATCGGGGGCTTCCTTCTCAAGGTATTTCGTGATCGCGCCGCCGAAGGGAAGGGTCATGGGGTCACCTCGCTTTGCGACCAGTATGGCGATCGGGCCGGTCAGCGCAATCCGGCGCGGGCGGCGGCGCGGTGGATCGCGGCGATCACGTCGTCGGGGCGGGTGTGATGGGGCATGTGGCCCGCGCCTTCGAGCCGCGTCAGCACCGCGCCGGGGATCTGGCGCGACAGCGGTTCGGAATGGATGTCCATCGGAACGATCGTGTCGGCCGTGCCGTGCACGATCTCCACGGGCAGGTCGAGCCCGGGGTAAAGCGGGGCCATCTCGCGCACATGGGGCAGCAGGCCGTTCACCTGAAGCGCATTTTCCGCAAGCACAAGCCGGCGGATCGTCAGCGGCACGCCCACGTAGTCGGTATAGCCCCGCGGCACGGCTTCGGGGGCAAAGATTTCGGTGATCGTGGTCACGATCTGCCCGTGGCTTGCAAAGGCGGTCACGAGCGGGATCACGGCGCTGCGCCCGATCCGGCTGGAGGTGAGCTGATACCAGCGCCCCAGGGTCCCGGGCCAGGGGTTCGAGGCGCCCGAGACGATCACGAGGCCCGCGGTGTCGTCGGGCGCGGTCAGCGCCCAGCCAAGCGCCACCGCCCCGCCGTAGCTTTGACCGAGGACAAGGGGGCGCGTCAGGCCCAGTTCGGCCGCCGCCGCCTGAAGGTGGCGCGCCTGCGCGCGGGGGTCATGGCCGTCGGGGATCGGGTCGGACCAGCCAAGGCCGGGCCGGTCGAAGGCGGTCACGCGGTAGTCGCCCTTGAGCCGGTCCACGAGGTGAAACGTGAATTCCCGCGTATTGCCCGAGGCGCCGTGCAGCAGGACGAGGTCCGGCCCCTTGCCCTCGGTATGGGCATGGACGCGCGCGCCGTTCACGGTCAGAAGCCGCCCTGTCGGCGGAAAGTCCTTAAGCGCCTGCACCTCGCGCCGTTTGGCGCGGCGCTCGGTGACGGCGACGAAGGTGCTCGTCAGCGTGCCGATCAGGAGAAGCTCAAGCGCGGCCAATTTCGGACAGGTCGTAAGGCGTGGTCTGGTAGATCTCGTTGATCCAGTTGCCGTAAAGCAGATGCGCATGGCTGCGCCAGCGGTTGAGCGGCTTACGCGACGGATCGTCGTCGGGGTAGTAGTTCGCTGGCACGTTGATCGGCGTGCCCGAGGCCACGTCGCGGTCGTATTCCTGCTTCAGCGTGTCATTGTCGTATTCGAAATGGTTGAACACATAAAGCGCCCGGTGGCCCGGGTCGTCCACGAGGCAGGGCCCCGTGTCGTCCGAGGCGATCAGCGTGGTCAGGCCCGGCGCGGCGTCGATCTCGTCCTGCCGCATCTCGGTCCAGCGGCTGACGGGCACCAGCACGTCATCCGAGAAGCCGCGCAGATAGGGCGAAGACGGCACCATGACCTTGTGGCGGAAGCAGCCGAAGGCCTTGTGGTCGAGCATGTGCTTTTTCACGCCGTGGAAATGGTTGATCATCGCCATGCCGCCCCAGCAGACGCCGAAGGTCGCATGCACGTTGGTCTGGGTCCAGTCCATGACCTCGCAAAGCTCGTCCCAATAGGTGACCTCTTCGAAGGGCAGATGCTCGATCGGGGCGCCGGTGATGATGAGGCCGTCGAACTTCTCGTCCTTCACCTCCTGAAAGGGGCGGTAGAAGGCCTCCATATGCTCGGGGGCGGTGTGCTTGGACACGTGTTCCGTCATCTTGATCAGGCGGAAGTCGATCTGGATCGGCGTCGCGCCGATCAGGCGGGCGAACTGCGTCTCGGTCTGGATCTTCTTCGGCATCAGGTTCAAGAGCCCGATCTTGAGCGGGCGGATGTCCTGCCGCGCGGCGCGGGTCTCGGTCATCACCATGACGCCTTCCTGCGACAGGATGTCGAAGGCGGGAAGGGTCTCGGGCAGGGTGATGGGCATGTCTTTCTCCGGGGCTGACAGCGGAGTTAGGGCGTTTACCGCGCCCTCTCAAGGGCTTGGGCGACAAGATCAGTGAAATCGTCCGGGCTTTTGATGCGCGCGACCTCTTCGGCGGTGACCGTGACGCCCCAGTTCTCGGCCATCGCCGCATAGCGCGGCTGGCGATGGGCCAGAAGCTGGGCGTAGCCCCACCGCAGGAAGGCGTCGGGATCGACCGCCTCCGGCGTCAGGCGGTTCTGCGTCAGGTAGCGGTCCCAGATCTCGGCCAGAAACTCCGGCTGGTAATACATGGGCTTCGGGGCGCGGTCGAAGCGGCGGATGAGGTCGGCGGTGTTGGACTCCGCCCCCTTGATCCAGACCATCAGCAGGTTCCCCGACAGCGCGGTCAGGACGGGGTCGCGCGGGTCGGACGGGTCCACCACCTCGCAGATCGAGCCGCCCGAGTCGCAGATGAAATTGTCGTAGGCGTAGATGCTCTTCGCCCTCTCGATGAAATGGGGCGTGTCCAGCAGCGCCGAGACCTCGGCCTGGCGGTGTTCTTCCTGCCGGCGGCGGTATTCGGCGATGGCAAGCCCGCCCTTCGACGGGTCGCCCGGCTTGCCGAGGTAGGTCGAAAGGGGGGCAAGGTTGTCGAAGGTGATGTTGGAGGCGATATAGACGCTGTCGGTCATCAGCAGTTCGCGCAAGAGCGGAACCTTCATCGCCTCGCGCTTGAAATTGTCCGAGATCAGCTCGCCCATGTAGCGGGTGCCGATGCGGTAATCGACGGAATAGTGGAACCAGCCGCCACCTTCGCGCAGCATGTTCGACACATGGGTCTTGCCCAGCCCCGACATGCCGAAAAGCAGCACGCGCTTGCCCTTGGCCTCCCGCCATTCCGCTGCACTCTGGTAGATCATCGCCATCCGTCCGGTTTGTCCGGACACCGGGTTAGCGTTCTTGACCGGAAAGTTCACGCGGTTTCTTGGGGGGCAGGCGCAGCCGGCGCAGGATGCGGCCGTCGATCACCAGAAGCCCGCAGGCCAGCAGCACAAAGCCGAGATAGGCGCGGGGATGCAGCGCCTCGCCGAAGACAAGCGCCCCCAGCACGATGGCGATGGGCGCCACCAGCAGCGTCACAAGGCTTGCATTGCCCGCGCCCGCGGCCGCGATGACGCGGTAGTAAAGCAGATAGGCCCCCGCGGTCGCGGCCAGCGCAAGGTAGGCCAGTCCGAACCAGACGCCCGGCGCATGGGGCAGGGCAGGCACGCCATCGTGCCAGAGCGCCAGCGGCACCATCACGAGCGACGAGCCCGCGAGCATGCCGGCCGTCACCACCTGCGGCTTGATCCCCCGCGTATTGGCCCGCGCAAAGGCGCCCGCGCAGGCATAGGAGAGCGAGGCCCCAAGCACCGCCAGTTGCGACAGCGAGGTGATGTCGAAGTGGCGCAGCTCGGCAAGGCCGATGGCCGTCGTCACCCCGACAAAGCCAAGCGCCACGCCCGCGCCCTTGCGCGCGCTCAGCCGTTCGTCGGCAAAGACCAGGCTTGCGATCAGCACGCCGAAAATCGCGGTTGCCGCGTTCAGGATCGAGGCGAGCCCGGAGGGTATGCGCAGTTCGCCCCAGGTGATGAGCGAGAAGGGGATGGCGTTGTTCAGGATGCCGAGAACGAGGAAGGCCAGCCAGACGCGCGGCTCGCGCGGGAGGGGCAGGCGTCGGACAAGCACGTAGCCCCACAGCACGAGCGCCGCGCCCGCCACGCGCACGGCGACGGTGGTGAAGACGCCCACCTCCTCCAGCGCAAGGCGGATCGACAGGAACGACCCGCCCCATATCAGCGACAGCAGGAAGAGTTCGGCCCAGGCGCGGGGGGAGAGGGAGATCTGCGGTTTCATATCCGCCTTCTTCCCCAAAGCCGGGGCAAGCGCGAGCCGAATCTTGCGCAAAGACGAAAAAGCCCCGCCGGTCGGGCGGGGCTTTGGTCAAAAGGGTCCGGCGGATCAGAAGGTAAAGCCGACCTTCACGCCCACGCTGATCGCGTGGTTGCCCGAGAACGTGGCCCGCGCGGTGTTGCTGGTCTGCGCCTGCGCGTCGCCCAGCACCGTGTAGTTCACGCCCGTGGTCACCTTCACGTTGCCCTGCGTGTAGATCGCCGCAAGGCTCAGGCCGTAGTTGCCGTTCGTCGGCGCCAGCGGGGAGACAAGCGACTTGCCCTTGGGTTCGTAATTGACCGCGATCGCGCCCGACCAGGTGTCGGTGAACTTGTGGCCAAGGCCCAGAGTGTAATCCGTGGTGTCCTGCAGGTTCACAAGGCCACCGCCGGTCAGGCCGTAGAAGGTCTTGGGATTGATCTGGAACTGGCTCCACCGCGCCCAGCGGATCGAGCCGAAGACGAGCGTGGACTTGTTTACCCCGCTCTGGAATTCCAGGTTCCAGCTTTCGGGCGTGTTCACCGGGGTGGGCGTGGTGCCGATGGTGCCGCCCTTCAGCGTCTCGACCGTGCCGAAGTTGTGCTTGATCGACGAATTGTAGGTCAGATCCACGCGCAGCGCGTATTCCGGGATCTCGTAGGCGACGCCCAGCAGATAGCCGGTGGCCGTGTTGCTTTTCAGATCGACGTTGTAGCCGTTGACCCCGCCATAGGCCAGCCCGCCCAGCGTGATGTTGCCGCTGGCCTGTTCGACCCGCAGACCGCCGATGACGCTGAAGTTCTTGTTCAGCTTGTAGCGCAGGACGCCGGTCAGATCGTTCGTGGTGGCGCTGGCCTTGGTGCCGCCAAGCGCGACCGAGCCCGCCGTGCTATAGGTCGTGTCGGCGCCGAAGCCCTGATCGAGGATGATCGCATAGGACAGCTTGTCGGTCAGGTCCTGCTTGAGCGACAGCGAGGGCAGCACGAAGCTTCCCGCGACGTTCCCCGTCTTCTTGCCGCCGAACAGCGCGACGTCCTGACCGCTGACCGACGGGTTCACCGACCCGAAGCCGAGCTCGGCGTAATTTCCCTTCTGAAACAGCGGCGAGAGCCACTGGCCCGACCGGTCGATGCCGCCGGCATGGGCCGCGCCCGCTCCGGCAACGGCAAGACCCGCCGCCAGGATGATCTTGGTCTTCATAGTCCCCTCCCTATGGTGTGGTCTTCGCCACACGATCCCGTGTCGAAACGCTAGGGCAGGTTCCGTGAATCGGTCAATTCCTGACGCCGCGTCAGCGCGCCGGGAACGATTCGAACGTCACGTCATATGGTGTGTGACGGTGACATGTCACAGGAATCCGCCGCGCCTTCGCCTATTCCCCGCGCGGGAAGCGTTTGTTTTCCTCGAGCACGTTCAGGTCCATGTGGTTGCGCATGTAGCGTTCCGAGGCGCGCTGAAGCGGCTGGAAGTCCCAGGGGAAATAGGCGCCGTTGCGCAGCGCCTCGTAAACCACCCAGCGGCGCGCCTGGCTTTCGCGGACCTCGGCGTCGAAACGCGACAGGTCCCAGCGGGCCTCGGCCACTGCGCGGAAGGCGGCGAGCGTCTCGCCATGCGCGGGGTCGGCGGCGAGGTTCGTCCGCTCGTCCGGGTCGGCCTCAAGATCGAAAAGCTGTTCGGGATCAATCGCACAGGCGATGTATTTAAAGCGCCCCTGCCGCAGGCAGATCATCGGCGCCCAGCTTCCTTCGGCCGCATATTCCATGGCGACCGGGGCCGTGCGCGCCGTGCCGCGCGCCAGCGGCAGAAGGCTTTCCCCATCCGTCCAAGGCATCACCTCGGCCATCGAGACGCCCGCCAGATCGCAAAGCGTCGGCGCGACGTCGATGCTCGAAACCGGCGTGTCGATCCGCTGCGGGGCAAGGCCGGGTGCCGCGATCATCAGCGGCACGCGGGCCGAGCCTTCGAAGAAGTTCATCTTGAACCACAGCCCCCGCTCTCCCAGCATGTCGCCATGGTCCGACACGAACAGGACGATCGCCTCTTGCCGGGTCCGTTCCAGCGTGTCGAGGATCTCGCCGATCTTGTCGTCGATGTAAGAGATATTCGCGAAATATCCGCGCCTTGCGCGGCGAACATGATCCTGCGTGATGTCAAAGGCGCGCCAGTCGCAGCTGTCCATCAGGCGCCTGGAATGGGGGTCCTGATCCTCATAGGGTATCGCCGGGCCTTCGGGCTCCAGATGCGCGCAATCCTCGTAGAGGTCCCAGTATTTGCGCCGCGCGACGTAGGGGTCATGCGGATGGGTGAAGCTCACCGTCAGGCACCAGGGCCGCGCATCCCCCCCGCGCGAGAGGTCGTAGATCTTCTGCGTCGCCATGAAGGCGACCTCGTCGTCATATTCCATCTGGTTGGTGATCTCGGCCACGCCCGCGCCGGTGACGGACCCGAGGTTGTGATACCACCAGTCAATCCGCTCGCCCGGTTTGCGGTAATCGGGGGTCCAGCCGAAATCGGCGGGATAGATGTCGGTCGTCAGGCGTTCCTCGAAACCGTGCATCTGGTCGGGTCCGACGAAATGCATTTTGCCTGACAGAACAGTATGATACCCGGCGCGGCGAAGGTGATGCGCATAGGTCGGGATGTCCGAGGCGAATTCGGCCGCGTTGTCATAGACGCGGGTGCGGCGGGGCAACTGGCCGGACATGAAGCTTGCCCGGCCCGGCGCGCAGAGCGGCGAGCCGGTGTAGGTCTTGGCAAAGCGCACCGACCGATCCGCCAGCGCCCGCAGGTTCGGCGCATGCAGCCAGTCGGCCGGGCCATCGGGAAAGAGCGTCCCGTTCAACTGGTCCACCATGAGGATGAGGATGTTCGGGCGGGTCATTGGCGGCTCCTTTCCGGGGATTGGCTCATGGTCCGGGGCATCCTCTGCGATTGCGTCCGCGTCTATCGCAGAAACGACGCTTTATCTCTCCGGTTCCGCGTTGACACGGGGCCGGCTTCGCTGCCCGATAGGCAGGCGGAAACGGGGGGAGCCATGCAGACCGTCACCGACTTTCCACACAAGGTCAACGTGACCGAGGACATGGCGATCGTGCTGTCGGACGGCTGCCGTCTGTCCGCGCGGGTCTGGATGCCCGAGGGGGCGGGGCCCTTTCCGGCGATCCTTGAATTCCTGCCCTACCGCAAGCGCGACGGGACCACGGCGCGGGATGCGCTGACGCATCCCTATTTTGCGGGCCACGGGTTTGCCTGCCTGCGGGTGGACATGCGCGGGAACGGCGACAGCGACGGGCTGATGGAGGACGAATACACCGCGCAGGAACTGGCGGATGCCTGCGAGGTGATCGGCTGGATCGCGGCGCAGGACTGGTCGAACGGTCGCGTCGGCATGATGGGGATCAGCTGGGGCGGGTTCAACGCGCTTCAGGTGGCCGCGTTGCAGCCGCCCGCGCTGAAGGCGATCGTGACGCTGTGCTCGACGGTCGATCGCTACGCGGATGACATCCATTACAAGGGCGGCTGCCTGCTGAACGAGAACCTCGGCTGGGGGGCCACGATGTGGTCCTATTCCTCGCGGGCACCCGACCCCGCGCTGCGCGGGGATTGGCGCGAGGCGTGGTTGAAGCGCCTTGAGGCAGAGCCCTTCCTGCCCGCCGTCTGGCTGCGCCACCAGCGCCGCGACGACTACTGGCGGCACGGCTCGGTCTGCGAGGATTACGGGGCGATCAAGGCGGCGGTGCTGGCGGTCGGCGGCTGGGGCGACAGTTACAAGAACGCCGTGCCGCAACTTGTTGAAAACATTTCCGCCCCGGTGAAGGGGATCGTCGGGCCATGGGTGCATAAATATCCCCATTTCGCCGTCCCCGAACCCCGCATCGGGTTCTTGCAGGAGGCGCTGCGCTGGTGGGGTCGCTGGCTGCGCGATGAGGCGACCGGGGTCGAGGATGACCCGGCTTACCGCACCTACCTGATGGACGGCGTGCGGCCCGCGTCGTGGTATGACCACCGGCCCGGCCGCTGGATTGCCGATCCCGCATGGCCCTCGCCGAACGTCGGGATGCAGACGCTCCCGCTGGGTCCGGGCACGCTTGGCATGGGGGCCAGCTTCGCCACGACGCTCGCCTCGCCCCAGCACTGCGGCGCGGCGGGGGGCGAGTTCTGCGCGATCTGGCTCGGGCCCGAAATGCCTGGGGATCAGCGCGCGGACGATGCCTATTCCGCCTGTTTCGACAGCGCGCCGATGGCGCAGACCGACATCGTCGGCGCGCCCGTCCTGCGGTTGCGGCTTCGGTCGGATCGGCCGCAGGCGCAGATCGCGGTCCGGCTCAATCACATCCATCCCGACGGGGCGGCGACGCGGATCACATGGGGTGTGCTGAACCTCAGCCACCGTGGCGGGCACGCCAGCCCCGAACCGCTGGTGCCCGGCACGGAGGTCGAGGTGACCCTGGCCCTCGACCACATCGCCTATCGCCTGCCGGAGGGGCACCGGCTGCGGGTGGCGGTGTCATCGAGCTACTGGCCGATGATCTGGCCCGCGCCCGAGGCCGCGACGCTGACGCTGACCGGGGGCAACCTGGATCTGCCGGTGCGGCGGGCGGCGCAGGGGGCGGAATGGACCTTTCCCCAAGCCGAAGCCGCGCCGGCGCTGCGCGAGCGGGCGATCCGGCCCCCCGCGCATGTGCGGCGCACCGAGGTGGACCAGCGCACCGGCATCGTGAGCCTTGTGATCGAGGACGACTTCGGCATGGCCGAGAACCTCGACCACGGGCTGATCACCGGATCGGTGGCGCGCGAGGTCTGGACGATTCACCCCGACGACCCGCTTTCGGCGCGCGGGGTCTGTCACTGGACGCAGGAAATGATCCGCGACGGCGTGCATCTGCGCACAGAGGCGCGGTGCGAGATGTGGTCCGACCGGAACAGTTTTTACCTTAACGCCGAAATGGAAGCCTTTGACGGCGCGCAAAGAGTCCTGCACCGTCACGTGCAGGACGGGATTGCGCGCGATCATGTGTAGGCGGGTGAAGGCGAAAGGCAACGGATCGAGGAATAAACATTTGCCCGATCGTCCAAATGCGGGTTATTGATTCTTCAATCAATGAAAAAAACCAAACCACAGGGAGCGACAAATGTCTGATGAACTCAATCACTTCGCAGGGCGGGTGGCGGCGGGGCTGATCTCTCGCCGGGCCTTCCTTGGTCGGGCCGCGGCGCTTGGCGTCGGTGCGGCGATGGCCGATACGCTTCTGGGCACCGCGGCCCGGGCCGCGACGCCCAAGAAGGGCGGCACGCTGATGATGGGCCTTGGCGGCGGCGAAAGCACGAACTCGCTCGATCCGGCCCTGGCGGCGAGCCAGGTGCCGTTCATGTATATCTCGACAATCGGCAACTATCTGACGACCGTTGCCGCGAACGGCGATATCGAACCCTCGCTGGCCGAAAGCTTCACCTCGAGCCCGGATGCGAAGGTCTGGACCTTCAAGATCCGCAAGGGGGTCGAGTTCCACAACGGCAAGACGATGACTGCCGATGACGTGCTGAAGACGATCCAGCGGCATTCGGACAAGAAGTCGAAATCGGGCGCCTTCGGCATCCTGCAAAGCATCGAAAGCATGAAGGTCGATGGCGACAACTTCGTCGTGACGCTGAAATCCGGCAACGCCGACCTTCCCTACCTGCTGGCCGACTATCACCTTGCGATCCAGCCGAACGGCGGGATGGACAAGCCCGACAGCGGCATCTTCACCGGGCCCTACAAGCTCAAGACCTTCGAGCCGGGCGTGCGCGTCGTGATGGAGAAATTCGCCAACCACTGGGATTCCAGCGTGGGCCATTTCGACACCGTGACGATGCTGGTCATCAACGACGCAACCGCCCGCAACGCGGCGCTGCAGTCGGGCCAGGTGCATATGGTCAACTCGGTCGATCCGAAGGTCGCGAACCTTCTCAAGCGCGCGCCGAACGTGACGGTGGATGCGGTGCAGGGCCACGGCTTCTACTGCTTCAACATGTTCTGCGACACCGACCCGTTCTCGTCCAACGACCTGCGGATGGCGCTGAAGCTTGCGATCAACCGCGAGGAGATGGTGCAGAAGATCCTGTCGGGCTACGGCTCGGTGGGCAACGACATGCCGGTGAACGCCTCGGTTCCGCTGTTCGACAGCTCGATCCCGCAGCGCACCTACGACCCGGAAAAGGCGGCCTTCCATTACAAGAAGTCCGGCCATTCCGGCTCGGTCCTGCTGCGCACCTCGGATGCGGCCTTCCCTGGCGCGGTCGATGCGGCGGCGCTGTTCCAGCAATCGGCCAAGAAGGCCGGGATCGACATCACCATCAAGCGCGAGCCGGCGGACGGCTACTGGAACGACGTCTGGAACAAGCAGCCCTTCAGCGCGTCCTACTGGGGCGGGCGGCCGACGCAGGACCAGATGTATTCCACGGCCTATCTGTCGAGCGCGGCCTGGAACGACACGCGCTTCAAGGTGCCGGGTTTCGACAAGCTGATCGTCGAGGCGCGCGCGGAGCTCGACAAGGCCAAGCGCAAGCAGATGTACAGCGAGGCCGGCCGGATGATGCGCGACGAGGGCGGGCTCATCAACCCGATGTTCAACAACTTCATCTCGGCCTACCGCAAGGACAAGGTGGCCGGCTGGGTGGACAACGCCAACCAGGACATGATGAACGGCCTTGCCGCGGTGAAATGCTGGCAGGCCTGATCGGATGCACCCGGTCCTGAAACTCGTTACCCAGCGCGTTGCGCTGGGTATCCTCCTGCTGCTGGCGGTGTCCGTGCTGATCTTCGCAGGCACGCAGATTCTGCCGGGCGACGTGGCGCAGGCGATCCTCGGTCAGCAGGCAACGCCCCAGGCGTTGGCCAACCTGCGCGCGCAGATGGGTCTGAACCAGCCGGCCTACATCCGCTATTTCCAATGGCTTTTCGGGGTGTTGCACGGCGATCTTGGCAAATCGCTCGCCAATGGGCAGGACATCGCGACAGAGATCGGCGGCAGGCTTGCGAACACGCTCTTTCTGGCCGGCGTCTCGGCCGCGATCATCGCGCCGCTGTCGGTCCTGCTGGGCCTTGTCTCGGCGCTCTACGAAGGCCGCTGGCCGGACAAGGTGCTGTCGGCGATCACGCTCGCCACCGTATCGCTGCCCGAATTCCTGCTGGGCTACATCCTGATGTTCTTCCTCGCGGTGGAATACCCGATTGCGCCCTCGGTCTCGACCGTGTTCGATTCCATGAGCTTCTGGGAGAAACTTCACGCAGTCACGCTGCCGGTCATGGTGCTGGTGCTGGTGTCGGTCGGGCACACGATGCGCATGACGCGGGCGGCGATCCTGAACGTCATGCAGTCGGCCTATATCGAGACGGCGGAACTCAAGGGCCTGCGCCCCTTCCGCATCATCTGGCGCCACGCCTTTCCCAATGCCATCTCGCCGATCGTCAACGTGCTGATGGTGGACCTTGCCTATCTTGTCGTGGGCGTCGTCGTGACCGAGGTCGTCTTTGTCTATCCCGGCATGGGGCAATACCTCGTTGACCATGTCGCCAAGCGGGACGTGCCGGTGGTGCAGGCCGTGGGCCTGATCTTCGCCGCCGTCTATATCGGGCTGAACGTCGTGGCCGACGTCGTCTCGATCCTCGCCAACCCGCGGTTGAGGCATCCGAAATGACACGCATTCCCCTTTCCGCCCTGATCGGGCTTGCCATCACCGCGGCCTATTTCCTGGCCGCCATCTTCGCCCCGCTGATCGCCCCCTACGGCTTTGCCGATGTGGTGGGCGGCGTCTGGGACCCGTCTTCGGCCAAGTTCCTGCTGGGCACGGACAGCATCGGGCGCGACCTGCTCAGCCGGATGATCTATGGCGGGCGCACCACCATCGCCATCGCGACGGCGGCGACGGTTCTGAGCTTCACCACCGGCTCGATCCTCGGCTTTACCGCGGCGGTGATCGGCGGCTGGGTCGATCAGGTGCTCTCGCGCACGGTCGATCTCCTCATGTCGATCCCCTCGCTGATTTTCGCGCTGGTCGTGCTGTCGGTCATGCCGGTCACGGTGGTGACGCTCATCCTTGTGATGGGGCTGCTGGATTCCACCCGCGTCTTCCGCCTTGCGCGCGCGGTGGCGGTGGACATCACCGTCATGGATTTCGTCGAGGCCGCGCGGCTGCGGGGCGAGGGGCGGATGTGGATCATCTTCCGCGAGATCCTGCCCAACGCCCTGTCGCCGCTGGTGGCCGAGATGGGGATGCGCTTCATCTTCCAGGTGCTGCTGCTGTCCACGCTTTCGTTCCTTGGCCTTGGCGTGCAGCCACCGATGGCGGACTGGGGCGGGATCGTGAAGTCGAACAAGGACGGGATCGTCTACGGCATTCCGGCCGCGCTTTACCCCGCCATCGCCATCGCGCTTCTGGCGATTTCCGTCAACCTCGTGGCGGATTGGGTGCTGACCCGCACGAGCAGTCTGAAAGGGGGGCGCGGTGGCTGACCTGATCCTCGACATCCGCAATCTGAAGATCGAGGCCACGGCCTATCCGCCGGGCGAGCCGCCGCAGGACATCGTGATCGTGGACGGTGTCTCGCTGACGCTGGAAAAGGGCAAGGTGCTGGGGCTCATCGGCGAATCCGGGGCGGGCAAATCGACCATCGGGCTTTCGGCCATGTCCTACGGGCGGGGCGGCGTGCGCCTGACGGGGGGCGAGGTCCGGCTTGGGGGGCAAGAGATCCGCGCCGCGGGCCCGCGCGCCTTGCGCGCCATCCGCGGCGACCGGGTGACCTATGTCGCCCAATCCGCCGCGGCCGCCTTCAACCCGGCCAAGCGGCTGATGGATCAGGTGATCGAGACGAGCCTGCAACACGGTCTGAGCACGCGGGCCGAGGCGGAGAAGCGCGCGGTGATGCTGTTCGCCAAGCTGGGCCTGCCGAACCCGGAAAGCTTCGGCAACCGCTACCCGCACCAGGTGTCGGGCGGGCAGTTGCAGCGGGCGATGACGGCGATGGCGCTTTGCCCCAAGCCCGACCTCGTGATCTTCGACGAGCCGACGACGGCGCTGGACGTGACGACGCAGATCGACGTGCTGGCCGCGATCAAGGAAGCGATCCGCGACACCGGGGTGGCCGCGCTCTACATCACCCACGATCTGGCCGTGGTGGCGCAGGTGTCGGATGACATTCTTGTGCTAAGGCACGGGAAAATGGTCGAAAAGGGGTCGGCGGACCAGATCATCAACGCCCCGCGCGAGGCCTATACCAAGGCGCTCGTCTCGGTCCGGCAGATCGAGCATCCCGCCAAGCCCGCAACCTCGCCCGTGGTGCTGAGCGTCGATCACGTGACCGCGCGCTATCGCGGCACGCATTTCGATGTGCTGAAGGACGTGACGGTCGAGCTGCGGCAAGGCCAGACGCTGGCCGTCGTGGGGGAGTCCGGCTCGGGCAAGTCAACGCTGGCGCGCGTCATCACCGGCCTTCTGCCGCCCCGGTCGGGCCGCATCCGCTTTGACGGGCGCGACCTTACGCCCGCCTTCGCCAATCGCACGCGCGACGATCTGCGCGAGTTGCAGATGATCTACCAGATGGCCGATGTGGCGATGAACCCGCGCCACACGGTCGGCACGATCATCGGCCGCCCGCTGGAATTCTACTTCGGCCTGAAGGGCGAGGGAAAACGCAGGCGAGTGCAGGAGTTGCTGGACGAGATCGAGATGGGCAAGGGCTTCATCGACCGCTATCCGGCCGAGCTGTCGGGCGGCCAGAAGCAGCGCGTGTGCATCGCGCGTGCGCTGGCGGCGAAGCCCAAGCTCATCATCTGCGACGAGGTGACGAGCGCGCTCGACCCTCTGGTGGCGGATGGCATCCTGAAGCTCTTGCTGAACCTCCAGAAGGTGGAGGGGGTGGCCTATCTCTTCATCACGCACGATCTGGCGACCGTGAAGGCGATCGCGGATTCCATCGCGGTTATGTATCGCGGCGAGGTCGTGCGCTATGGCACCAAGACCGAGGTGCTGGCGCCGCCCTTCGACGATTACACCGACCTGCTGCTGTCCTCCGTGCCCGAGATGCGGCTCGGCTGGCTGGAAGAGGTCATCGCGCATCGGCGGATGGAGGCGGCGGGCAACTGACTGGGCGCGATTTTTCGTCGAAAAATCGGGCGCTTGCCCCGTTCAGTTCGCGTAGTCCGACCCTTCGGCGTCCAGGATCGCGCGCAGTTCGGACAGATGCGCGGCGGGGCCGGTGGGATAGTCTTCCCATTCCCGCGCGGTCTTTTCGGCCACGGCATCGGACAGGATGCGCAGCTTCTGCCCGGTTTGCAGGGCGCGGATATAGGTCTCGGCCGCGCGCTCGAAATAGTAAAGCCGGTTGAAGGCGGCGGCGACGCTGTCGCCGATCACCAGCACGCCATGGTTTCCCATGATCATCACGCTCAGCTTCGGGTCGGCCAGAAGGGCCGCGCAGCGCGCGCCTTCCGCCTCGAAGGCCATGCCGCCGTAGCCCGTGTCGATCGCCTGCCGGCCAAAGAACATCGCGGCGTTCTGGTCGAGCGGGGGCAGGCGCGGATCGTCGAGGCAGGCCAGAACGGTCGCGTGGATCGAATGCACATGCATGACGCAGCGCGCATGCGGGCAGGCGCGGTGAATCGCACCATGCAGGCCCCATGCCGTCGGATCGGGCGCATCCGGACGGGTAAGCGTGGTCGCGTCGTCCGCGTCGATCTCGATGAGGTCAGAGGCACGGATGCGGGCGAAATGCCGCGCGTTGGGGTTCATCAGGAACCGCGTGCCGGTCTCGTTGATGGCCAGCGAAAAGTGGTTGGCGACCGCCTCGTGCATGTTCAGCCGCGCGGTCCAGCGGAAGGCGGCCGCCATGTCGCAGCGTTCCGTCCAATGGGCGATGTTCGGCAGGGGCGCGGTCATCGGTCGCCGCCATAGGGCCAGTCGCCCCGGCAGAGCGCGCCGAGGGCGTCCGTGATCCGGGCGAAGCTCTCACGGGCGCGCGCGACCGAGCGGCGGGCGCGCAGGTAGCCGTGAACAAGGCCCGGCTCCAGCACCCAATGGGCGCGGCCCCCTTCGGCCCCGATCAGCCCGCAGTAATGGCGCGCATCGTCGGCCAGCGGATCGCATTCGGCGGAAAAGGCGACCGTCGGCGGCAGCCCCTCGAACGAGGGCGCCCAGAGCGGGGCGGCGGTCACGTCGTCGGGGGGCTCCTCGCCGCCCTCGTAGCGGGTTTCGCGGTAGAACAGCACGTCGTTGCGCGTCAGCATCGGCGCGTTCTCGTGGATGCGGTAGCTGCCGCGATCCACGTCGCCGCCAAGGCCGGGGTAGATCAGCACCTGCCCGGCAAGGCGCGGCTCGGGCATGAGGGCGTGGGACACCGCCGCGGCCAGCCCGCCGCCCGCGCTGTCGCCGGCCAGAACGATCGGGCCGGGCAGGGCGGCCAGCACCGCGCGCGTCGCGGCAAGGCTGTCGTTGAAGGCGGCCGGGTGCTTGTGTTCGGGCGCAAGGCGGTAATCGACCGACACGACCCGCGCCTGCGTCGCGGCGCAGATTTCGGCGCAGACATCGTCATGGCTGTCGAGCCCGCCCACGACGAAGCCCCCGCCGTGGAAATAGACCACCGTCGCGGCCGGCGTGCCCGTCTCGTAGATCCGGCAGGGCACACCGCCAAGGGCCCGGTCCGTCGCCGTCACGCCCTCGGGGTAGCCCTGAAAGAAGGCGCGGCACATCGCGTTGTAGATCTCGCGCTGCCGGTCGATGCTGTAGGTCGCCGTCTCGGGCGGATACCAGCGGTCCGTCTCGCGGATGAAGGCCCAGGTTTCGGCGTCGATCAGGCTGTCGTAGTCGGGCGCGGTCATGGCAATTCCGGTGCTGTGCTCAGACCAGTTCTGGCCGAGCGGCGGGGATCGGGCAAGCCGGAATCAAAAGGGCGCCCGAAGGCGCCCCCGTCCGCGGGGCCCTGATCGGCCCCGTGACGCGTCGTTGTTCAGCCGTGCCAGGTGCGGACCGGGCCGCAATCCATGTGCACGAAGTCCGACCGGATGTATTTGCCGACGCCGCCCGCCTGGCAGGACCAGGCCGCGTTGTAGATCTGGTGAACCGAGCGCGTCTTGAGCGTCAGGTCCGCCGCTTCGCCCGGAATGTGCAGCGAATGCAGAGCCACGCCGCGGGACTGGCGCCGCAACAGCGCGTTCGTCGCCGCGCTGCGATAGCCCGACAGCAGCATGTAGGGTTCGGAGGTGTCCAGAAGCTTGTGAGTGGCCGCGATGATGTCCACCGTCTGGGGCGCCATGACGTGCTGTTCGTCCACCCGCCAGTCGCGCATGAAGTAGTTGATCTGCTTCATCACCTCGGGAATGTACTGGCCCTCGACCCAGTAAACCGCGTCAAGCGACTCGCCGCTGCGGCCCGAATACATGCGCACCCGGCGCACATTGCCCGCACCGCGCAAAAGCCCGAATGCATTGGCGTAGGTGGGTGCTGCGGCGACGGTCGAAGCTGCGAAGACGCGCAACAATCCGCGACGCGTCATCCCTGACGAAGGTTCTTGGGTCATGCCTGTATGCCTGTCCAGTTTATTGATCGAACACGCGTTTTCGCGCGCCCTTGTCTCCACATCCCCCGATGTGCCGTTTTTATGCCACGCACCGCGGAATTTTCCAAATAACACTGAACGGAGCACCGGGACGAAGCCGGAAATCGGCGGATTTTCGCTGAAATCGCCCCGGCGCGGGGCCGGTTCGGGGGCTTTTTCGGGGGCTTTCGGACCCGTCTGGGGCAAGCGTTGCCGCCGGGCGACAGCGCAGGGACATGTTGCGCGCGGGCATGGACAGCGCCCGCGGATTGGGCGCAAATACCCGGAATGGCGGGGAAATGCGCCTTGGGCGCCGACGGGGCGACCCGGGGCCCCCGCGCCTTCGGGAAGGGGCGAGGACGAGATGGGCTATCGTGGCTGGCGGTTCTTGACGATCGGGGCGGCGGTCCTTGCCGCGCAACTGTCGGGCGCGCCGGTTCGCGCCGAGGACACGGCCTTTGCGCAGGCGCTCGCCGTCGCGGCGGGCAAGGACCCGGCCATGGCGGCCTTTTACCGCGCCCGGGATTACCAGCCGCTCTGGACCGATGCGGCCGATGCCGGGCGGCGCGCGGCCTTTCTCGAGGCGCTTGACCATGTGACCGATCAGGCGCTTCCGGCCGAGCGTTACGACCTTGCGGGGCTCGAGACGGCGCTTGGGTCGGCCGCGACCGAGCGCGACCGCGCGCTGGTCGAGGTCCGCATGACCGAGGATTTCCTGCGCTATGCCACAGATGTGCAGAGCGGCATCCTTGATCCTGCGAAGATCGAAGTGAACATGGTGCGCAAGATCCAGCGCCCCGATCAGACGGCGCTTTTGACCTCGCTGGCCACGGCGGCCGACCCGGTGGCCTACATGCGCGGGCTGATGCCGCAGGAATGGCAATATGCCGCCCTGATGCGCGAGAAGGTCAAGCTGACGCGGCTGATCGACCGCGGCGGCTGGGGTCCGCAGGTCACGGCCAAGGCGCTTTTGCCGGGCCAGAGCGGTCCCGACGTGGTGAGCCTGCGCAACCGGCTGATCGCGATGGGCTACCTCGCCCCGACGGCCAGCGCGAGCTATGACGACGCGCTGACCGGCGCGGTGATGCGCTTTCAGGCCGATCACGGCCTGATGGTCGATGGCAAGGCCGAGAAGGTGACGCTGGGCGAGGTGAACGTGCCCGCCCTCGAGCGGCTGAAGGCGGTCGATGTCGCGCTGGAACGCTGGCGGTGGCTGCCGCGCGATCTTGGCGCGCGGCATGTCTGGGTGAACCTGCCCGACTACAGCGCCGAGGTGATCGACGACGGCAAGGTGACCTTCCGCACGCCCGCGATCATCGGGCAGGCAAGCGCGGACGGGAAGAAGGAAACGCCCGAGTTCTCGGACCGCATCCGCTATCTGGACGTGAACCCGACGTGGAACGTGCCGCGCTCGATCATGTCAAAGGAATATCTGCCCGCGATGCAGAAGGACCCGACCGCCGACGGCCAGTTGCAGCTTGTAGATACGGCGGGCAACGTCGTGGACCGCAGCACGGTCGATTTCAACCAATATACCGGCGACACCTTCCCCTACCTGCTCAAGCAGCCGCCTTCGGACGGCAATGCGCTTGGGCTGGTGAAGTTCATGTTCCCCAACCGCTACAACATCTACCTGCACGACACGCCGACCAAGTGGCTCTTCAAGAACACGGTGCGCGCCTACAGCCACGGCTGCGTGCGCCTGCAAAAGCCCTTTGACCTGGCTTACGTGATCCTCGCGCGGCAAAGCACCGATCCGAAACAGGAATTCCAGTCTGTGCTGGACACGAAGAAGGAAACGACGATCGGGCTGAAGACGCCGGTGCCGGTGCATCTGGTCTATTTCACCGCCGTGCCGTCGCTGACGGGCCACATGCAATATCGGCGCGACATCTACGGGCGCGACGCCAAGGTCGCCGTCGCCTTGCAGCAGGCGGGGGTGGCGTTCCCCTTCAAAGGCAACTAAGCCGAAAGCGGGCGCGCGTCACTTGCGCCCGGAACGGCGGAGCTGAGATGGTGCATCGTATCGGGGATATCGCAACCGCGCTTGGCGGCCGGGCGGTCGGGGACATCGGCCTGACCGTACGCGGCGCGGCGGAACCCTCGGGCGCGGGCGCGGATGATCTGGCCCTTGCGATGAGCCCGAAATACGCCGAGGGCCTCAGGGCCGGAAAGGCGCGGGCCGCGCTTCTCTGGGACGGCGCGGACTGGGAGGCGCTTGGGCTCAGGGCCGCGATCTTCGTCGCCCGCCCGCGTCTGGCCATGGCCGGCCTGACCCGCGTCTTCGATCCCGGCCCCGAGATCGCGCCGGGCGTGCATCCCGCCGCCATCGTCGATCCCTCGGCCGAGATCGGCGCGGGCGCGGCCATCGGGCCCTTCGTGGTGATCGGGCGCGGGGTGAAGATCGGTCCGCGCGCGCGGATCGCCTCGCATGTCTCCATCGCCGAAGGCGCCTTGATCGGGGCGGATGCGCTGCTCTTGCAAGGCGTGCGGATCGGCCCGAACGTCAGGATCGGCGACCGTTTCGTGGCCCAGCCGGGCGCCGCGATCGGGGGCGATGGCTTTTCCTTCGTCACGCCCGAGAAATCCGGCGTGGAGGAGATCCGCTCGACCCTCGGCCAGCGCGAGGAGATCCGCGAACAGGCCTGGACGCGCATCCATTCGCTGGGCTCGGTCCGGATCGGCGACGACGTCGAGATCGGGGCCAACGCGACGGTGGACCGCGGCACGATCCGCGACACGCAGGTAGGCAACGGCACGAAGATCGACAACCTCGTGCAGGTAGCCCACAACGTCATCGTGGGCGAGCATTGCCTGCTCTGCGGGCAGGTGGGCATCGCGGGCTCCGTGCGGGTTGGCGACCGCGTGGTGCTGGCCGGTCAGGTCGGCGTCAACGACAATATCGTGATCGGAAACGATGTGATCGCGGGCGGCGGGTCGAAGATCTTCACCAACGTGCCCGCAGGTCGCGTGATCCTTGGCTATCCGGCCATCAAGATGGAAGGGCATGTGGAGTCCTACAAGGGCTTTCGCCGCCTTCCGCGTCTGATGGCGCAGGTGGCCGAGTTGCAAAAAGCGGTTTCCAAGCTCACCAAGTCTGACTAAATAGCCCCGACCCTGGCGAACGGCCGCGCGGCCCCCGGGGACGGAACGGCGACAAGCGGGGACAGCAATGGCTGCGGATGTGAAAGACACGGTCCTTTCGATCATTGCCCAGCAGGCAGTGCTCGAGGTGAGCGACGTGAAGCCGGAGGCGACGCTCGAAAGCCTCGGGATCGACAGCCTGGGGCTGGTCGAGTCGATCTTCGCGATCGAGGAAGCCTTTGACATCTCGGTCCCGTTCAACGCGAACGAACCCGAGCAGAACGCCGATTTCGACATCTCCACCGTCGGGTCGATCGTCGCCGCGGTCGAGAAGCTCGTGGCCGAGCAGCACGGATGAAACGCGTTGTCATTACCGGCGCGGGCACCGTCAACGCGCTGGCCCAGGACGTCGAGGGAACCTTTGCGGCCTTCCGCGACGGCCGCTGCGGGATCGACGAGCTGGACATCCGCGATGTGGACCGCCTGTCGATCCGGATCGGCGGACAGGTCAAGGGCTGGGACCCCGAGGCGCATTTCAACCGCCAGCAGATCGTCCTTTACGACCGCTTCACCCAGTTCACCCTGATCGCCGCCAAGCAGGCGCTGGCGCAGGCCGGGCTGAACTTCGACGGGCATCTGGGATATGAGGCGGGCGTGGTGCTGGGCACCGCGGCGGGCGGGGTCAACACCTGGGACGAGAACTACCGCACGGTCTATGAAGAGGGGAAGAACCGCGTCCATCCCTTCGTCGTCCCGAAGCTGATGAACAACGCGGCCGCCAGTCACCTGTCGATGGAATTCAACCTGCGCGGCCCCTCGTTCACGGTGGCGACCGCCTGCGCCAGTTCGAACCACGCGATGGGGCTGGCCTTCCAGATGATCCGGTCGGGCGCGACCAAGGCGATGCTGACGGGCGGGTCGGAATCCATGCTCTGCTTCGGCGGCATCAAGGCCTGGGAAGGCTTGCGCGTCATGTCCAAGGACGCCTGCCGCCCGTTCAGCGCCAACCGCAACGGCATGGTGCAGGGCGAGGGCGCGGCGATCTTCGTGTTCGAGGATTACGACCATGCCCGCGCGCGCGGGGCCGAGATCCTTGCCGAGGTGGTGGGCTTTGCCATGACCTCGGACGCGGCCGATATCGTCATGCCGTCAAAACAGGGCGCGGCGCGCGCCATCGCGGGCGCGCTGCGCGATGCGAAACTGAACGGCGATCAGGTGGGCTATATCAACGCCCACGGCACCGGGACGGCGGCCAACGACAAGACCGAATGCGCGGCCGTGGCCGATGTCTTCGGCCATCATGCCGACCAGCTGATGATCTCGTCCACCAAGTCGATGCACGGCCACCTGATCGGCGGCACCGGCGCGGTGGAACTGCTGGCCTGCATCATGGCGCTGCGCGACGGCGTCATCGCCCCCACCATCGGCTATGAAGAGCCCGACCCGGAATGCGCGCTGGATGTCGTCCCCAACGAAGCGCGCGAGGCGCAGGTCGATGTGGTGCTGTCGAACGCCTTCGCCTTCGGGGGCCTGAACGCGGTGCTGGCGCTGAAGCGGATCTGATCCCGCAGAGGGCCGGAAACGACGAACGCCGCCCCTTGGGGCGGCGTTCCGGTTTCAGGCTTGTGCCCTTACTTCTTGGCCGGCGGGGCCACGCTCGGCAGCGTCAGCTTCGGCGGCGCGGTCAGCTTGCCGACCGCCGCACGGTTCGCCTCGTTGATCTTGGTGACTTCGGCGATCCCGTCGCTGAAGCCCTTCAGCGACACGGTCAGTTGCACCGGCTGATCGGGGGCCGCGACGGGCACGATGGTCATCGTGATGTCCTTGCCCTTCTTCATCGCCTCGGCTTCCTTTGCGGTGAACCCAACGCGCGAGACGCAGCCCGTGCGGTTGCAGAACAGGAAGTCGTAGGATTTCTCTTCCGCGGAGTCGATCTTGAGGTGCACGCCCGGCGGCAGCATCGTCTCGAGCGGCGTGACGATCGTGCCGCCCAGCACCGCGGCCTGCCCGGCAGGAAGGTCGGTGATGGCGAATTCGGCCACCGGGTTGTTCGTCTTGTCCTTCACCAGCTGGTAAAGCTGGCAGGGATCGTGGCCATCCGCCGTATGCACGCAGCGCAGTTCCCAATCGCCGCTGGTCGATTTGACATAGGGCGTGCCCGGTGCCTCCTTGCCCGTCGTCGCGGCGCCAGAGGTGGTCGCAGTCGCGGCGGGGGCCGTGGTCGTCTGCGCCTGCACGCCCGTGGCAAGCGCAAGCGCGATGAGAAGCGGCAGGGCCGTGGTCTTCTTCAGCATTGGGGTCTTCCTGAGGTAAGGCATTTCGGTTGCCCCCGATTACCACGCCGACCCGACGGTGTCAGGGCCGAATTCGGGGCGACAGGCAGGGGCAGGGGCGGAAAACCGCCGCAGGGGGCGCCGGAATGCAAAAGGAAAAGGGCCCGTTAAAGGCCCTTTTCTTTTTGATTTTTCTCTCCCCGTCGGACTGGCCGACTTTTGCAAGGTGGACGCTACGGCCTTAAAACCCCTGCGTCAACGGGAATCTAACAGTTCCGTGTCAAACTGCCGTCAGCGAAAAAACCGCGCCCGAAGGCGCGGCCAGTCTGTCAGGGAGGAACGCCCGCAGCCCGCAACATGACGGGCCGGAGCAGTCGAAGGGTGGCATCGAAAGGTTAAGATTGTATTGTTGCACCGCCCGGTTGGTCGGGCCAGTCGGTGAAAGGGTCGGGGGATGAGTGACGATATCTTCGTGGGCGGTGGCGGTGCGGATTACGGCACGCGGCAGGCGCTGCTGCTGCGCTATGCAAACCGCCACGGCTTGATCGCGGGGGCGACCGGCACGGGCAAGACGGTGACGCTGCAAGTGCTGGCGGAAGGGTTCTCGGCCGCGGGCGTTCCGGTGTTCCTCGCGGATGTGAAGGGCGATCTTGCGGGCCTCGCCATGCCGGGCGATCCCACGGGCAAGCTGGCCCGGCCCTTCGCCGAACGGGCGGCGAAGATCGGGCTGGCCGACATCGGTTACGCCGCCATGCCCGTCACCTTCTGGGATGTCTTCGGCGAAAAGGGCCACCCGGTCCGCGCCACGGTGACCGAGATGGGGCCGCTGCTGCTCGCGCGGCTGATGGATCTGTCGGAGGTGCAGGAGGGCGTGCTGAACGTGGCCTTCCGCCTTGCCGACGAAGAGGGGCTGCCGATCCTCGATCTGAAGGATCTTCAGGCCATGCTGGTCTTTCTGGGCGAGAATGCCGCCGAGATCGGGCTGCGCTATGGGCGGGTCGATCAAAGCTCCATCGGGGCGATCCAGCGCGCGCTTCTGGTGCTGGAAAACGAGGGCGCGACCGGATTTTTCGGCGAACCGGCGCTGGACCTCTCTGATCTGATGCGGGTCGATCCCGATGGGCGGGGAAGGGTGAACATCCTTGCCGCCGACCGCCTGATGGCCTCTCCGCGGCTTTACGCGACGCTGCTGCTGTGGCTGCTGTCGGAGCTTTTCGAGCAATTGCCCGAAGTGGGCGACCCCGAGAAGCCGAAGCTCGTCTTTTTCTTCGACGAGGCGCATCTGCTGTTCGACGGCGCGCCCAAGGCGCTGGTGGACAAGGTCGAGCAGGTTGCCCGGCTGATCCGGTCGAAGGGCGTCGGCGTCTATTTCTGCACCCAGAACCCCGACGACGTGCCCGAAGACATCCTTGGCCAGTTGGGCAACCGCGTCCAGCACGCGCTGCGCGCCTTCACCGCGAAGGATCAGCAGGCCCTGCGGCGCGCGGCCCAGACCTACCGCCCCAACCCGCGATTCAAGCTGGAAGACGCGATCCGCGACGTGGGCATCGGCGAGGCGGTGACGTCGTTCCTGATCGCCAAGGGCGAGCCGGGCGTGGCCGAGCGCACGCTGGTGCGCCCCCCGGCCTCGCAGCTGGGCACGATCACCGCGGCCGAGCGTCAACAGGTCATCGCAGCCTCGCCGCTGGCGGGGAAATACGACACGGCGCTTGACCGCGACAGCGCCTTCGAGCGGTTGCAGAAGCGGGCAGAGAGCGCATCCGACGCGGCCGCCGCCGCCGTGGCCGAGGGCGCGGCCGAATTCAATTCGGCCCGCCGTTTCACCGGCAGCCGGATCGGAAACGGCCAGAGCGTCGCGGCCAGCCGCCCGGCCGCGAAACCGCGCGGCGACAGCCTGACCACGGCCTTTGCGAAAAGCTTCGTGCGCCAGTTGGGAAGCGCGGCAAGCCGCGAGATCGTCCGCGGCGTGCTGGGCGGCCTCTTCCGGGCGCGCTAGGGGCGTCAGCCCCGGCGGCGGCGTTCGCGGCGGGGCGCTGCGCCCTCGTCGCCCGTCCCGTCCGAGGCCGAGGAGAACCCGCCCAGCTTCTCGGCGATCGTCTCCAGCGTCGGCCGCGGTCCGCGCGGGCGAGAGGACAGCGCCTCGTGCATCGCGCGCAGGTGTTCGGGCATCGTGCCGCAGCAGCCGCCGATGATCTTCGCGCCCGCGTCCCGCGCCAGAACGGCATATTCGGCCATCAGTTCCGGCGTGCCGTCATAATGGATGTGCCCGTCGTGATATTTCGGGATGCCCGCGTTGCCCTTGGCGATGATCGGCCGTTCGGTGCCCTGGGCCACGAACCCCAGAAGCGTCCGCATCAGGTCTGACGCCCCCACGCCGCAGTTGGCCCCGAAGGCGATGGGCGGGTTCGGCAGCTTCTCGACCATATCCGCGAAATTGGCCGAGGTGACGCCCATCATCGTCCGCCCCGCGGTGTCGAAGCTCATCGTGCCGCACCACGGCATCCCCGCAAGCCGCGCGGCCTCGGCCGCGGCCTTGAATTCCTCGGCGGCCGAGATCGTCTCGACCCAGAGCACATCGACGCCGCCGGCCTTCAGCCCCTCGGCCTGTTCGTGGAAGATTTCCACCGCCAGCTCATGCGTCAGCGCGCCCATCGGGGCCATGATCTCGCCCGTGGGGCCCATCGATCCCGCGACGACGACCTTGCGGCCCGATCTGTCCGCCACCTCGCGGCCCAGTTCGGCCGCGACCCGGTTCAGTTCCGCCACGCGGCCCTGCGCGTTGTGCAGCTTCAGCCGCGCCGCATTACCCCCGAAGGAGTTCGTGAGGAAAATGTCGCTGCCCGCCGAGACCGCGCCCTGGTATAGCTTGCGGATGTTGTCCGGCTGATCGGTGTTCCACAACTCCGGCGGCTCGCCCGAGGCGAGGCCCATGTTGAACAGGTTCGTGCCCGTCGCGCCATCGGCCATCAGCCAGTCGCGTTCGGCAAGGAGGGTGGAAAGCAGGTCGCTCATACTGGCCCCGTGCAGTTGGTTGCCGGGCGGGCCGCCCGGTGGCTCTGCCTCGCATATGGGGCCGCGCGGTGCAATCACGCAATCCGCATGATCTTCATGAGGCGGGCAGCAAGCCCGCCGGGCCAAGGCCGAGCGATTTGCCCGGCCGCAAACCGACCGGGAGTGTATTGACCGATTTGCCCGGCCGAATACCGGCCGGGCGGGCAGGCGTCCGCCCCGTCAGCCTTCCGAGGCAAGCTCTGCCTTGGCTTTCGACAGGCACTCGACCCGCTTGGCGCGCACGGTCGCCGCGTCCGCCTTGCCTGCAAGCTCTGCGACGACATGGCCCACGACATCCTCGTGACCCGCTTCCTTGAGATCGGCCCGCATCACGCCGGCGGCAAAGGCATCGGCGTCCGGCCCGGACTTGCCCAGCAGGTCCGCCGCCCAAAGCCCCAGAAGTCGGTTCGCACGCGACTCGGCGCGGAACTGCATTTCGCTGTCATGGGCAAACTTGGCCTCGAATGCATTTTCACGATCTTCGAACGACTTCATGGCACCCTCACGGATTGGTGATTACTGATCCAGATCTGCGGGTTCCGCGCGCGGCGCGCAAGCCCCGACCGCCGCGATAGATCGACACCGCCCGGCGCCCGACGGCAGCCCGCACCGCGCCTTGCAGCAATGCCCCGCTTGGCCTATACGGGCCCAAAGCGCGCGCTCCGGCCGGGACGCGCGCCGATTGGAGTTTGCATGGCGCGGCGCAAGAAAATCTACGAAGGCAAGGCGAAGATCCTTTACGAAGGGCCAGAGCCCGGCACGCTGGTGCAGTATTTCAAGGACGAGGGCACCGAGGCGCGCGAAGCCGTGGAAGGCAAGGGGGTGCTGAACAACCGCCTGTCGGAATTCTTCATGGCCGGGCTCAATGCGATCGGCGTGCCGACCCATTTCATCCGCCGCATCAACATGCGCGAACAGCTCATCCGCGCGGTGGAGATCATTCCGCTGATGGTGGTGGTGCGCAACTTCGCGGCCGGTGAGATCTCGACCCGCCTCGGCATTCCCGAAGGCACCGTGCTGCCCCGGCCCATCGTCGAATTCTACTTCAAGGACGACGCGCTGAACAATCCGCTGGTGACCGAGGAACACATCATCGCCTTCGGCTGGGCCAGCCAGCAGGACCTTGACGACATGGTGGCGCTGGCGCTGCGCGTGAACGACTTCCTGTCGGGCGTGATGATGGGCGTGGGCATCCGCATCGCGGACTTCCGGCTCGAGGTGGGCCGCGTCTGGGATGGCGACTACCAGCGCCTGATCGTCGCCGACGAGATCAGCCCCGACAGCTGCCGCCTGTGGGACCTGCGCGGCATCGCAGCCCCAGAGGCGCCGCCAAAGGCGCTGGACGGGGCGACCGACGCCTATACCGAACTTGCCCGTCGTCTCGGCATCATGCCGTCGAACGTGACGATGTCCGGCAAACCGACCCTGATCAACTGAAAGGCCCGAGGATGAAAGCCCGCGTTCATGTGATGCTGAAGGATGGCGTTCTGGACCCGCAGGGGGAGGCGGTGCGCCACGCGCTTGGCACGCTCGGCTTTTCCGGGGTCGAGGCCGTGCGGCAGGGCAAGGTCATCGAGCTTGACCTTGCCGCCACCGACCGCATGGCCGCCGAGGCCGAGGTGCGCGCGATGTGCGAGAAGCTCCTCGCCAACACGGTGATCGAGAAATACACCGTCGAGATCGCCTGACATGCGCGCGGCGCTGCTGACGGAGTTTCGCGCGCCCCTCACGATTGCCGCCGTGGCCGAGCCCGACTGCCCCGAGGACGGGGTTGTTCTGCGTGTGCTGGCCTGCGGGATCTGCCGCAGCGACTGGCACGCCTGGACCGGGGCGGACCCGGTGCCGCTGCCGCATATCCCCGGCCATGAATACTGCGGCGTGGTCGAGGAGGTCGGCCCCCGCGTGACCGGCTGGCGGCGCGGCGACCGGGTGATCGCGCCCTTTATCCTGGCTTGCGGCACCTGCCCGGATTGCCGGACCGGCCACCAGACGATCTGCGCGACGCAGGCGCTTCCCGGCTTCAACCGCGCCGGGGCCTTTGCCGAACGGATCGCCGTGCCCCATGCCGATGCGAATCTTGCCCGGTTGCCCGAGGGCATGGACCCCGCGCTTGCGGCCGCCCTTGGCTGCCGCGTCACCACGGCCTGGCAGGCGCTGACCGACCGCGCGGCGCTGGCCCCCGGCGAATGGCTGGCGGTGCATGGCGCGGGCGGGGTGGGGCTGTCGGCGCTGATGCTTGCCAAGGCGATCGGCGCGCGCGTCGTGATGGTCGATGTCGTGCCGGAAAAGCTGACCTTCGCGACGGCGCTTGGCGCGGATGCCGTGATCGACGCACGCGCGGGCGATGCGGCAGAGGCGGTCCGCGCGGTGACGGGCGGGGGCGCCGATGTCGCCATCGAGGCGCTTGGGATCGAGACGACGACGGTGGCCGCCATCCGGTCGCTGCGCAAGCGCGGGCGGATGGTGCAGATCGGCATGCCCGCGGGCGATCACGTCACGATGCGCCTGCCGATGGACGCGGTCTATTCCGGGCAACTGGCGCTTTACGGCACGCGCGGGATGCCCGGCTGGCGGTATCCGAGCCTCTTTTCGCTGATCGCGGGCGGGCGGCTCGACCTGTCGCCGCTGATCGCGCGGCGCGTGCCCCTGTCGCAGGCCAGCGCGGAACTTGCAGCCTTCGACGGGCCGACGCCGCCCGGCGTGGCGGTCATCACCGACTTCACCGCCTGAGCCCCGATTTTTCGCCGAAAAATCGTCGCGCCCGGATCAGCCTTCTGGCGGGGGCGGGCGAAGTGCGGTATCGGAACGGCGCAACCTGCCGGGGGACATGCCATGAAAGCTGCCGTCATCACCTTTCCGGGGTCGAACTGCGACCGCGATCTTGCCGTGGCCTTCGAGGCCGCCGGGGCCGAGGTCGCGCGCGTCTGGCACAAGGACAGCGACCTTCCCGAAGGCACCGACATCGTGGGCATTCCCGGCGGCTTCAGCTTCGGCGACTACCTGCGCTGCGGCGCCATCGCCGCGCGCTCGCCCATCGGGGCGGCGGTTGTGAAACACGCCGAGCGTGGCGGTTACGTGCTGGGCGTGTGCAACGGCTTTCAGGTCCTGACCGAGATGGGCCTTTTGCCGGGCGCGCTGATGCGCAACGCGGGCCTGAAATTCGTCTGCAAGACGGTGGACCTCGAGGTCGCGACCACGGCGTCGGATTTCACCTCGGGCTACCAGCCGGGGCAGGGCATCCGCGTGCCGGTCGCCCATCACGACGGCAACTACACCTGCGATGCCGATCTGCTCGCGCGCCTTCAGGGCGAGGATCGCGTGGCCTTCCGTTACCGCGACAATCCCAACGGGTCGATGGGCGATATTGCGGGCATCCTGTCCGACAACCGCCGCGTTCTGGGCATGATGCCCCACCCCGAACGCTGCATCGATCCCGCGCAGGGGGGCACCGACGGCATGGCGATGTTCCGCGCGCTCTCCGGCGCTTTGACGCTCGCCTGACTCGGGCCCGCTTGAGGGGCGCGCGGGGCGCGCGTAAGGTCGGGTCATGGACAGAGCGGGACGGGACGATCATTCGGGGAAGGCTTCCGTTCCACGCGGGCGGAACTGGATCGCGCGCGGCATCGTCGGCGCGCTCGTGGTGATCGCGGTCATCCTTGTGTGGATGACCAACGATATCCTGAGCCAGCGGTTCACCGAGACGACGCGCAACCGCGCGGAACTGCGCCTTGCGCTTTATTCGGGCAACGTGCTGTCGGAGTTGCAGCGCACCTCTGTCGTGCCCCTTCTGCTGGCGCGCGATCCCGCACTGATCGCGGCGCTTCAGACCAACGAATACACCTCGACCTCGCAGCGCCTCATCTCGCTTCAGACCGAGATCGGGGCGGCGGCGATGCTGCTTCTGGACGTCGATGGGCGCGTGGTGGCGGCGACGGATCGCAGTCTGATCGGGTCCAACATGAAGGCCGCGCCCGCCTTCGTGGATGCGCAACGCTCTCAGGATACGGTGTTTTCAGTGAACCCGCGCAGCTCGGGCGGCTACGAATTCACCTATTCCCGCGCGCTGACCACGAACAATGCGATGATCGGCGTGATCGTGGTCGAGGTGGACCTCAACAAATACGAGAAAAGCTGGGCCGGCTTCTCGGACGCGGTGGTCGTGACCGACAGCGAAGGCAAGATCGTCCTTTCGACCGAGCCGCGCTGGCGGGGGCTGACGCTGAAAGAGGCGCTGGCCGTGCGCGACGCACCTTCGGCCATCCAGCGCGCCTGGGACGTGACCTCGGACTGGACGCGCATCCGCCCCGACGCCTATCTGCGCGGCATGGCGGTGATGAAGAACTCCACCACCATCCCGTTCCGTGGCTGGAAGCTCACGTCCTTCACGCGCTACGACTCGATCCGCGAGCAGGTGAACGCGGTGCTCGCGCTCGAGATCATGGGCTTTGCCATCCTTCTCGCGCTGACCTTCTACATCCTGTCGCGCCGGGCGCTGTCGCAGTCGGTCGAGGCGCGCAAGGAGTCGGCGGAACTGCGCCAGTTGAACGCACGCTTGCAGCGGGAAATCGCCGAACGCGAGAAGGCCCAGAAGGACCTTGCCGTGGCCGAACAGACGCTTGCGCAAAGCTCGAAACTGGCCGCCCTGGGCGAGATGGCCGCCGCCGTCAGCCATGAGCTGAACCAGCCGCTTGCCGCGATGAAGACCTATCTCGCGGGGGCGCGGCTTCTGCTGATGCGCAAGCGCGGCGACGAGGCGCTGTCGTCCTTCCAGCGCATCGACGACCTGATCGAACGGATGGGCGCGATCACGCGGCAGCTCAAGTCCTATGCCCGGAAGGGCGGCACGGCCTTTGAACCGGTTGATGCAAGGCTTTGTGTTTCCACGGCTTTGTCGATGATGGAGCCGCAACTCAAGACCCGCGCGGTGCGCATCACCCGCACGCTCCCGCGCGAGCCGGTGATGGTCATGGCCGACCGCATCCGGTTCGAGCAGGTCATCATCAACCTGCTGCGCAACGCGCTTGATGCGACCAAGGCCAGCGCCGATCCGCAGATCGACATCCTGCTGACCGCGGGCGAGACCGCGACGCTGACGGTCCGCGACAATGGCCACGGGATCAAGGATCTCGATGCGCTGTTCGAACCCTTCTACACGACCAAGGGCCCGGGCGAAGGCGTCGGGCTGGGGCTTGCCATCTCCTCGGGCATCGTCAAGGACTTGGGCGGGCGGTTGACGGCCCGCAATGCGGATGGCGGCGGTGCCGTGTTCGAAGTTCAACTGCCGATCCTGAGCAGGGATATAGAAGCAGCAGAGTGACGTGAGGGTCCAATGGCGCGTGCGATGAAAGTGGCGATCGTCGATGACGAACAGGACATGCGGCAATCCATCGGCCAGTGGCTGGCCTTGTCGGGTTTCGACACCGAAACCTTTGCCAGCGCGGAAGAGGCGTTGAAGGCCATCGGCTCGGACTATCCCGGCATCGTGGTCAGCGACATCAAGATGCCCGGCATGGACGGGATGGCCTTCCTCAAGCGCCTGATGAGCATGGATTCCTCGCTGCCGGTCATCATGATCACGGGGCATGGCGACGTGCCGATGGCGGTCGAGGCGATGCGGCTTGGCGCCTATGATTTCATGGAAAAGCCCTTCAACCCCGACCGGATGACGGAACTGGCCAAGCGCGCGACCCAGACGCGGCGGCTGACGCTCGACAACCGCGCGCTGCGGCGCGAGCTCAGCGACGGCTCGATGCTGATGCGCAAGCTGATCGGCACCTCGGCGGTGATGGAGCGGCTGCGCGAGGATATCCTCGACCTCGGTCAGGCCGACGGCCATGTGCTGATCGACGGCGAGACGGGCACCGGCAAGACGCTGGTCGCCCATGCGCTGCACGCGGTCGGGCCTCGTGCGGGGCGCAAGTTCGTGACGATCTCCTGCGCGGCCTATTCCGAGGATACGCTGGCCCAACGCCTGTTCGGGCCGACCGAAGAGGGGATGGGCCTGCCGCTGGTGGAAGAGGCGCGGGGGGGCACGCTCTGCCTTGAGGATATCGAGGCGCTGAGCCACGGGCTTCAGGCGCGCCTTCTGACCTTCATCAACGATCAGGGGATGCCGGCGGAAACCCGGATCATCGCGATCTGCAACGAACATGCGCCCGACAAGACGGTCGAGGATTCGCTGCGCCCGGACCTTTATTACCGGCTGGCCGCGCTGAAGATCACGCTGCCGCCGCTGCGCGCACGCGGCGAGGATATCCTGACGCTCTTCACGCGCCTGACCGAACAGTTCGCCGAGGAATACGGCTGCGACGCGCCCCAGCTGACCGCGCAGGAGGCCGCCCAGCTTCTTCAGGCCCCCTGGCCGGGGAATGTGCGCCAGCTCGTGAACGTGGCCGAACGCGCGGTTTTGCAGAACCGGCGGGGCTCGGGCTCGATCGCGTCGCTGCTGATGACCGACAACGAACAGACGCAGCCCGCGATGACCACCGAGGGCAAGCCGCTCAAGGAATACGTGGATGCCTTCGAGCGGATGCTGATCGACAACACGATGCGCCGCCACAAGGGCTCCATCGTCGCGGTCATGGAAGAGCTGTGCCTGCCGCGCCGGACGCTGAACGAGAAGATGGCCAAATACGGGTTGAGCCGGGCGGATTACGTCTGACCGGCCGTTCCACGCCGGAACCGAATTGCCATTGTCTTTTGCGCGGTCACACCATTAAGGTGAACCTACGGGGGTCCGTGTCGCCGAACCGGACCCGCCGCACAGGTTTCGCTGCCGATCCCATCGGCCGGGGCACCGCCTCGCAGGCCGGGATTGGCCGGATAACTGGCTGTAAAGCCAATGGATTGCCCGAACGGTCGGCGACGCGACGGGCTGTGGGATGGGTGCCCTTCGGCGCCCTGGTGTGAAACGCGATGGATTGCGCTGCAGGACCGGTCTTGACAGGGGGATGCCGTGAACGGCCGTCCTCCTTCGGCTCGCGCGCCTGCCCGGCAATGCCCTTCGCCCTTACAAGCCGCCTTGTTCGTTCTGCCGCGCCACCGGGACCTTTCCCGATGGCCCGCAGCCCGCGCGGGCGCGATGGAACAAGATGTCAACCAAAATGCTTATCGATGCCACCCACCCGGAGGAGACCCGGGTTGTCGTGGTTGATGGAAACAAGGTCGAGGAGTTCGACTTCGAGACAGCCGCAAAGCGTCAACTCGCCGGCAACATCTACCTGGCCAAGGTAACGCGGGTCGAACCCTCGCTTCAGGCGGCCTTCGTGGATTACGGCGGGAACCGGCACGGCTTCCTCGCATTCTCGGAAATCCACCCGGATTACTACCAGATCCCGACCGCGGACCGTCAGGCCCTGATCGAGGAAGAGCGCGCCTACGCCCGCGCGATGGAAGAAGAAGAGAACCGCCCCCGCCGTCCGCGCCGGAACGCCAAGGCCGCCGAGGCGCAGGGCGACGCGGTCGCCACGCGCGAGATCGGCGCGATGGATGTCGTCGATCTGGACGATGAGACCGACGCCGACACCGCGATTGACGCGACCGACGCCCCCGCGCCGGTTTCGGAACATGCGGCCGAGGATCGTCAGGTAGCCGCTGATCACAGGACCGGCGACGAGGACGAGGGCGACGAGGCTCACGACCACAGCTACCACGCCGTGGATCACGCCTCCGACACGGATTCGGAGATCGAGTCGATCGCCGAAGAAGACGTGGCCGAGGAAATCAGCCAGCCGCGCAAACCCCGCCCGCGCCGCTACAAGATCCAGGAAGTCATCAAGGTCCGGCAGATCATGCTGGTGCAGGTGGTCAAGGAAGAGCGCGGAAACAAGGGCGCTGCGCTGACGACCTACCTGTCGCTTGCCGGCCGCTACTGCGTGCTGATGCCCAACACGGCGCGCGGCGGCGGGATCAGCCGCAAGATCACGCAGGCCGCCGACCGCAAGAAGCTCAAGGAAATCGCCGCCGAGATGGAGGTTCCGGAAGGCGCGGGCCTCATCATCCGCACCGCCGGGGCCAAGCGCACCAAGGCCGAGATCAAGCGCGATTACGAATACCTGATGCGCCTGTGGGAGCAGATCCGCGAGCTGACGCTGAAATCCATCGCGCCGGCCCCGATCTATGAAGAGGGCGACCTGATCAAGCGCACGATCCGCGACCTTTACAGCCGCGAGATCGAAGAGGTTCTGGTGGAAGGGGCCGAGGGCTACCGCACCGCCAAGGACTTCATGAAGATGATCATGCCGTCCCATGCCAAGCAGGTGAAGCTTTACAGCGACTCGATGCCGCTGTTCGCGCGCTATCAGGTGGAAAGCTACCTGACCGGCATGTTCAACCCGGTCGTGCAGTTGAAATCAGGCGGCTACATCGTGATCGGCGTGACCGAGGCGCTGGTGGCCATCGACGTGAACTCGGGTCGGGCCACCAAGGAAGGCTCGATCGAGGATACGGCGCTGAAGACGAACCTCGAGGCGGCCGAGGAAGTCGCGCGGCAATTGCGCCTGCGCGATCTTGCGGGTCTCATCGTGATCGACTTCATCGACATGGAAGAGCGGCGCAACAACCTCGCCGTCGAAAAGCGGCTGAAGGACAAGCTCAAGACCGACCGCGCCCGCATTCAGGTGGGGCGCATCTCGGGCTTTGGCCTGCTGGAAATGTCGCGTCAGCGCCTGCGGCCGGGGATGCTCGAATCCACCACCCAGCCTTGCCCGCATTGCCACGGAACCGGGCTCATCCGGTCGGACGACAGCCTTGCGCTGGCGATCCTGCGCCAGCTTGAGGAAGAGGGCACGCGGCGGCGCACCCGCGAGGTGCTGCTCAAGGCGCCGATTGCGATCGTGAACTTCCTGATGAACCAGAAGCGCGAACATGTCGCGCAGATCGAACAGCGCTACGGCATGTCGGTCCGGATCGAGGCCGATCCGATGCTCATCAGCCCGGATTTCGTGATCGAGAAGTTCAAGACTGCCACCCGCATCGTGCCCGAGGCTCATCACGTCGTCTCGGTCGATACCACGCTGATGGAAGACCTTGTCGAGGAAGACGAGGACATCGTGGACGAGGCCGAGGAGGAAGACGAGACCGAGGCCCAGCCCGAGGTCGCGTCGGATGCCGCCGCCGAGGCGCCGAAGAAGAAGCGTCGCCGTCGCCGTCGTCGGAAAGGCGGCGGGCAGGGTGGCGCGTCCGAAGGACGGGCCGCGACGGCGGACGCCGAAACGTCGGGTGAAGGCGACGGGTCGGAGGAACTAGAACCGGCCGAGGGCGCCGAGCATGCGTCCGTTGCCCCGGCTGACGCCGTCGTGACCGAAGCAGAGGCCACCGCGGCAGAGGCCGAGGCCGCCGACGAACCCGCGAAACCCAAGCGCCGCCGCGCGAGCCGGTCGAAGAAAAAGACCGATGCGGAAGCGGCCCCGGCGGATGAGGCCGGTGAGGCTGCGCCCGAGGCCGAGGCGCCTGCGGAAGCTGCAGAGGCCGCCGAGACCGCGGAGCCCGCCAAGAAGCCGCGCCGCCGCCGCACCTCGAAAAAGGCGGAAGCCGAGGCCGCCGAACCCGCGGCTGCGGAGACCCCCGCGGAACCGGCTCCGGCCGCGCCTGTCGCGGAACCTGTCGCCGCGCCCGAGCCGGAACAGCCGGCCGAAGTTGCGCAAGCCGCACCGATGGCCGAGGAGGCCGTGACGGCGCCCGAGGCGCTGCAACCCGCACCCTCACCCGAGGTGGCCGAGGCCGAGGCAGAGCCCGACGGCGAGGCCAAGCCCAAGAAACGCGGCTGGTGGTCGCTGGGCCGATAGACAAAGATCAGGGCGCCGGGAGAAACCCCGGCGCCTTTTCCTTTTGGGGCCTGTCATGGTCACGCTTGTCACACCCTCGGCCGACTGGTTGCCCGCCTACCGCGATGCGCTGGCCGCGGGTTGGTCCCCCAGCACCGTCCGCGCGGCGGACGTCGCCCGGGAACAATTGGACGCCATCGCGCGCGATCCGGCCGCATTCCTTGCGACCCTCGACCAGCCGCAGCCCGGGGGGCCGCCCGTCGTCCTGCCCGATGGCTCGACCGTGCCGCGCCTGCCGCAGATCACGCGCTGGATCACCGACGGGGCGACCTTCCTTGGAACCATTTCGCTGCGCTGGCAGCCCGGCACAGACGCGCTTCCGCCCCATGTTCTGGGCCATATCGGCTATGCCGTCCTGCCTGCCCATCGCGGACGGGGACATGCGACGGCAGCGCTGGCGCTGATGCTGGCCGAGGCCGCGGCCCGGGGCCTTCGCCGGGTGGACCTGACGGTCGAGCCCGCGAACCGGGCGTCAATCCGCGTGATCGAGAAGAACGGCGGACGGCGCGTCGAACGCTTCGACCGGCCGGCCTCATACGGCGGGGGCGTGGCGCTGCGCTATGCGATCAGCCTTGCCCCCGGCGGATGAGAAAGACCTGCGCGCGGCCCTCCTGCGACTGGGAGAGCAGCTCGTGCCCCGCGCCCGCGCAGAAATGCGGCACATCGACGATCGAGGCCGGATCGGTCGCGATAAGCCGCAGCACGGCCCCCGGCGCCAGCGCCAGAAGCCGCTTGCGCGCGCGCAAGACGGGCAGGGGGCACAGAAGCCCCGCGGCATCGACCTCGTCATCCCAGTCCATGTCGCCTAATAGGCCCGCACGGTGCCAAGGTCCACGCCCTTGTGACGTCTTGTCCCCGTTTTGCACCCGTGACGGGCGCGGCAAAATCGACTAGAGCCGGGAACGGCCCGGCAAATCGGCAGGAGGCGCATGTTCGGAACCGGCATCATCGACGCAGGCCTTCTGCCCGCGATGGCCATCGCGCTTGGCGCGGGGGTGCTGTCGTTTCTCAGCCCTTGCGTGCTGCCCATCGTGCCGCCCTACCTTGCCTTCATGTCCGGCATCTCGATGTCCGAACTGACCGGGGCAGAGGGAAAGCGCAAAAGCCCGCTGCTGCCCGCGATCTTTTTCGTCCTTGGTCTTTCGACGGTCTTCCTGTTCCTTGGCTTCACCGCCTCGGCCTTCGGGGCGTTCTTTCTCAAGCACACGACCTGGTTCGCGACGCTGTCGGGCATCGTCGTGATGATCTTCGGGGCCCATTTCCTGGGCGTCATCACCATTCCCTTCCTGAACCGCGAGGCGCGCATCGACGCGGGCGACCGGGGCGGGTCGGCTTTCGGCGCCTATCTGCTGGGCCTTGCCTTCGCCTTCGGCTGGACGCCCTGCATCGGCCCGCAGCTTGGCGCGATCCTGTCGCTGGCGGCCAATCAGGCGAGCCTGGCGCGGGGCACCCTGCTGCTCGCGGTCTATGCGCTTGGTCTTGGCCTTCCGTTCCTTGCCGTCGCCGCCTTCTTCCCGAAGCTGATCGGCACGCTGGGCTGGATGAAGCGGCACATGGAGCGGATCGAACGCGCCATGGGCCTTTTGCTCTGGACGATCGGCCTTCTCATGCTGACGGGCGGCTTCTCGAGCTTTTCCTATTGGCTGCTGGAAACCTTCCCGGGCCTCTCGGCGCT
Organism: Paracoccaceae bacterium; assembly: GCA_028875855.1. Taxonomy (GTDB): domain Bacteria; phylum Pseudomonadota; class Alphaproteobacteria; order Rhodobacterales; family Rhodobacteraceae; genus Solirhodobacter. The sequence continues at coordinate 49,049 of JAGWVA010000020.1, forward strand.
CGGCTAGGCCCTTTTTTCGCCGAAATCCTTCGCTAAACTCCGATCCGGAGGCGGTTGGATGCGTGACGGTGAGACGGGCAGGGTAAAGACGCGGCGGGTGTTCTACATCCCCGGCTACGACCCCATACCCGCGCGCCGGTATCGTGAACTCTATCGGACCGAGGGCGCGGCGCAGGCGGCGATCTCGGGCTACAGGCTCGCGATGCATGGCCTGCACGAAAAGGGCCGCTTCGGCTGGTCGGTCACCGCCACGATGGACGGGGCCGAGGTCGCAACCGACATCGAGGTTCTGGGCTGGTCGGACATCGTGCAGGGATCGATGGCGCAGGGGATCGCCGCGACCTATGGCCAGCTTGCACGCACGGTCTGGACCTATATCGGCTCGGGCGCCTTCTTCCGGCTGATCGGGCTGCGCAAGGGGCCGGTGCTGGTTGCGCTGTATCCGCTTGCCATGCTGATCGTGCAACTGCTGACGTCCTGTCTTGCGGGCTGGGCCGTCGCTGTTCTGCTGGGTTTGTGGCTGCCCTCTCTGCTGGCGGGGCTTGCGGGGCTTTCGGTCGTCCCGCTTGGGCTTTCGCTCTGGAAGCGGCAGGACGGCCGGCTTTTCGCGCATTACCTCATGCACGACTACGCGTTTACCGCCGCGGGAGGGGGCGAGAACCCGCCCGAGCTTGAGGCGCGCATGGCGGAGTTCGGGAAACGGATCGGCGCGGCACTCACCTCGGAGGTGGACGAGGTTCTGGTCGTCGGCCATTCGTCGGGGGCGCATCTGGCGGTGTCGGTTCTGGCAGACCTGCTGCGGGCAGGCGCGGGGCCGCAGGCGGGCGGGCCGGTCCTGTCCTTCCTGTCGCTCGGTCAGGTGGTGCCGATGGCCTCGTTTCTGCCGAAGGCCTGGCGGCTGCGGGCGGACCTTGCCTATCTGTCGCAAAGCGACGCGCTGACCTGGGTCGATGTGAGCGCGCCCGGCGATTGCGCCTGTTTCTCGCTTTGCGACCCCGTGGCCGTCAGCGGCGTTGCGCCCGAGGCCAAACGTTGGCCGCTGGTGCTGTCGGCCGCCTTCAGCCAGACGCTGAGCCCGGCCAAGTGGAAGGCGATGCGCTGGCGCTTCTTCCGGCTGCATTTCCAGTATCTCTGCGCCTTCGACCGGCCCGGCGACTACGATTACTTCCGCATCACCGCCGGCCCCCTGACCCTTGCCGCACGCTTTGGCGGCCGCGCCCCCTCGGCCTGCCGGATCGAACGCTCCGCCTCGCCTCACAGGAGCCTTGCCGCATGATCCCGCCAAAGCCGGTTCCGAGACCGGACAAGGTCTCGTTCTGGCGCTACATTCGGCTGTTCCGGCAGGACATCCTTTCGGCCCAGCCCGCGCGGCTTTACCGCGCCTGGATGGCCGAGTTCCGGACCGCGTTCTTTCGCAGCTACATGTGCAACGATCCCGCGCTGGTTGCCACGGTGCTGACAGAGCGCCCCGGCGACTTTCCGAAATCGAACCGTATCCGCGAGGGGCTCTTGCCGCTTCTGGGGCAGTCGGTCTTCGTGACCAATGGCGAGACGTGGAAACGCCAGCGCCGGATCATCGACCCGGCGTTCGAAGGCGGGAGGCTGCGCGACACCTTCCCGGCCATGCTGGCCGCGGCCGAGGCGGCGGTTGCGCGAATGACCGTGGGCGTGCAGGAGATCGAGGCGCCCATGAGCCATGCGGCCGCCGATGTAATCTTCCGCACGCTCTTTTCCATTCCGATCGAGCATGCCCTTGCCGCGCAGGTCTTCGAGGCCTTCCGCGCCTACCAGCGCAGCCAGCCGATCCTGAACCTTGCCGCCTTCGTGCCGCTGCCGCCGCTGTTTCCGCGCCCGCACCGGCGGGAGACGCTGGCGACCGCGCGTCAGATCCGGTCGCTGATCGCGCGCCTGACCGAAGAGCGCGCGGCAGCGATCGCGGCCGGAACCGCGCCGGACGATCTGGCCACCAAGATCATGACGACGGCCGATCCGCAGACGGGCGAACGTTTCGACGCGGCCGAGATGGTCGATCAGGTCGCAATCTTCTTCCTGGCGGGGCACGAGACCTCGGCCTCGGCGCTGGCCTGGGCGCTTTACCTGCTTGCTGCCGCGCCCGAGGTGCAGGAGCGGCTGGCGGCGGAAGTGGCAGACCTGCCCGCGACACTGAGTTTTGCCGATCTTTCGCGTCTGCGCTTTACCCGCGACGTGTTCCGCGAGACGCTGCGGCTTTATCCGCCGGTGCCGATGATGGTGCGCGAGGCCCGCTGCCCGGTCCATTTTCGCGGGCGGCGCGTGAAGCGGGGGGCGCAGATCGTTCTCAGCCCCTGGCATCAGCAAAGACACGAGCGGCTGTGGGACGCGCCCGATGCCTTCGATCCCGACCGGTGGCAGACGGAGGCGGGACGGACCTCGTCGCGGCAGGCCTACATGCCCTTTTCCGCCGGACCGCGCGTCTGCACGGGCGCGGGCTTCGCCATGGTGGAGGGGCCGCTGCTTCTGGCGCTCTTGGTCCGCGCCTTCCGGTTTGAGGCGGTCGCGGGGAGGGAGCCGGTTCCGGTGGCGCATCTGACCGTGCGCGCCAAGGACGGGATCTGGCTGCGGGTGACGCGACGGAACGGGGAGGAGGGGGATGCGACGGTCGGTGCGGGGGCAAGCGGCCGCTGAAACGCTTGGCGGGACGCAACGGTTGGTGCGGCTTGGACCGGGCGGCTACGAGGTCGGCGGCGAGGTAACTGCCCGGCGGATTCCCCGAAAACGTTCGAGGCTTCTAGCGAATTCGCATCCGAAGACCGTTCATCTTGACGACCCGCTTCTTACGATTTTTCGTCGAAAAATCGTATATTGGATCACGGGTTTCGTCCGAACACGGCGGAACGGCTCTCAGCAGATCACTTTCAACTGGCCCGGATTGCAGATCACGATGAACTGCCCGCCGGTTTCCAGCAGATGATAGCCACGCCGCGTGACTTCTTCGATGAACCGTTCCCGACCGACTTCCCGCGCGACCCATCGGCTACTTCGTCGGATCACGCCACCGCGCAAGACCGCCTTGGCGGCGAACATCTGGGCAATCCAGGGATCGGGTTGGTTTGGGCGGGTCAGGGTCAGCATGGGCCGACCCTGACCGATTCCTGTTAAGAAAAGGTTGCCGTCTCAGCCCCGCGCCCGGCGTCCGCCGCGGCGGCCCGAGGTCGCGCTGGCGGCCGCGGCCGAGGCTTCCGCGAAGGTGGCGCCCCCGGCGACAGCCTCGATCACCTTCGAGAAGCGGATCCATTCGCCGCCGTTCGGGTCGTGGTTCATCAGGAAGTTGGCCGCGCGGATCGCCTCCATTTCCTGCTGGCGCACCGGGTTCATGATGGCCGAGGTCATCCCCGCACCGATCGCCATCGGCAGGAAGGCCCCGTTGATCCCGTGCCGATGCGGCAGGCCGAAAGAGATGTTGGACGCGCCGCAGGTCGTGTTCACGCCCAGCTCGTCGCGCAGCCGGCGGACGAGCGCAAAGACCTGCTGGCCAGCCGAAGCCATCGCGCCGACCGGCATGACCAGCGGGTCCACCACGATGTCATGCGCGGGGATGCCGAAATCGGCGGCGCGCTCGACGATCTTCTTGGCCACGGCAAAGCGCACGTCGGGGTCCTGGCTGATGCCGGTGTCGTCGTTCGAGATCGCCACGACCGGCACGTTGTATTTCTTGACCAGCGGCAGCACGCGCTCCAGCCGTTCCTCTTCGCCCGTGACCGAGTTCAACAGCGGCCGGCCCTCGCAGGCCGCAAGCCCGGCCTCGAGCGCTGCGGGAACCGAACTGTCGATGCACAGCGGCACATCGACCACACCCTGCACGCAGGCAATCAGGTCGCGCATCAGGGGCGGCTCGACGAAGTTGTTGTCGGCATAGCGCGGGTCTTCGGCCATCTTGTTGGTGAACACGGCGCCCGAGTTGATGTCGAGCACGGTCGCCCCGCAGGCCACCTGTTCCAGTGCGTCCTTGATGACGGTTTCGAAATTGCCGGCCTCAAGCTCGGCCGCCAGCTTCTTGCGCCCCGTGGGGTTGATGCGCTCGCCGATGACGCAGAAGGGTTCGTCGAAACCGATGACGACTGTCTTGGTTTTCGATTCGATGACGGTACGGGTCATGGCTGTCCTTACTCTTGCGCGGCCGGGATGGCGGAGGTGCCACCGTGCTCGATGGCCCAGGTTGCGTTGGTCTTGATCCCGCCCAGCGGGAAGAAATGCACGGCTTCGATGCCGAAATCGGGATGCGCGGCCTTGTGGGCGGCAAGCTCTGCGATGAACTCGTCGGGCTCGAACGGCAGCAGCAGCTTCGTCACGTCCTTCGCGCGCTTCTGCAGGACGCGAAGCGAAGGGCCGACGCCGCAGGCGATGGCGAATTTCAGAAGCGTTTGCAGCTTCGCGGGCCCAGCCACGCCGATATGGATCGGCAGATCGATCCCTTCGGCCTTGAGCCGGTCCGCCCAGGCGATCACCGGGCCGGCCTCGAAGCAGAACTGGGTCGCCAGCGCCATCGTCGCGCCGGTGCGCTCGGCGAAGGCCTGCTTCCAGCGCAGCGCCTCCATCACGTTGCGGTCCGAACCGTCGGGGTCGATGTCGCGGTTGCCCTCGGGGTGGCCGGCGACATGGAGCCGGTCGAAATCTCCGAAAAGCCCGCTGTCGAGCAACTGCATCGAGGTGTGGAACTCGCCCACCGGCTGCGGCACGCCGCCGGCCAGCAGAAGCGCCTGCCGCACATCCGCCTCGCCCCGATAGCGGGCGATCCAGTCCGCCAGCGTCGCGCGGTCCTTGATGATGCGCGCGGGGAAGTGCGGCATGACGGCAAAGCCCTCGGCATTCAGCCGCTTGGCTGTCGCCACCATATCCTCGATCGGGGTGCCGTCGATATGGGCGATGTAAACCCGGGTGCCGCGCGGCAGGAGCGCACGGAAATCCTCGATCTTCTCGGCCGTGCGCGGCATCACCTCGATCGAGAAGCCCTTGAGGAAGGCCTCGACCTCGGCGGGGGTGCCGCCCTCGTGTTTCGCCGGCTCGGAGCGGCGGAAGTTCAACAGCGCCATGGCAGCCTCCCAAAGGGTTCGGGGCGAAAGGGGCGGCGTCAGTTCCGTCCCTCGTTCTCAATCAACGCGGCAAGCCGCGCGGTGTCGTATTCGGCCTCGATCCGCGCCGCCTCGGCATCGGCGACCTGATCGGGATCGCCCTCCACCTCGTAAGGCGCGGCCTTGCGCCATTCGGCGAGGTAGCTGTCGGTGTCCCGCGCACCCACCTTCATGGCACAGCGGTCGATCGCTTTCTCGAACCGCTCATGAAGCTGACGCTTGGACCCCCGGCGCCCCTTGCCCACGATGACCTGCGCAGGAATGTCGCGCCAATAGACGATCGTGACTTCGGGCATCCGTGATTCTCCCCCTTGCCGCTCAGGCCGGTATAGGCGCGCCGCGGCGATGAACTCTGCCGGTTTTCGACCTGCCGAATGCGCAGAGCGACCCGGCCCCTTGCCTTGTAGGAAATCGCCGCGCGCACGGCCAGACGCTGGGGGGTGAAAAATCCTCATGTCCGAGATGAAGGATTTCGATCCGGCCCTTCATGACACGCGCGTGACGCTTGCACGGGGGCGGAAGCGCCTGTAGCCTGATGTCAACTTGATATCGGAGGGCGACGCGATGACGCCCGAGCGTCCCAATGCGGAGGGCGCGTTCCCGGCGGAGGCGTGGTCCGCGCCGGTCGAGCCGTCCGAGCCGCGCACATCGGACCCGGCGCAGCTTTATGCCGCGCTGGATCTCGGCACGAACAGTTGCCGCATGCTGATTGCCCAACCGCGGGGCACGCAGTTTCATGTCATTGACAGCTTCTCGAAGACGGTCCGCCTTGGATTGGGCCTCGAGGCGTCGGGCCGGCTCAGCCGCGCCTCGATGGGGCGCACGGTGCAGGCGCTGCGCGTCTGCCAGAAGAAGATCGAGGCGCATCAGGTCACGCGGATGCGCCTTGTGGCGACCGAAGCCTGCCGGCGGGCGCGCAATGCCCGCGATTTCATCCGCAACGTGCAGCGCGAGACGGGCCTCCGGCTCGAGATCATCGCCCCCGAGGAAGAGGCGCGGCTGGCGGTCGTCTCCTGCGCCTCGCTGGTGGGCAAGCGGACAGAGCAGTTGCTGGTCGTCGATATCGGCGGCGGCTCGACCGAGCTTGTCTGGATCGACCTTTCCGAGGTGCCGCCCAAGGACCGCTCGCGCGCGATCATGCGGCTGCACGCGGGCTTCAAGCAGCCCGACAGCGGGCGTCCGGTCGCCAAGGTGGTGGACTGGATCAGCGTTCCGCTGGGCGTGGCGACCTTGCGCGACCAGTTCATCGACGTCGAGGACGACGCCGCCCGCTTTGCGCTGATGAGTTGGTTCTTTGAGGAAAAGCTGGCCGATTTCTCGCCCTACAACGCCGAACAGCCGCGCGAAGGGTTTCAGATCATCGGCACCTCGGGCACGGTGACGACGGTCGCGGCCTCGTTTCTTGGCCTCAAGCGTTATGACCGCAACAAGGTGGACGGGCTGCGCATGACCTCGGACCAGATCGACCGGGTGATCCGCGACTACCTAGATCTTGGCCCCGAAGGGCGGCGCACCGATCCGCGCATCGGGCGGGACCGGCATGCGCTCATCATGTCGGGGGCGGCGATCCTGCAGACGCTGATGCGGATCTGGCCGACGGACCGCCTGTCGGTCGCCGACCGCGGTCTGCGCGAAGGGCTGCTTTATGCCCAGATGTGCGCCGATGGCGTGCTGGGGAATGCGCTGGATTGACCGGCCATCCCGGCGCGGACTTGTTCACCGCCGCGCAAGCCGGTAACGGCAGGGATCGACCGGAGAACGGGGGCGAGCGTGACCACGAAGAAGACAGGCACCGGAAACACCAGCGGGCGCGGCCAGCGCGACCTGCGCGTGCGGGTCAAGACCGCCAAGGGGCGCAAGCTGTCCTCGACCCTCTGGCTGGAGCGGCAGTTGAACGACCCCTACGTCCAGCGCGCCAAGCGCGAGGGTTACCGCGGTCGTGCGGCCTTCAAGATCCTGGAGCTTGACGACAAGTTCCGCTTTCTCGTGCCCGGCGCGCGGGTGGTGGACCTTGGCTGCGCGCCCGGCGGCTGGTGTCAGGTGGCCGTGGCCCGCGTGAATGCGCTTGGCGAGAAGAAGGGCAAGGCGATCGGCACGGTTCTGGGGGTCGATCTGCAAGAGGTCGCACCCATCGCCGGGGCGGATATCCACCAGCTCGATTTCCTGGAAGAAGATGCCGAGGCAAAGGTGAAGGGCTGGCTGGGTGGCGGGGCCGACGTCGTGATGAGCGACATGGCCCCCTCGGCGAGCGGCAACAAGCAGGTGGACCACCTCCGCATCATCGCGCTGTGCGAAGCGGCGGCGGAATTTGCCTTCGACGTGCTGGAAGAGGGCGGCACCTTCGTCGCCAAGGTGCTGGCGGGCGGGGCCGAGCAGGAATTGCAGGCGCGGCTGAAGAAGGCCTTCACCAAGGTCGCGAACGTCAAGCCGCCCGCGAGCCGCGCCGACAGTTCCGAGAAATTCGTGGTGGCGACGGGTTTTCGCGGCCGGCCGGAGGAACCCGGGGCGGACGACGGGGACGACGTGTAACGTCTGTGCGGCTGAACCGTTGTTGAAGGCGTGGGGCAACGGACCGCGGGGCGTGACGCCGCCGGTCAGCGTCAGCGCGAGGCCAGGACCGCGAGACACGATCTGGACGCCGCCGCCCCGCACGCCATATTCCTTTCCGAAGACCGTCAGGAGGACCCGATGAGTCAGAAGACCTATGCCAAGACCGCCGATGCGATCGCCCGGCTCACGCCCGAGCAATACCGCGTCACCCAGCAGAACGGCACCGAGCGGCCGTTCATGAACGAATTCCACGACTTCAAGGGCGATGGCCTGTATGTCGATATCGTCTCGGGCGAGCCGCTCTTCACCTCGCTCGACAAGTTCGACTCGGGCTGCGGCTGGCCCAGCTTCGCCCGCCCGCTGGTCGAGGAGAACGTGGTCGAACTGACCGATCGCAGCCATGGCATGATCCGCACCGAGGTGCGATCGACCCATGGCGACAGCCACCTTGGCCATGTCTTCAACGACGGGCCGCGCGAACTGGGCGGTTTGCGCTATTGCATCAACTCGGCCAGCTTGCGCTTCATCCCGGTGGAAGACCTTGAGGCCGAAGGTTACGGCGATTACCGCGCGATCTTCGACGCGGCAGAGGAGGACAACTGATGGCGGACATGACCGAACGCGCGATCCTTGCAGGCGGCTGTTTCTGGGGCATGCAGGATCTCTTGCGCCGCAAGCCCGGCGTGCTGAAGACCCGCGTGGGCTATTCGGGCGGCGAGGTGGCGAATGCGACCTATCGCAACCACGGCCACCATGCCGAGGCGGTGGAGATCCTGTTCGACCCCGTGCAGATCAGCTTCCGCGAGCTGCTGGAGTTCTTCTTCCAGATCCACGACCCGACCACGGCGGACCGTCAGGGCAACGACCTTGGGCCCAGCTACCGCTCGGCCATCTTCTATTGCTCGCCGGAACAGAAGCAGGTCGCCGAAGACACGATTGCCGACGTGAACGCCTCGGGCCTCTGGCCCGGCAAGGTGGTGACCGAGGTGAAGCCCGCCGGCGACTTCTGGGAAGCCGAGCCCGAGCATCAGGATTACCTGATCCGCTACCCGAACGGCTACACCTGCCACTTCGTGCGGCCGAACTGGAAGCTGCCCCGCCGCGCGGCGGAATGAGCTAGGAGATCAGTTTCTCGACCTTCCGTTCGGGGGCGCCATAGGCCTGCATCAAGGTCGCGGCGCCCCCGCGCAGGATGTTGAACGGGATCTTCAACACCTCCAGCCCAAGATCGCGCCAGCTGTAGAGCGGCGCCGCCCCATCCGCCGCGACCAGCGTCAGGTTCGTGAACCCCGCCCAGCGGAACGAGGCCCAGGCCCGGGGCAGGTGGTAGCGATGGCTGACCAGGATCACCGGCGCGGCAAGGCCGCCCTTCAGCCTCTTGTCCAGAATCCGCGCGCTGAAAAGCGCGTTCTGCAGCGTCGAGGTGGAATCGGGATCGAGAAGGATCGCCCTGGGGTCCACGCCTTCGGTCACCGCGCGGTTGACCATGTGGTCCGAAATCACCCCGCCGTCGCCCCAGACCGTGCCCGTGAACATCAGAAGCGGCGCGGCCCCCGCCTTCCAGAGCGCCACACCGCGATCCACCCGCGCCTTCGTCTGGGGGCCAAGATCGCCGTCCGGCCCCGTCTCGCCCGACAGCACGACGATGGCCTGCGCGGTCTTCGGCAGGGCGGGGTCATGGTAGGTCATCACCCACCAGAGCGGCACGGCAAAGGACAGGACGGCCACGATCAGCCCCAGACGGATCAGGGCGCGCAGGAGCGACAGCAGCCTCATGAACTGGCCGGTGCGGTCAGCGATTGCGGGGCGCTGGTCTCTTCCATCGCCTCGGGCGCGTCCAGCCGGTCGGCGTTGTATAGTGCGGGGAAGAGACGCGCCCATGTGCCGGTGACGACCAGCGTCCCGATGCCCCCGAAGATCGCGGCCCCCACCGGCCCCAGAAGGCGGGCCATCACGCCGCTTTCGAACTCTCCCAGCTCGTTCGAGCCGGAGATGAAGAGGCCAGAGACCGCCGAGACGCGGCCGCGCATGTGGTCGGGCGTCACGATCTGCACGAGCGTCTGGCGCACATAGACCGAGATCATGTCCGCCGCCCCAAGCGCCGCAAGCGCGAGGATCGAGAGCGTCATGGATTTCGACACGGC
>JAGWVA010000078.1 GCA_028875855.1 Paracoccaceae bacterium
GTCGTGTCCTACCTCACCGTCACCTTTCCCTACGCGCTGCGATATGCCCAGATCGGCCTTGCCGCCGCCGGCGGCAATCTGAATGCGGTCGGCTCGGTGCATGGGGCGGGCCCACTCTACCGGCTGAGGACCATAACCTTGCCGCTTGCCCTGCCCGCGCTCGTCGGCGCGGCCTCTGTCGTCTTCGCATTGTCGATGCGCGAGCTTGTAACCTCGGTCATGTTGCAGCCACCGGGAACCGAGGTGGTCTCGACCTATGTGATGAACCAGTTCCTGCAGGGCGACGTCGGCGACGGCATGGCCATGGCCGTAGTCGGCGTCTTCAGCAGTGCGATCCTGCTTGGGCTAGCACAGGTTGCCCTCGGCCAGAGGTAAGGCGGGGTGACCGACTGCGTCGCACAGGCAGACCGAAGCTGACCGTCCGGATGGGGATCGCACCGCCGGACGCGACCGCGCGCCAAGGCGGTCGTCACATCAGAACCAGCGCAGCGCCACGTCGTCGAAATCGAGGCCGATACGCGCGCCGGGGGGTAGACGATTGGGGATGGGCAACTGCATCCGGTGCCCGCCCGGAAGGTCGAGCGTCGCTAAATGCGCATCTCCCCGAAACAACGTGCGGATCACACAGGCGTCCAATCTACCCGCGCCAGGGGGGGTGACCCGAACGGCACGCGCCGGGATCAGGACTTGGGACGCGTGAGCCAATGCCGTCGTCGGGACAAGCCGTGGGCCGCCCGACAGATGCCATCCATCGGGCCCCGGCATGACCGGCAGGACAGCACCAATGCGCAGGAATTCTGCCACGTGAGGCGTCGCCGGGGCAGCCAGAAGCTCCTCGGGCGGCGCCAGTTGCTCGATCCGTCCCTGCCGCATCACCGCCACCTCATCGGCAAGCGAGAAGGCTTCCGCCTGATCGTGCGTAACGTAGAGCGCAGACAGGCCAAGATCGGAGACAAGCCCCGCGATCTCGTCCACCATTGTTTCGCGCAGTTCGCGGTCGAGATTGGACAGAGGTTCGTCGAAAAGCACCAGATCCGGTTTGCTGACGACTGCGCGGGCGATGGCGACACGCTGCTGCTGACCGCCCGACAAATCGGCCGGGCGCCGGTCGGCAAAAGCAGACAACCCCACACGATCCAGAGCCTCGCCCACCATGGCGGCTCGTCGGGCGGCGGGCTGTCGCTGCATTTCCAGCGGGAAGCCCACGTTGGCCGCCACAGTCATATGCGGCCAAAGTGCATAATCCTGAAACACCATCGCCAAGGCGCGATCCTCGGGCGGCACGAAATGGCCCTTCGCACCGTCCGCGACTGTCCGGCCGCGCAAAAGCACCTGTCCGGCATCGGGCTCCAACAATCCTGCTACGATGCGCAGAAGGGTCGTCTTGCCGCAGCCCGAAGGGCCAAGCAGCGCCGTGACCCGGCCGCGTTGCAGGGTCAGGTCGATATCCGAGAGCACCTGCGACGCGCCGAGACGCATCGAGATGCCCGACAGCCGGACGATGCCATCGTCGGACGCGGCAGCCTGCCCGGATCTCTCTGCCTCAACGTCCTTCATCACGGCATTCCCATGTCATCGGCGCGGTGTAGTCGCCGCCTGTGACAGTAAAATGACACACCTGTAACGCAGGTTTTTACGCCCTCCCTGTGCAAGCGTCATGGAACTGTAATGCAGGTGCGATAGCCGACCCGCAACTGTTCCATGGCCTGAAAGGAAGCTCCCATGTTCCGTCTGTTTTCCGCCGTGGCCGCCGTGGCCCTGTCTGTCGTCGCGGCCCATGCCGATGTGAGTGGGAACCTCGTTCTCTACACCTCCCAACCGAGTGCAGACGCGCAGAAGACCGTCAACGCCTTCGAGGCCGCCTATCCGGGCGTGAAGGTGAAGTGGGTGCGCGGTGGCACGACCCAGATGATGGCCAAGTTGCAGGCCGAGTTCGCCGCTGGGCAGCCTCAACCCGACGTCCTGCTAATCGCCGATATGGTGTCGATGCAACAGCTCAAGCAGGACGGCCGTCTTATGGCCGACCCCGAGGCTGACGTGTCGCGGTTCGACCCGGCGCTGATGGACCCGGATCACACCTATTTCTCGAGCAAGCTCATCACCACGGGGATCATCTACAACACCCACGCGAAGATGATCCCGACCTCCTACAAGGATCTCCTGAAAACTGCGGCGAAGGGCGAGATCGTGATGCCCTCGCCGCTGAACTCCGGCGCGGCGGCGATCCAGCTGGCCGCGATCACGGCCAACCCCGACCTTGGATGGAAGTACTACCAAGGCCTCGCCGATCAGGGTGCGGTGGCGCAAGGCGGCAACGGAGGTGTCTACAAGGCCGTGGCAAGCGGCGAAAAGCTTTACGGCTTCGTCGTCGATTATCTGCCAGTGCGCGGCAAGGCAAAGGGCGCGCCCGTACAATTCGTCGCGCCGAAGGAAGGGCTGACCGCGGTGACCGAGCCGGTTGCGATCCTGAAAACAGCGAAGAGCGTGCCGGCGGCGAAGGCTTTCGTGTCCTTCCTGCTGTCTGAAAAGGGTCAAAAACTGGCCGCCGAGATGGGCTACATCCCCGCCGATCCGGGCGTGGCCGAGCCCGCCGGCTTCCCGCCGCGAAAGGACATCACTCTGATGGCCTTCGACCCGGCAAAGGCGCTGAAGGACAATGCCGCGAACCTGAAGAAGTTCGCGTCGATGTTCGGCGGCTGAGATGGCACAACGGCTGCGGGGCGGCGAGTGGGCGACGCTCGCCGCCCTGACCTTTCTTGCGGTGGGGCTGCTGGCTCTGCCGCTTCTGCATGTGGTGCGGCAGGGTCTGGCCCAACGCAGCGGCCCCACCCTTGCGCCCCTGATGGCGACTCTTGGCGATCAAGGCGTGCGTCGCGCGCTGTGGCACAGCCTTGAGACGGCGGCGGGCTCAGGCCTCTTCGCATTGCTTCTTGGCAGTGCGCTCGCGGCCATCATCGGGCTGACCGATATCCGCGCGCGCGCCACCTTCACGTTTCTCTTGATCCTGCCGATGATGATCCCGCAGCACGTTACGGCCATCGCCTGGCTGCAAGCCACGGGCCCGGGCAGCCCCTTGCTGCAAAGCCTTGGCCTTGCGCCCCCGGTCGGCACGCCAAACCCGCTTTATTCGCTTGGTGGCATCCTGATGCTGCTCACGATCCAGCATGTGCCGCTGGTCTTTCTTGTCCTGCTGGCCGCGCTGAAACAGGTGCCGGGCGAATTGTTCGAGGCCGCCCGGATCGCCGGTGCCCGCCCGCATCAAGCCTTGCGACGCGTCCTGCTGCCCGTGGTCACGCCTGCGGTTATCGCCGCCTATGCGCTGGCCGTCGTCTCGACTCTGGGCAACTTCGGCATACCGGCGCTACTGGGGATCCCCGCGCGCTACATCACCCTGCCGGTGCTGATCTGGCGTCGTCTGTCGTCCTTCGGGCCAAGCATGCTGAGTGACGTGGCGGTGCTGTCATTCCTGCTTGGCCTTGTCGCCATCGCCGCCGTATTGACCCAGATGGCGCTGCAGCGGCGCGCCGTCGCCCGGCTGACTAGCCGCACCCGCCGCCCGATCCGCCTTCGCCTCGGCCGCGCCCGGGCAGCGGTCGAAGGGGCGCTGGCGGCATACATCGCCTTTACCCTGGTGCTTCCCGTCACGGCGCTCCTCGCCACCTCGCTTGTGCCGACGTATGGCGCGGCGCTGACGCGCAAAACGGCGACGCTTGCGAATTACGCCGAGGTGCTTCTGCACCAGCAGGTCACGCTGCGAGCCTTCGCAAATTCCACGCTGACCGCTGGTGGAGCTGCGCTGGTGCTGGCGGTGGTCGCGGTGGCTCTGACCGGGTTTCTCTTTGGACCCACGCGGCGCGCGCCCCGTGCTCTTGTTACCAGTATCGCCACATTGGCCGAGATCACCTATGCCATCCCCGGGGTCGTCATTTCCATCGCCTTCATCCTGACTTTCCTGCGGCCGCTGCCCCTTCTCGATCTGAGCCTCTACAATACTCTGGCGATCATCTTTCTGGCCTATATCGCGGCGTTCTTCTCGATTGCGCTGAAACCCGTGGGCGCCGCCATCGCGCAACTCGACGAGGACCTCGATGCCGCGGCGCGGGTGGCAGGGGCCGGCTTCGGAAAAAGGTTCCGCCGCGTCCTGTTCCCGCTGGTTTCGCCTGCGGCGCTATCGGGCGCAATCATCGTGTTCCTGACAGCCTACAACGAGGTCACCGTCTCGGCGCTTCTATGGTCAAATGGAACCGAGACGGTCGGAACGACGATCTTCAACTACGAGGATGCCGGCTACACGACGCTGGCTGCCGCCATGGCGATGGTTACGGTCTTGGTGACCGTGGGCTTCATGGTGCTGATCAACATGCTCGCACGACGGATGCGACTGCCACCGGGGGCGCTGCCCTGGCGCCTGTAGGGGCGGTCAAACTTGGATCAATCGGGCCCGGAGTCTATTCAAGGCCCCTTCTCGGTTTACACCCGACTGTGCGGCAGCGCGGCTAAGAAGACCAAATCCAGCACCGACCCAACCAGCATCCCGGGCAGCGGCGTACACCAGTCCGCGACCATCGCCCATTTAAGCCTAAACGTTTGAAGGGCAGTATTTGCACATGGCACTGGGCGAACTGAACGGCTTGGAAGGGGCCGACTGCGGACAGGCGGATTTCTGGGTGGGCAGAGGCAAGAAACAGACGCTCGGTTACGCCGCTGCGGAAATCGCTCAAACCCAATCTGCACCTACTACAAGGACCGGACCGGCCAGAGCAAAACGACGTGCCACGCTCGAACTCCAAATACTGTCAGCCGCCCAACCGTCGCACGGAAATCCAGCTGAGGCCCGACAGCAATCCAGCGGTGGCAAGACACAATGGCAGTCCGCCAAGCTGATAGCTGATGCCCGACAACAGTGTGCCCAGCAGTCGCCCGACCGCATTGGACATGTAGTAAAAACCAACATCCATCGTGACCCGCTCCGCGCTGGTGAATGCAAGGATCAGGTAGGAATGCGCAGATGAATTCACCGCAAAGACGAAACCGAACAGCAAAAGCCCTGCGGCAAGGGTCAGCGATAGCCACAGCGCCGGAGCACCCGCAAACAGCGTCAGCGCGGCCAGCGCGAAGGGAATAACCGTCAGCCCGATTACCCAGCGGGATGCGAGGGCCGCAATCTCACCCTCCTGCCGGGTTTTGGCGTTCAGAAGCCGTGGTGCCACCGCCTGCACTCCTCCGTAGGCGATCACCCAGGCCGCCATGAAGGCGCCGACAAGGAAGAAGGCCGTGCGGTGCCCGGCTGGGGTGCCGTCGGAGAGCACGGCCTCGAAATAGACCGGGACGCCGACGACAAACCACACGTCTCGCGCACCGAACAGGAACATCCGCGCCAGCGAGAGCTGGTTGATGCGCCGGTCCTTCGCGAAGACCTCGCCGACCTTCGTGCCTTTCTTTCCGCGTGGCAGGCCGGGCGGCATGAAGGCGACCGAGGCGGCAAGGATCGAAGCAAGCGTGATCGCCATCGCCCACATCGACCCGCGAAAGCCAATCAGCGCCAGCAGCGCCGCGCCAAGGAAGAAGCCCGCACCCTTCACCGCGTTCTTCGATCCGGTCAGCACGGCCACCCAGCGGAAAAGGCCACCATCCGCTGCGGGGGCAAGCAGCTTCACAGCGCTTTTGGACGACATCTTCGTCAGGTCCTTGGCCACGCCCGATAGGGTCTGTGCAAGGATAACGTAGGTCACCGACAGCGCGACGCCCCAACCGGGGTCAAGGCGCGTCAGCGCGATAAGCGCGACGACCTGGATCCCCAGCCCGGCAAACAGCGTCGCCGTCAGCCCAAACCTTGTGGCCAGCCAGCCGGCCGACAGGTTCGTGACGATCCCCGCCATCTCGTAGCCCAGAAACAGCCAAGCAATCTGGATCGGGCTGAACCCCAGCGTGTCGAAATGCAGCAGCACCAGCATCCGCAGCGCACCATCGGTCAGCATGAAGGCCCAGTAGGCGGCGGTCACCGCGGCATAGGCCGCCAGCGCCCCGGATCGGGCGGCGGCGGTCACATCGACCCCGCGACCATTCGGGCAATGTCGGCCAGGCGGCAGGCATAACCCCATTCGTTGTCATACCAAGCATAAACCTTCACCAGTGTGCCATCGACAACCATGGTTGACGCTGCGTCTATGATCGCCGAGCGCGGATCGTTGACGAAATCCGACGACACCAGCGCCCGCGTCTCGTAACCAAGGATGCCGTTCAGCGGCCCCTCCGCCGCCCCTGCAAAGAGCGCGTTGACCTCTTCCGCCGTCGTCGGCCGCGCTACCTCGAACACGCAATCGGTTAGCGAGGCATTGAGCAGCGGGACCCTTACCGCATGACCGTTCAGCCGCCCCTTCAGCTCCGGGTAGATCAAAGTAATCGCGGTGGCCGATCCGGTTGTGGTCGGGATAAGGTTCGTCAGCGCCGAACGCGCGCGGCGCATGTCCTTGGCAGGACGGTCGACGATGGTTTGGGTGTTGGTCACGTCATGGATCGTGGTGATCGCGCCATGGACGATGCCAAGCGCCTCATGGATGACCTTGACCACCGGGGCAAGGCAATTGGTAGTGCAACTTGCCGCCGTGATTAGGTGATCTTCACCGGGATCGTAAAGGTCATGGTTGATCCCGTAGACAAGGTTCAGCGCGCCCCCATCCTTCACCGGGGCGGAGACGACCACTTTCCTGACCCCGGCGGCGTAATAGGGCGCGACCTTTGCCCCGGTCTTGAAGACGCCGGTGCAATCGATCACCAGATCCACGCCAAGCGCGGCCAGCGGCAGCGCCTCGATCGTCTGCTCATGGGTCAACCGGACGCGCTGCCCGTTCAGGATCAGCGCCCCGGCCTCGTGCGCGACGGGGGTGCGCCACCGGCCATGGACGCTTTCGAACTCCATCAACAGGGCATGCTGTTCGGCATCGCCCATGGGGTCGTTGAGCAAGACGATCTCGCCACCTGCGCCGGTGTCGATCAGGTCGCGCAGGACGAGCTTGCCGATCCGGCCAAGGCCGTTCAGGGCGATGCGTGGCATAGGTCAATCTTTCTCGGCGGTCAGGGCAGCGCTGCCGATGTCATCCACGTGGGACTGCAGCGCAATTCGGTTGAGTGAGGCAAAGGGCAACGCCACGAAGGCCGTGATCCGTCTGCGCAGGGCGGCATAGGTCTGCGAAAAAACCAGCGCCTTTTCGGCATCTGTGCCGGTTGTCTTTGCCGGATCGGGCAGGCCCCAATGACCGGTGATCGGCTGACCGGGCCACGGCGGGCATTCCTCGGCGGCAGCGGTGTCGCAGACAGTGAAGACGAAATCCATCAGTGGCGCGCCGGGTGCCTGGAACTCCGACAGATGCTTGGACCGGAGGGTAGAGACATCGTGGCCGTTGCGCTTGAGCACCTCCAGCGCGAAGGGGTTCAGCGCCGTGTTGGGCCGGGTACCCGCCGAATAGGCGTTGAACTTGCCTCGGCCATGGTCGTGCAGCAGAGCCTCGGCAAAGATCGAGCGGGCAGAGTTGCCTGAGCAGATGAACAGGACGTTGTATCCTTGGTTGGGCATCTGGGTCAGATCCTCTGTGGCAGGGAAAAGCGACGGCAAAAGGTCCGGCCGCGCCCGCGCCACATCAAGCGCGAGGTAGCCGATCAGCCGCTCGGTCGCATCAAGATCAACCGAGTAGTAGAGCGACCTTCCCTGCCGTTCGACCCGCACAAGGCCAGCCTGCATCAGGTCGGCAAGGTGATTTGACAACGTGTTGGGCTTGAACCGGAGCGCCTCGGCCATCTCGGTCGGTCGCACGCCGTGCGGGGCAAAGCGCATGAGAAGTCGGAAGACAGAGAGCCGTCCGGGGTTGCCAAGCGTGGCAAAGGCGTGGGTTGCTTGTAACCGTTCCATAATTCCAGAAATCACGAATCGAAAATGCATGCCAGTGAAGATTTCATGACAGCGGACATTTCATCGGCGTCATAGCGCTTGGCAGCCACCACCCGGTGCATCACCTGACGATCGCCACCGGCCAAGCGATGCTGCATAAGTAGGAAGAATGAAACGAAGCGCGGACGGAAACACCACCGCCTCCCCGGGTTAGGTGAATCTGCTCTGCGCGCCACCGTTACCGGCCTTTTACACAAGCATGCGATACAGCGTTTTTTGCTGAGGGTAATGACAAATGACCCAGATCGCAGACGCACACCCGAGCAGCGCAAGAGACCCGCAGGAGCCAATTAGGTTCTCCTACGCTCATGAAGGTCAACCGCTGTTCAGACGCCTGCTGATCACTGCGGTGGAACGTGCCTCCGGCAGCATGCACCTGCGGCGTCTCTATGACGACTGGGTTGCCACGAGTGCTCTAGAAAATCCGTTTGTCGCAGCAATCCGCCTGCTACAACTACGGCTTGAGATTTCGGGCACGCCGCTTTCTTACCTGCGGGAAGAGGGAGGCCTGCTGCTTGTCGCAAATCATCCGTTCGGGATCGCCGACGGGTTGACCTTAGGCTGGCTTGCGACACAGCTTAGGGAACAGGTCAGTATCCTGACCCATTCGCGGCTATGCTCCATCCCCGAGTTCCGGCCCTACCTGCTTCCCGTAGATTTCGGCGAAACGGCACTGGCCCGAAAAACTTCGGCAGCAACCCGGCGCGCAGCGACAGACCTTTTACGTGCAGGTGGTGCGGTTGTGATTTTTCCGGGCGGTAGTGTTGCGACCTCAAACCGACCCTTCAGACGACCAGCCGCCGAGTTACCCTGGCATCCATTCGTGGGACGCCTCGCCTTGACCCCGGGGACCACGGTTGTCCCGGTCTATGTCCATGGTCAGAACTCACTCACTTTCCAGATTGCGAGCCATCTTTCCTATCCGCTGAGGGTGGCCTCGCTGTTTTACGAAACCCGTCGCAGGATCGGCAGCGACATCCGCCTGACCATCGGTGCCCAGTTGCACTCGACCGATCTCGCAGAACTGCCACGCGAAGACGTCCCATCGGAGCTTCGAAGGTCATGCATTACCCTTGGGGGTGCTGATCCGGCAGAAGAATTCCGATGGCCTAGCTACATCCGATGGTGACCGTCTTGTCAGCGGGCTCCCATGGGCGGTCACGAATATTCGGATCAGATACTACGAGCGCTCTTGTTGGACAAACCTGTGCAACCAGCTTTCCATTGCGGCTTTTTCGGCCCCACAAAATTCTGCAGTCGAAAAAAGCTCTGACGAAATGTCCGAGGCCCGAACCGGACGGCTTCGTTCTCCAGGGCGAGCATACCAGATGTGAAGAATCCGGTTCTGCTCATCTGTTTCGGCGACAAGCTTCGTCTTTGACATATGTTATGCTGCCCCCAACACTAATGTGATGGTTATATGACATTCTGGGCCGCGGCTACAAGTCCAGCCGCTGTATCTAAGGCATCGTTCCATCTGTCAGAAGGGAAGCGTCATCGACTTGGTGAAGGCCTAAAGATTGACAGGTATCATGCTTTTTGTGCCGGCGTCATGATCCGCCTCCGGGCCGGGACTGGGCGAACGCGCTTTTCAATTTCATCAAACAACAGTTTGGCGACGTTCTTTCCTGATGCGCTCTCGACCCCCTCGAAGCCCGGGGAGGAGTTGACCTCAAGCACCTTGGGCCCGTCCGACGAACGCAGCATATCCACTCCAGCAAGCCCCAGCCGGAAAGCGCGGGCGGCACGGATCGCCGTCTCGCGCTCGGCCCGGCTGATGCGAACCGGCTCCGACGTGCCGCCCTGATGCAGGTTTGATCGGAAATCCCCCTCGGCCGCGCGGCGGCGCATGGCCGCCACAACACGTCCGCCGATCACGAGGCAGCGGATATCCTCGCCATGCGCCTCAGCTACAAAATGCTGAACAAGAAAATTCGCCTTCAGCCCCCGAAACGCCGAGATCACGGATTGCGCCGCCCCTGCCGTCTCAGCAAGAACGACACCTTTTCCTTGCGTCGACTCTAGAAGCTTGATGACGAGCGGCGCGCCCCCCGCCAGCGCAATCAAGTTGCCGGTGTCCTTGGGAGAGGCGGCAAAGGCAGTCGTCGGCATCCCGATCCGGTGGCGGGCGAGGATCTGGTGGGCATGCAGCTTGTCGCGACTAGCCACGATCCCCTCTGCCCCGTTCACGCAGAAGGTGCCGGCCGCCTCGAAAGCCCGCATCACCGCGGCGCCATATGCGGTGACGGAGACGCCAATACGAGGGATCACCGCGTCATATCGCGGAAGGCGGGTGCCATCGTAATGGATCTCGGGGGCAAGCTTGCTGATTGCCATATAACAGCGCGTGGTGTCGATGACCTCGACGACATGCCCGCGCTCGAGGCCTTCTGTCACGAGCCGTTGAGTTGTGTACGCACCGCCTTCGCGGCTGAGAACTGCAATCCGTAATGTTCGCGCCGGCGCCGCATCCTTTACGGCGGCGGAATGATAGGCAGAATAGTCCAATTCCGGCTGGCAGAAGCTTTCGCCCGGCACGATTACCGTGTCTTCGGCCAGCGCCTGACGGCCGATCAGCATCCGGTAGGACATTGCGCCCCGGTGGGTCAGCGTAATCTCGGCTGGCCAGCGGCGGGGACCAATCTCGAGGTCAGTGCGGATGACGAAACGGGACTCGGTTTCGCCGTTCGATGAGGTAACGTCGCGCCGGTCTAAGATCTCGGCCGAACAGGGGATGGCCACGTCCTCACGCCCCGGGATGGGGTGAACGGTGAAGCGAACATTGGGCGCGTTCGCGGGGCCGAAGGGTTCAATGTCGAAGGCATGCAGTGCGGAGGTCCGCGCGCCGGTATCGACCTTGGCCCTTATCGCGGGAATGCCGAGGCCCGGCAGCGCCACCCACTCCTCCCAACCCAGCCGGAACGGAATTACAGCGTCGTCGGACATGCTATTCTCCTTGGAATTGGCCGGGAATCATCCGACGAGGGCTCGCCATACGGACCTGGAAGATAGGAAATGGCCCATAATTTCGAAGTTTGCATGACACTGACTGACCGAAGCGCACAACTTGTGACGCGTCGAACTTGTCTTGGGACTTTGGCCCTGGCACCGTTTTTGGCGCACGTTTATCACACATCCGTCCACTCTCGTGATAATGGCAACATGTCTGTAGCGTGCGCGCGTCTCTTCGTGACGGTGTAGGTTTTGGTGCCGTGCTCGGATGACGGTCTGCGTATTGGCCATGCAAAGCTGTCTGGGGCCGGCCCGAAATAGGAATCCCGCGACGGCGCAGACTGTTGCAGCGGCAAAACAGCGCTCCTAAGCTTCTGCCGGGAGGCTCCCCTCTTCAGTCGAAGCTCCAATTTTCAAATGCTGTTTCGTGCCCCGAGCTTACGCGTCACAATCCGGACTAAGGCCAAAAGAGTGACGGTTGCAACGATAAGTATGATGGTTAGCGCTGACCCTTCGAACACGTCGCCGCGGTCAGTGAGGGAAAATATGGATACCGGCATCGTCACCCACCCCGGGGGATAGAGCATTGAGGTGGCGCCAAGCTCCCCCATCGACAGGGCGAGGCTAAGGCCGAAAGCGGCCGCAACATAGGGCAGGAGCATCGGCAGGGTGATACGCCACAAACGATAACCCTTCGTGGCGCCAAGGCTTTCGGCGATCTGCTCAACCTCGCGCGGCAGCTGCATGAGACCGGCGCTGATCGAGCCGAATGCAAAGGCCGAGACTATGACGAAATGGGCGATGATCACGATAAGCGCGGTACCGTTCAACAGGACCGGGGGATGACTGAAAGCGACCAACAGGGCGAGCCCGACCGACACCGAGGGTACGGCGCTTGGCAGGAAGAATACCAGATCGATCGCCCTGCGGCCCATGCCGCGCCAATCGCGCAGCGCAAGCGCCGCGCTGGTTCCGGACACGAGCGCAACTGCACTGGCGACGACACCCGTCACAAGGCTTGCTCGAACTGCCTCCCCCGGCGCGCCCTGAAAGACGTTCAGAAAATTCTTGATCCCAAGATGACTCGGCCAGACGCCGTTCCACTGCCCGGCGAGCGACGCCAGGGAAATCACCGCGAGTGGGGCAATGTAGATGACGAAGACAAGAATGCCAGACACGGTCAGGGTCAGAGCCCTTCCCCCCTTAGACCAGATCAGCATTGCGCCCTCCCAGCCGCTGAAGGGCTACGCGATAAAGGCCGTAAAGACCGATGGACAGGACGAGGTTGGCGCTCGCAACGACGCAGGCGGTCGGGTAGTCGAATTCCTGAATGGCCTTGGAATAGACCAGAAGCGGCAAAGTAATCACGCCCTTTGCCCCGATGAACAGCACGATGCCGAATTCGTTCACCGTGAGCAAAAGGCACAAAGATCCCCCCGCAAGAAGGGCCGGCAAAGCTGCGGGAAAGAGGATGCGGCGCACGATCATCGGTGCGCGCGCGCCCAGAGAGGAGGCGATCTCGATCTGCGCGGGATCGAGCGTCGCGAAGGCCGCCATCAGCGGGCGCAGGATAAACGGCAAGTAGACCGTGATCTCGGCAAGGATCACGCCCCAGGAACTATAAAGGAAATCGAGGGGCGGCATGGTTGCGCCGCTGATCGCCATTAGCGTTTCGTTAACGATGCCGGCCGAGCCGTAGATGAAGGTGAATGCAAGCGTGATCAAAAAGGTCGGCAAGGCGATGAAAGCCTCGATCAATCGGGTTGTCGGTCCGCGACCGGGAAAAGGCACGAAGCAAAGCACGACACCCAGAACGAAACCGAGAGCGAGGCAGCCAAGGGTCGAGGCAAGCGCGATCCGCAGAGTATTTGTCAGTGCGGACAGGAAGATATGAGATTGCAGGACGCGAAGGGCACGGGCCAGATGCAAGGTGCCCGATCCATCGGTCAACGCCTCGCGCAGGACCAGGGACAGCGGGAAGAAAAAGACCCCCGCTGACAGAGCGAGCGGGATCAACACCCAGATCGCGTTGGTGCCCTGCCGGTGCCGGACATGCGAGGCAACGTCAGCCATCGGACGGCTCGGCCGGCAGGATGGTGGCGTCCGACGGATCGTAATATACGCTCAAGTCTTCACCGATCCGATGCGGCGCGCTGGACGGAACAGCGGTCACCAGCAATGTGCCGGCACCGAAGCGGATCGTCAGCGTCTCCGACGCCCCCTGCCAGTCCACATGGGCGATCCGACCCCGGACGTGTTCCGCGCCTGCGCCCGCGGTCATGGTCAGCTGATGCGGTCTGATGCAGACTAGGGCGCTGGCGCCTTGCGCAAGGCCGTGGATGTTCGCCCCCCGCAGGCGCTGGCCCTCGACGATCATCTCCGCCACCGAGCCATCTTCCGAAACCGCCTCGACCCTTCCTGCCAGCACATTGGCGCGCCCGAGAAACTCCGCCGAAAACCGGTTCGGTGGCCGGCGAAAAAGTGTGCGCGCGGTATCTAGCGCGGCAAGCCGTCCGTCGCGCATGATGGCGATCCGGTCGGCCAAGCTCAGAGCTTCGTGCTGGTCGTGGGTTACATAAAGGATGGTCAGATCGGGCAGTTCGGCATGAAGGCGCCCGATTTCCTCGACCATCTGCCGCCGGATCTGGGCATCGAGCGCCGACAGGGGCTCGTCCAGCAGCAAGACAGAGGGCCGGATCGCCAGCGCCCGCGCGATGGCCACGCGCTGCTGCTGGCCGCCCGACAGCGCCCGCGGGATCCGTGCGGCATAGGGCCCCATCCCAACCATGGACAGGCTTTCTTCGACACGCGTGGCGATCAGCGCCCGATCGGCCCGACGCGCACGCAGACCAAAGGCGACGTTCTCGGCCACGGTCATATGGGGAAATAGCGCGTAATTCTGCACCACCATCCCAAGGTTGCGCGCATGCGGCGCAACATGCGTAACATCACGGCCGCCGACGAAGACCCGGCCCCTCGTCGGCGTGACGAAGCCCGCAACGGCCCGCAGTGCCGTGGTCTTTCCTGATCCCGAGGGACCAAGCAGGGCCATGATTTCTCCGGGTGCGACAGACAGGTTGAGGTCGGACAGCACGGTCGTTGAACCGTAGCGGACTGACACATCTTCGAACCGGATGCTTTGCCCGTCCGCCTTATCGAACGCGGCAGAGGGCGCCGGATCGGCGCCCCCCCAGTCGTGTGAAAGGCCCTCGGCCATCAGTTGCCGGTCGCCTTCTGCCAGCGCGCGACGTTGGCGCTGAGGTCCTTGGCAACCGCGTCCCAGTTTGGGTGCCAGACAGTCACGCCCGCCATCAGCTTGTGCATCGTCTCATAATGCGCGTCGGTCGGCTTCACGTCCGAGCGGACCGGCAAACCATAGGCGATGGTCGAGACCTCGGACTGCGCTTCCTTAGACAGCAGGAAGTCGATCAGCTTCTTACCGTTCTCGCTGTGCGGCGCGCCTTTCACGAGCGCGATGTAGTAAGGCAAGGCGAAGGTCGACTTCTGTCCCTTGTCGTTCGCGGGCCAGAACGGGCGGATGTTCGGGTTGTCGGCCGTTTGCGCCATGTTCATCTGCAGGTCGCCGTTGGCCACGTAAATCTCGCCCTTGTTGACCAGCGCCGTAAGCTTGCCGGTCGACGACGAGGGGCCGACGTTGTTCTTTTGCAGCTTGGCGAGATAGGCAAAGCCCGCGTCGCTGCCGCCCATCGCGTGGACCACCTGCAGCATCACCGCCGTGCCGTCGCCGGCCTGACCCGGGGTGGAGTATTGCAGTTTGCTTTTGAACTTCGGGTCCAGCAGGTCGGCATAGGTCTTCGGCGCCGCTGCAAGGACCTTGGTGTTGTAAATGAAGTTCATATAGTTGTTGATCATCGGGTTGAACATGTCCCCCGGATCCTTGTCGGCGGCAGGAATGTTCGCAGCCTCGGGCGATTTATACGCTTTCAGCAGGCCCGACCCAGCGGCCTTCTGCATGAAGGGCGGCAGGGTTACCAGAACGTCAGCCTGAGGGTTCGCCTTCTCTTGAGCAACGCGCTGGACGACGACGCCGGAGCCGCCTTCGACATATTGAACCTTGATGCCGGTCTTCTTGGTGAAGGCATCGAATTCAGTCTGATACCAGTTCGGATGGCCGTCGTGCAGGCCATCGGCGCTGTAGATCGTCACGAC
>JAGWVA010000021.1 GCA_028875855.1 Paracoccaceae bacterium
AGACCAAGGGCGGGGTCCAGATCCTGTCCGTCATCCCGCCCGAAGAATTCAAATACTGGACCGGCGTCGTGGACATCATGCGGGCCGAGGCGCGCGAACGCATTCAGGCGCATTTCGAGGTCTTCGCCAAATGGATGCGCTCGGGGCACGGGGTGGACCCCGAACTGGTGATCCGCGAGGGCGAGCCCGTGTCCGAGATCCTCGACCAGATCCGCGAGGACCCGGAGATCGGGGTGCTGGTCCTTGGCGCGGGCACCGACAAGAGCGGGCCGGGCAAGCTCGTGACGCAGCTTTCCAAGACCTCCGGCACGCTGCCGATCCCGATCACCATCGTGCCGGGCGAGATGTCGAAGGAACGGCTGGAAGCGATCACCTGAGCCGCGGTTTCCTTGACTCCGTCCCGCGCAGGGCGCATATCCGACCATAACAGTCGGAGATTGCGCCCGGAGGCTGCACCATGTTCATCCAGACCGAATCCACGCCGAACCCGGCAACGCTGATGTTCCTGCCCGGTCAGACCGTGCTGGAAGACGGCACGGCGGATTTCGCCTCGGTCGAGGCGGCAGCGACCTCGCCGCTGGCCCGTCGCATCTTCGCCACGGGCTCCGTGCGCGGCGTGTTCCTCGGGCGCGACTTCGTGACGGTGACGAAATCGGACGATCTGTCCTGGGACCATGTGAAGCCCGCGATCCTCGGCGCGATCATGGAACACTTCCAGTCCGGCGATGCGGCCATCGAAGGCCCGCAGGCGGCCGCCCATGCCGATCAGGCGGATGGCCCGGATTCGGAAATCGTCGCCCAGATCAAGGAACTGCTGGACACCCGCGTGCGCCCGGCAGTGGCCAATGACGGCGGCGACATCACCTTCCACGGCTTCGACCGCGGGATCGTTTACCTCTACATGAAAGGCGCCTGCGCGGGCTGCCCGTCCTCGACCCTCACGCTGAAGATGGGGATCGAGAACCTGCTGCGTCACTACATACCGGAAGTGCTCGAAGTCCGCGCGGTGGCTGCCTGAACGCCTGCGCAATGTCCCTGCGCGATCCGCTGATCCTTGCCTTCGACACCTCGGCCGCGTTCTGCGCGGCCGCTGTGCTTTCGGGCGCCTCGGTCCTTGCCGCGGCCGAAGAGCCGATGTCCACGGGGCAGGCGGAACGGCTGTTCTCCCTGCTGGAGGAACTGCTGGCGCAGGCCGGCGCGGGCTGGGCGGACCTTGCCGCGATTGGCGTCGGCATCGGGCCGGGGAATTTCACCGGGGTGCGGCTTTCGGTTTCCGCCGCGCGCGGGCTTGCGCTGTCGGTGAAGCGCCCCGCCATCGGCGTGAGCCGGCTCGAGGCGCTTGCCGAAGGGCTGGACCGCCCGCTTGCCGTGATCGAGGACGCGCGGCGTGGGGCGGTCTATGTGCAGCGTTTCCTGCCCGACAGGACCGAAGCGCCGGACCTGGCCGAGGCCGCGTCGCTTGATCTTGGCCCCCTGCCCCGCATCGGTTCGGGGGCGGAACTGGTTCCCGGCGGGCCCGTTGTGGCGCCTGCGATGCCGCTTGCCGTGGCCATCGCCCGTCTTGCGGGCCAGCGTCTGGGCACCGACCAGCCACGCCCCGCGCCGCTTTACCTGCGCGCGGCGGATGCCGCCCCGCCCTCCGACCCGCCGCCGGAGATCCTGCCGTGACGCCGGACGCGCTGGCCCGGCTGCACGCCGCATCCTTCACCACCCCGCGACCATGGAGCGCGGCGGAATTCGCGTCCCTCCTGTCTTCGCCCGGTGTCTTCCTGACCGGGACGGAGGCGGGCTTTGCCATGGGCCGCGCGGTGCTGGACGAGGCAGAGCTTCTCACGATCGTGATCGACCCCGCCCGACGCGGGCAAGGCCTTGGCCGCGCGCTTCTGGCCGCCTTTCACGCGGATGCCGCGGCACAGGGGGCCTGCCGCGCCTTCCTTGAGGTTTCCGCCGAAAACGCCCCGGCGATCGGTCTTTATCGCAGCGCGGGCTGGCAGGAAGACGGCCGCCGCCCGCGCTATTACGCCACGCCCGAGGGGCGGCGCATCGACGCCCTGTTGTTCTCGCGCGGCCTTGAAACACGCGGAAATTGATCGTCCGGTCAGGATTTCCGAGGCGCCTGCAAGATCACCCTTGACCGCCCGCACCGCCTGCGTCCTTATTCGGCAATGATCCGCAGAGATCCGCCCCTGACGGGGAAACGCGCCCTCGGCGGACGCGACATGAGAACCGGGAGAGATTTCACATGAGCCTGATGCCCAAATTCCTGTGCGCCGCGGCCGCGCTGGCGCTGACCGCCGGGACCGCTTTCGCGGAACCCGCGATCATCTACGACCTTGGCGGCAAGTATGACAAATCCTTCAACGAAGCCGCGTTCCACGGCGCCGAGCGTTGGGCCAAGGAATCGGGCAAGAAGTTCCGCGAAGTGGAAATCCAGTCCGAAGCGCAGCGCGAACAGGTGCTGATGCGGCTGGCGCAGTCCGGCGCGAACCCGATTGCCATGACCGGCTTCGCCTTCGCCGACGTGCTGAACAAGGTCGCCCCCGAATATCCGAAGACCAAGTTCGCCATCGTCGACTCGGTCGTCAAACAGCCGAACGTCGAATCCATCGTCTTCACCGAAGAGCAGGGTTCCTATCTCGTCGGCATGATGGCCGCGATGGCGTCGAAGTCCGGCACGGTGGGCTTCATCGGCGGCATGGACATCCCGCTGATCCACAAGTTCGAATGCGGCTATGCGCAGGGCGTGAAGGCCGTCAACGCGAAGGCCAAGGTCATCGTCAACTATACCGGCACCACGCCCGCGGCCTGGAATGACCCGGTGAAGGGCGGCGAACTTGCCAAGGCGCAGATGAGCCAGGGCGCGGACGTGATCTACGCCGCGGCCGGCGGCACCGGCGTGGGCGTCCTGCAAGCGGCGGCCGACGGGAAGATCCTGTCGATCGGCGTGGACAGCAACCAGAACTACATGCACCCGGGCCAGGTCCTCACCTCGATGACCAAGCGAGTCGATAACGCGATCTACAACGTCTTCAAGGCGGGCGCGGACCTGAAGCCGGGCGTCAAGGTCATGGATCTCAAGGCTGGCGGCGTGGCCCCGGCGATGGACGCGAACAACGCCAAGCTGGTCACCCCGGCAATGAAGGCCGCCGTGGAAAAGGCCACCAAGGGGATCGAAGACGGGACCATCAAGGTCCACGACTACACCACCGACAACAAGTGCCCCGTGAACTGAGGGCCAGATGGCGACGGTTGACACCCAGGGGCGGCAGGAGACTGCCGCCCCAGCCACTTCCGTGCCGGCGATCGAGCTGAGGGGCATTTCCAAGGCTTTCGGCCCGGTGCAGGCCAACAAGAACATCTCGATCACCGTGGCGCCGGGCACGATCCACGGCATCATCGGCGAGAACGGCGCGGGGAAATCGACGCTGATGTCGATCCTCTACGGCTTCTACAAGGCCGACGCGGGCGAGATCGTCATCAACGGCAAGGTCACGCCGATCCACGACAGCCAGGCCGCGATCCGCGCCGGCATCGGGATGGTGTTCCAGCATTTCAAGCTGGTGCAGAACTTCACCGTGCTGGAAAACGTGATCCTCGGCGCCGAGGACGGGGCGCTGCTGGGCCCGTCGTTGTCAAAGGCGCGCAAGACGCTGACCCAGCTTGCCAGGGAATACGAACTGAACGTGGACCCCGACGCGGTGATCGAGAACCTCTCGGTCGGCCACCAGCAGCGGGTCGAGATCCTCAAGGCGCTTTACCGGCAGGCGGATATCCTGATCCTCGACGAGCCGACCGGCGTGCTGACGCCCGCCGAGGCCGATCACCTGTTCCGCATCCTCGCCAACCTGAAGCGCGAGGGTAAGACGATCATCCTGATCACGCACAAGCTGCGCGAGATCATGGAGATCACCGATACCGTCAGCGTGATGCGGCGCGGCGAGATGACGGCGACCGTCAGGACCGCCGACACCAATCCCGAACAGCTTGCCGAACTGATGGTCGGCCGCAAGGTCCTGCTGCGGGTAACGAAGAAACCCGCGACGCCCGGCAAGACCGTGCTGGAGGTCGAGAACCTCCACGTCACGGACCGGCACGGGGTCGAACGGCTCAAGGGCGTCTCGCTCAACGTGCGGGCGGGCGAGATCGTGGGCATCGCGGGCGTCGCCGGCAACGGTCAGTCGGAACTGCTGGAGGTTCTGGGCGGCTTCTGCGCCGGGACCGGCACGATCCGGATGAACGGCGCCCCGCTCGATCTCACGGGGCGGCATTCGGACGGCCAGACCCGGCGGCGCGACGGGATTTCCCACGTGCCGGAAGACCGCCACCGGCTGGGCCTGATCCTCGACTTCGCGGCCTGGGAGAACATGGCCTTCGGCTATCACAACGACCCGGCCTACCAGCGTGGGCTGCTGATGGACAACGCGGGCCTCGTGAAAGAGACCGAGGCGAAGATGCAGCGCTTCGACGTGCGCCCGCCGGACCCGAAACTGGCGGCCAAGAACTTCTCGGGCGGCAACCAGCAAAAGCTGGTCCTTGCGCGCGAGATCGAGCGGAACCCCGACCTGCTGCTGGTCGGTCAGCCGACGCGCGGGGTGGATATCGGCGCGATCGAATTCATCCACCAGCAGATCGTGCGGCTGCGCGATGCGGGCAAGGCGATCCTTCTGGTCTCGGTCGAACTGGACGAGATCATGTCGCTGTCGGACCGTATCGCGGTGATGTTCGACGGCCGCATCATGGGCGAGCGCCTGCCGCAAGACACCGATGAACGCGAGCTTGGCCTGTTGATGGCCGGCATGAACGGAAAGGCCGGCTGATGGACAGACTGCCGAAATGGGCCGATGCGGTGCTCGTGCCGCTGATCTCGATCGTCATTGCCTTCCTGCTGTCGGCGCTGGTGATCCTCGGGATCGGCGAGAACCCGGTCAACGCGCTTGGCATCATGATTCAGGGCGCGCTCGGCTCCACCTACGGATGGGGCTACACGCTCTATTACGCGACGAACTTCACCTTCACCGGCCTTGCCGTCGCGGTGGCGTTCCATGGGAGCCTGTTCAACATCGGCGGTGACGGGCAGGCGCAACTGGGCGGGCTTGGCGTGGCGCTGGCCTGCCTGATGATCCCCTGGCCGAACTGGTGGCTGGCGCTTCTGGGTGCCACGGCAGCCTCGGCGCTGTTCGGGGCGGCCTGGGCGGCGATTCCGGCCTGGCTTCAGGCCAAGCGGGGCAGCCATATCGTGATCACCACGATCATGTTCAACTTCATCGGCTCGGGCCTGATGCTGTATGTCATCAAGAACTTCCTCAAGCCCGTCGGCTCGATGGACCCGGCCTCGGCCAACTTCCCGAAGGTCACGGCCCTGCCGAACCTGAGTTCGGTTCTTGGCATCTTCGGCATCCCCTTCTCAAAGCAGACGCCCGCCAACATCACGCTGCTGATCGCGCTGATCGCCTGCGTGGTCGTGTGGCTCCTGATCTGGCACACGCGCTTTGGCTTTGCGCTGCGGGCTTTCGGCAAGTCGGAACCGGCTGCGCGCTATGCCGGGATCAGCCCGGTGAAGATCACCATGGCGGCAATGCTGATCTCGGGCGCGCTGGCGGGGATGATGTCGATCAACAACGTCATGGGTGAAAGCGGGCGGCTGGTGCTGAACTCGTCCGAAGGGGCGGGCTTCATCGGCATCGCGGTCGCGCTGATGGGCCGGTCGCATCCCCTGGGCGTGCTGCTGGCGGCGATCCTCTTCGGCTTCCTTTACCAAGGCGGGGCCGAGCTTGCGATGTGGACGACGATCCCGCCGCAACTCATCTGGGTGATCCAGGCGCTGGTGATCCTGTTCACCGGGGCGCTCGACAACATGGTCCGGATGCCGGTCGAGGCCGCGTTCCGCAAATTCGGCAAGCGGGGGAACTGATGAGCTTCGAAACCCTGATCTCGATCCTCGACAGCACGATCCGGCTGGGAACGCCCCTGCTGCTCGCCTGCCTTGCGGGGCTCTTTTCCGAACGCTCGGGCATCTTCGACATCGGGCTCGAGGGCAAGATGCTGGTCGCGGCCTTCCTCTCGGCGGCGGTCGCCTACCTGACCCACAATGCCTGGCTGGGCCTGTTGGCGGGGATCGCGGGGTCGCTGGTCTTCTCGATGATCCATGGGCTTGCCTCGATCACCTTCCGGGGGAACCAGCTCATATCAGGCGTGGCGATCAACATGCTGGCGTCCGGCATCACCGTGCTGGTGGGGCAGAACTGGTTCCACCTTGGCGGCGGCACGCCCGCCCTGTCGGACAGCGCCCGGTTCAACGACATCACCCTGCCGCTGGCCAAGACGCTGAGCGGGGTGCCCTATCTCGGGCGGATCTACGACCAGCTCATCTCGGGCCATTCGATCCTTGTCTATGTCGCCTTCCTCGCCGTGCCCGCGACATGGTGGGTTCTGTTCAAGACCCGCTTCGGCCTGCGCCTGCGCGCGGTGGGCGAGAACCCGTCCGCCGTGGATACGGCCGGCGTCTCGGTCGTGGGGCTGCGCTACGGGGCGCTTGTCATCACCGGCATCCTGTGCGGGCTGGCGGGCAGCTACCTGTCCACCTCGCTCGCCGCGGGCTTCGGCAAGGAAATGACAGCGGGGCGCGGCTATATCGCGCTGGCGGCCCTGATCTTTGCCAAATGGCGGCCGTGGCAGGCGCTCGGAGCCACCATGTTCTTCGGCTTCCTGGCGGCGCTCTCGATCCGCTACGCGACCATCGACATCGGGTTTCTGGTGATCCCGAGCGAGTTCATGGACGCCCTGCCCTACATCCTGACCGTGGTCATCCTTGCGGGCTTCGTCGGCAAGGCGATCCCGCCCCGCGCCGGAGGTGAGCCCTATGTCAAGGAACGCTGACGACCTTGCCGCGCTGATCCGCGCCCGCGCGGGCGACGCGCCGGTCCGGCTTGGCCTGATCCTCGGGTCCGGCCTCGGGCACCTTGCCGATGCGGTGAAAGGGGTCGCGATCCCCTACGCCGATCTGGAGGGCTTTCCGCACGCGGGCGTGTCGGGCCACAATCCGAACCTTGTCGTCGGCACGTTGGAAGGCCAGCGCGTCGCCGTCTTCGGGGGCCGGGCGCATTACTACGAAAGCGGGCGCGCCGATGCGATGCGCCTGCCGCTCGAGGTGCTGGTGGCGCTTGGCGCCGACACGATGATCGCCACCAACGCCGCCGGATCGCTGCGCCCCGACATGGCGACGGGCGAATTGATGCTGCTGTCGGATCACATCAACTTCTCGGGCCTCAATCCCCTGATCGGAGAGCCGTCGGACGCACGTTTCGTGCCGATGACGCAGGCCTACGACCCCGCGCTGCGCGCCGCGCTGAAAGCGGCGGCCAAGGCCGAGGACGTGGCCCTGCACGACGGCGTCTATGCCTGGTATTCCGGCCCGTCGTTCGAGACCCCGGCCGAGATCCGCGCGATCCGAACGCTGGGCGCGGATGCGGTCGGCATGTCCACCGTGCCCGAAGTGATCCTTGCCCGCTTCCTCGGGCTGAAGGTCGCAGCACTTTCCACCATCACCAACATGGCGGCGGGACTGGGCACGGAGGCGATCAGTCACGAGCATACGAAGGCGATGGCGCCACTGGGCGCGGCAAAACTGGAACGGGTGCTGCGGCAATACTTGCAAAAAATGGAATAGGTGTTAGCTCTGAAAGGAGAGGACCCCATTCACACCCGTGTTCCGCAGGCGGCGGGCACACAAACGCGCCGGATGATCCGCAATGCAGATCTACCTGCCCATCGCCGAGGTATCCGTTAACGCCTTCCTGCTGTTGGGGATCGGTGGCGGTGTCGGGTTGCTGTCGGGCATGTTCGGTGTCGGCGGCGGCTTCCTGATCACGCCGCTTCTGCTGTTCATCGGCATTCCGCCCGGCGTGGCCGTGGCCACCGGCGCGAACCAGGTCGTCGCGGCCTCGGTCTCGGGGCTGATGGTCCACATCCGCCGCCGCACGGTGGACTTCAAGATGGGGACCGTCATGCTGGTCGGCGGCTTCGTCGGGTCGAACCTCGGGATCTTCGTCTTCGAACTGATGAAACGCGCCGGGCAGACGGAACTTTTCGTGCAGTTTTCCTATGTCGCGCTGATGGGCACCATCGGCCTGATGATGTTTCAGGAAAGCTTTCGCGCGATCCGGCGGGCGCGCAAGGCGCCGGACGAGGTCCGCCCCCCCCGGGCGCATCACAACTTCGTCCAGCGTTGGCCGCTGAAGATGAAGTTCCGCACCTCGGGACTTTACATCAGCGTGCTGCCGCCGCTTGGCATCGGCGTTTTCGTGGGCTTCCTGTCCTCGTCCATGGGCGTCGGCGGCGGCTTCATCATCGTGCCCGCGATGATCTACCTGCTGGGGATGAACACGCGCGTGGTGGTCGGCACCTCGTTGTTCCAGATCATCTTCGTCACCGCCTATTCGGTGATGGCCCATGCCATCGCCAACCAGACGGTGGACATGGCACTGGCGGTCCTGCTGATCGTGGGCGGCGTGGTCGGCGCGCAGATCGGCACCCAGATCGGCTTTCGGCTCAAGGCCGAACAGATGCGCATCCTGCTGGCGCTCTTGGTGCTGGCGGTCAGCTTCAAGATCGGGCTGGACCTCGTCCTGCGCCCGCATGAGCTTTACACGATCCGCTCGGTGAACCACCCATGATGCGGTTGGTGCTTCTGCTTCTGGCCCTCGCGGTCGCCCGTCCGGCCATCGCCGCCGAGCAGATCGTCGCCGGGCTGAGCGAGAACCAGATCGCCATCACCGCCAATTTCAACGGCTCCGACATCCTGGTCTTCGGGGCGGTCAAGCGGTCCGCACCGATCCCGGACGGCAAACCGCTGCAAGTGATCGTCACGATCGCCGGGCCGCCGACGCCGGTGAACATCTCGCGCAAGGGGCATGTGGCGGGGCTGTGGATCAACACCAACACCGTCCGCGTGACCTCGGCCCCGTCGTTTTACGCGATCGCAACCTCCGGCCCGATGAACGAGGTCCTGTCGCAGACCGACGACCTGCGCTACCGCATCACCATTCCCCGCGCGATCCATGACGTGGGCATCGCGGGACAGGCCCCGGACGCGGCGAATTTCATCACGGCGCTGTTGCGCATCCGGGAACGCGAGGGGCTTTACGTCGTCACCCCGGGATCGGTGACGGTGGAACAATCGACGCTGTTCCGGACGGATGTGAAGCTGCCCGCGAACCTGACGGAAGGCGTTTACAAGGTCAGCTTTTACCTGACGCGGGACGGCAAGGTGGTGGCGAGCCACCACACCGACATCCTTGTCCGCAAGACGGGGCTGGAGCGGTGGCTTTACATGCTGGCAAAGGCACAGCCGGCGATCTACGGGCTGCTGTCGCTGGTCATCGCCATCGTGGCGGGCTGGCTGGCCTCTGCCGCCTTCCAGCTTCTGAAACGCTAGTCAGCCCCGCCCGACAAAGGGCATTTTCGTCGCCATGATCGTCATGAACTGCACGTTGGTGGACAGCGGCAGCGTGGACATGTGCAGCACGGCCTCGGCCACCTCGGCCACGTCCATCATCGCCTCGGCCCGGATGCTGCCGTCGGCCTGCGGCACGCCCTTGGCCATCTTGGCCGCCAGTTCGGTCATCGCATTGCCGATGTCGATCTGCCCGCAGGCGATATCATAGGGCCGCCCATCCAGCGACAGGGTCTTGGTCAGCCCCGTGATCGCATGCTTGGTGGTCGTGTAGGCCACCGATCCGGGCCGCGGCGCATGGGCCGAGATCGAGCCGTTGTTGATGATCCGCCCGCCCCGCGGGTCCTGCCGCCGCATCCGGGCAAAGGCCGCCCGCGCGCAGAAGAACATGCCATTGAGGTTGACCTGCACCGTATCCAGCCAGTCCTGCAGCGGGATCTCGTCGATCAGACCGGCGGGACGCGAGATGCCGGCGTTGTTGAACAGCACGTCGATCCGCCCGAACCGCCGCACGGCCGCATCGAAGGCGGCCTCGACCTCGGCATGCTGGCCGACGTCGCAGGGCAGCGGCACGGCGCCGGGGTGGCGGGCGGCGATCTCTTCCAGCGGCGCGCGGCTGCGCGCGATCATCCCGACCTGCCAGCCCGCATCGAGAAAGCGCAGCGCGGTAGCCTTGCCGATCCCCGCGCTGGCCCCGGTGACGATGATCGCGCGCGTCATGTCAGAACGCCTTGAACGTCATCGTAGTGAGCGTCCGCACGATGTCGGGGATGTCAAAGAGGTTCTCGGACAGGTAGTGGCCGACGTCGGCGTTGTCGGGGATATAGACCTTGGCGATAAGGTCGTATTCGCCGGAGGTCGAATACAGTTCGCTCACCACCTCGCGGTCATAGATCGCATTGGCCACGGCATAGGTCTTGCCGGGGGTGCAGCGGAACTGGACGAAGACGCATTGCATCGGGGACTCCACGGGTTTTGCCGCAGACTAGGCCGTTCTTCCCTTCCGGACCAGAGGGTTATTCCGCTTCCAGCGCCAGAGGCGCGGGGCCGCTCGGCAGGTCGGCGATGCCCAGCGGCTCTGTCGGGCGGGCAAGGCGATTGCGCACGACCCACAGCAGGCGATGCTCTGCCCGGGTGATGGCGACATAGGCAAGCCGCTTCCAGAGCGGCAGCCCCGCTTCGTTGCGCCCCGACTGGGCGGCGGCGTAAAGATCGGGGGCGAAGACCTGCACGGTCTCCCATTGAGAGCCCTGCGCCTTGTGGATCGTCACCGCCGCGCCGTGCAGGAAGGCCGCGCCCATCCGGGCCGCAAAGGGGATGAACGGGTCCTCGTCGTCGGGCTGTTCGATCTTGATGATCGAGGCGGCGGAAAGCTGCGGGTCCTCTGCCCCGATCACATGCAAGCGCGAGAAGCCGGGCCGCTTGCCGGGGCCGAGGTAGATCACCTGCGCCCCCTTGATGAGGCCCCGCGCCTCGAGGTCGATCCGCTTCTTGCGGTGCTGCAACGGCAGCTCGATCCCGTCGCAGATCAGCGGCTCGCCGGGCAGCAATTCGTCCGCGGGCGCGCCATAGGCCGCCCGGAAGGCCTGGATCAGGCGAATGCGGGTCGCGTTGCGCCAGACCAGAACCGGACTGCGCGCCATCAGCGCGGCCTCGACCCGCTGGGCCATCTGCACGCGGTCGTCGCGGCGGGCGGCGTCTTCCACGCGTCGTTCAAAGGCGTCGAAGGTCAGGTCCGGATCGGCCAGCGCATGGGCAAGATCAAGGATCGGGTTATCCTCGGCCTGCCGGTGGATGCGGTGCAGGATCAGCTTTCGCCCCTCGGACAACTGCTCGAAGACCATCTTGCCCGATTGCCCGACCGGGGCCAGCTGCGCCGGATCGCCAAACAGCACGAGCGTCGGAAAGATCTCGCGCAGGTCATCGAACTGGCGTTCGTCGAGCATCGAGCTTTCATCGACGAAGCCGATGTCCAGCGGCTCTTCCCGCCGCTTCCAGCCCCGGATGAAGTCCGACCCGCGCAGACCGGCCGCAGCCAGCGCGCCGGGGATCGACTTCACCGTGTCGTAGAACGCCTTCGCCCGGTCCAGCGCGAGATCGGTCAGCCCCTCGATCTGCGGCCGGTCGCCCTGCCCGGCGAGCCATTCGGCGATGCGTTCGTATTCCGGGTCATAGACCGGCGTGTAAAGGATGCGGTGGATCGTCGTGGCCGGCACGCCGCGATTGCGCAGCACGCTGGCCGCCTTGTTCGTCGGGGCAAGGATCGCCAGCGTCCGGCGATCCTTGCGCTTGCGCCCCTCGTAATCGCCCGAGACGATGTCCACGCCCGCCTCGGTCAGGGCCTGCGTGAGCCGGGCCAGCAACATCGTCTTGCCCGACCCGGCCTTGCCGATCACCGCAAGGACCGAGGGCTTGCCCGGCGCATCGGGCGAAAGCGTGCCGTCGTCGGGGTCCACGCCCGCCGCCCGAAGAACCTCGGCCAGCCGGTCCCAGGCTTCGGCCTGATCTTCAGAGAATTGCACTGCGGGAAGCGTCATGGCGCGACCTTACAAAAGGCCCGCGCGCACCGCCAGCCGCCAATCGCGCCTAGCCGGGACGGGGCGGATCGGTCAGCGCCCGCGGCCTTGGCCCGTCGGCCAAGGGCCCCGCCCCGCGCTGCTCGGCAAGCTCCCTGCGGGCGATCCGCAGGGTCTCCTCCGCCTGAAGGGAAAGGGCGTGAAGGCCGTTCTGCGCGGCATAGCTGCGCAAATCCGCCAGCACGTCGAGGATCCAGTCATGTCCCATGGTCAAGCTCCGCCAGTCGCGGCCATCACGGGGCATCAGCGTTAACAATTGGATAATTCCGGGAGGGCAAGCCGGGGATTATCGCACGATTGGCGACAATCCCCCGCAATTCAGCGCTTTGATGCCTCCAGCGCGTCCTCGAAGGTGCGCAACCCGGCGCGCGGGGCCTGCACCAGAACCGCCATGTTGCCCGGCTTGTGCTGGTTGCGGCGCATCTTCATATGCGCGGCCGGAATCTCGGCCCAGGGGAAGACCTCGGACATGGCGGGGTCAAGACGGCGTTCCAGCATCAGCTTGTTCGCGGCGCTGGCCTGCTTGAGGTTGGCGAAATGGCTGCCCTGCACCCGCTTCTGGTGCATCCACAGGTAACGCGCGTCCAGCGTCAGGTTGTAGCCCGTCGTGCCTGCGCAGATCACGACCATTCCGCCGCGCTTCACCAGCAGGACCGACACGGGGAACGTCGACTCGCCGGGGTGTTCGAAGACCATGTCCACGTTCACGCCCTTGCCGGTGATGTCCCAGATCGCCTTGCCGAACTTGCGCGCCTCGTTCAGCCACGTCTTGTATTCGGGCGTGTTGACCGTGGGCATCTGACCCCAGCAGTTGAATTCCTTGCGGTTGATGACGCCCTTGGCGCCAAGGCTCATGACGAAGTCGCGCTTGTCCTCTTCCGAGATCACGCCGATGGCATTCGCGCCGGCCGTGTTGATGAGCTGGATCGCATAGGACCCCAGCCCGCCGGAAGCGCCCCAGACCAGAACGTTGTCGCCGGGGTTCAGCACATGCGGCTTGTGGCCGAACAGCATCCGGTAGGCGGTGGCCAGCGTCAGCGTGTAGCAGGCAGACTCCTCCCACGTCAGGTGCTTGGGGCGCGGCATCAACTGCTGCGCCTGCACCCGGGTGAACTGCGCGAAGGACCCGTCCGGCGTCTCGTAGCCCCAGATCCGCTGGCTGGGCGAGAACATCGGATCGCCGCCGTTGCATTCCTCGTCGTCGCCGTCGTCCTGATTGCAGTGGATCACGACCTCGTCGCCGACCTTCCAGCGCTTGACCTTGTCGCCCACCGCCCAGACGATGCCCGACGCATCGGACCCGGCGATGTGATAGGCGGCGCGATGCCCGTCGAACGGGCTGATGGGCTGGCCCAGGGCCGCCCAGACGCCGTTGTAGTTCACCCCAGCGGCCATCACGAGCACCAGTACCTCGTGACTGTCGATCTTCCAGGTATCGACCACCTCGACCTGCATGGCGGTATCGGGTTCTCCGTGCCGCTCGCGCCGGATCGTCCAGGCATACATCTTCGCCGGCACATGACCCAGCGGCGGCATCTCGCCCACGTCGTAAAGGTCTTTCACCGGGGCCTCGTACGGGGTGATGCCGGTGGCGGTGTCCAGGGCCATGATCGTCTCCATCCTTCGCGCCGCATCGCAGAATCGGGGCGGTTCATAGCCTCTAGATACAATTCGTCTGGTAACTTTGCAATCCAATCGTGTGTAATTTTGTAATTTTATGTCTCACGCGATGAGCATAGGCAAGAAAACTCTGGAAAATCAATGGCCGCACCCGCAGAACGCGCCGCCGCGACGCGGCGAATTGACGAGACATATTATTTTTCATATGAGGAACTGACGGCAATTTTGTTACGCGCGAGGCGAAGATGACGGCGAAAGACAAGCCCTGGCTGTTCCGCACCTATGCCGGCCACTCTACGGCCGCGGCCTCGAACGCGCTTTACCGCACGAATCTGTCCAAGGGGCAGACCGGCCTTTCCGTTGCCTTCGACCTGCCGACCCAGACGGGATACGACAGCGACGATCCCCGCGCGCGGGGCGAGGTCGGCAAGGTCGGCGTGCCGGTCAGCCATCTGGGCGACATGCGCGCGCTGTTCGACGGCATCCCGCTCGAGCAGATGAACACCTCGATGACGATCAACGCCACCGCGCCCTGGCTTCTGGCGCTCTACATCGCCGTGGCCGAGGAACAGGGCGCCGACATCGCCGCCCTTCAGGGCACGGTGCAGAACGACATCATCAAGGAATACCTCTCGCGCGGGACCTATATCTGCCCGCCGAAGCCCTCGCTGCGGCTGATCACGGATGTGGCGGCCTACACGGCGGAACATCTGCCGAAATGGAACCCGATGAACGTCTGTTCCTACCACCTGCAAGAGGCTGGCGCGACGCCCGAACAGGAACTGGCTTTCGCGCTGGCGACCGCCTGCGCGGTGCTGGACGACCTGAAGGACAAGGTCGCGCCCGAGGCCTTCCCTGCCATGGTCGGCCGCATCTCCTTCTTCGTGAACGCGGGCATCCGCTTCGTGACCGAGATGTGCAAGATGCGCGCCTTCACCGAACTCTGGGACGAGATCTGCCGCGACCGCTACGGGATCGACGATGCGAAGTTCCGCCGCTTCCGCTACGGCGTGCAGGTGAACTCCCTCGGACTGACCGAACAGCAGCCGGAAAACAACGTCTATCGCATCCTGATTGAAATGCTGGCCGTCACGCTGTCGAAGAACGCCCGCGCCCGCGCGGTGCAGCTTCCGGCGTGGAACGAGGCGCTTGGCCTGCCCCGGCCCTGGGATCAGCAATGGTCGCTCCGGATGCAGCAGATCCTCGCGTATGAGACGGACCTGCTGGAATACGGCGACCTGTTCGATGGCAACCCGGCGGTCGAGGGCAAGGTGGCCGCGCTAAAGGACGGCGCGCGGGCCGAGCTTGCGCTGATCGACGCGATGGGCGGCGCGGTGGCCGCGATCGATTACATGAAGGCTCGGCTGGTAGAATCCAACGCCGAGCGTATCGCCCGGATCGAGGCGGGCGAGACCGTCGTCGTCGGCGTCAACCGCTGGACCGAGGCGGAAGACAGCCCCCTGACCGCAGGCGAGGGCGCGATCATGGTGGTGGACTCGGAAGCCGAACGTGACCAGATCGAACGGCTGGCCGACTGGCGGGCGCAGCGCGACCCCGGTGCCGTCGCCGATGCGCTGATGAATCTGCGCGCCGCCGCCATCGCGGGGCGCAATGTCATGCCCGCCTCGATCGCGGCCGCGAAGGCTGGCGTGACCACGGGCGAATGGGCGGGCGTCCTGCGGCAGGCCTTCGGCGAATATCGCGCACCCACCGGCGTCTCGGCCGCGCCGTCGAACCGGACCGAGGGGCTGGAGCCGATCCGGGAGGCGGTCGATGCCGTCTCGGCCAAGCTGGGCCGGCGGCTCACCTTCCTTGTCGGCAAGCCGGGCCTTGACGGTCATTCCAACGGCGCCGAACAGATCGCCACGCGGGCGCGCGACTGCGGGATGCAGATCCATTACGACGGCATCCGCCTCACCCCGGCCGAGATCGTCGCGGCGGCGGAAGCCGGGGCGGCCCATGTTATCGGCCTGTCGATCCTCTCGGGCAGCCACCTGCCGCTGATCGCCGAGGTGATGGACCGCCTGAGCGCAGCGGGATTGGCGCATGTCCCGGTCGTCGTGGGCGGCATCATCCCCGACGAGGACGCCGCCCGGCTGCGGGCGCTTGGCGTGGCGGCGGTCTATACGCCAAAGGACTTCGACCTGAACCGGATCATGCTGGACATCGTGGCCATCGTGGACCGAACGCCGCTCGCCGCCTGACGAAAACCGCCGACAGACACGCAACTTGCGGCAGATCAAGGCGGCCCGGCGCCCGCCCCGGCTATGGTCGGTCCGATGCAGGATCGGGCAATGGAGGCCAAGATGCTGGAACGCCTGAAGGCAATGCTGGACCATCACCGCGAACACCTTGAAATTGCGCAGATGTCAGAGCGCGATCTGGACGACATAGGTCTGACGCGGGAACAGCTTCTGAACGTCGTGGACACGCCGGAAGAGGTGTCGCGCCGCGTGCTGCAAATGGCCGCGCGCCACGGCATCTCGGAACACGAGCTGGAAAGCTATCGCCAGGATTTCGCGATCCTTCTGGACAATTGCGCGCATTGCCACTCGGTCGGCAAATGCGGCCGGATGCTGGCCGACCCGACGCAAACCGCCGAAGACGCGACCTTCTGCCCGAACCACGAAGAATACCTGGCGCTCGTGGCCGAAAAAGCCTGAGCGGGGTCTTTCGGGCTGGAACACGGGGGATGGGGGCCGTTATGGTTGACCCGTGTCCCAGCCCGAGAGCCTTACATGACCACCCATATCGGCGCAAAGCCCGGCGAGATCGCCGAAACCGTCCTGCTGCCCGGCGACCCCTACCGCGCCCGTTGGGCGGCCGAGCGTTTCCTTGACAACCCCCGACTCGTCAACGAGGTGCGCGGCATGCTGGGCTTCACCGGCACCTGGCGCGGCCATCCGGTGACGATCCACGGCTCCGGCATGGGGATGCCCTCGCTGTCGATCTACGTGAACGAGCTGATCCGCGACTATGGCGCGAAGACGCTGATCCGGATCGGATCGGCAGGCGGGATGCAGCCGCAGGTCAAGGTCCGCGACGTCGTGCTGGCGATGGCGGCCTCGTCGCTGTCCACGCCCTCGCGCGGGATGTTCCGCGAACTGAACTTTGCCCCCGCCGCCGATTTCCGGCTGCTGGCCGCGGCCCATGCCGCCGCGCTGGCGAAAGGCGTGCCGACCCACGCGGGCGGCATCTATTCGTCGGATGTCTTCTACGACGAACGCCCCGACCTGAACGACCAGCTCACCCGCCACGGCACGCTCTGCGTCGAGATGGAGACGGCCGAGCTTTACACGCTGGCCGCCCGCTACGGCGCCCGCGCGCTGGCGGTGCTGACGATCTCGGACCATCTGCAGACCGGCGAGGCGCTGCCCGCGGCGGACCGCGAGACCAGCTTTTCGGACATGGTCGAGATCGCGCTCGAGGCGGCCTTCACCTGACATCGACCAAGGCTCCCCTTGACCTTCGCCCCCGTCACCGTTTCCTTGCCACGGCAACGGAAGGGGACAGCGCGATGAAAAGACGGGAACTTGGCAAGGGCGGCCCGCAGGTCTCGGCCCTGGGTCTGGGCTGCATGAGCTTTGCGGGCTTCTTCGGCGAGACGGACGAGGCGACATCGCTCGCCTGCCTCGATGCCGCCTACGAGGCCGGCATCGACTTTCTCGACACGTCCAACATCTACGGCATGGGCCGGTCGGAACGCGTCATCGGCACATGGCTCGCGCGCAGCAAGCCCAGGGTAACGATCGCCACCAAGGCCGGGATCGTCACCGCCCCCGAACGCCGCTTCGATAATTCCGAGGCCTATCTGCGCAGCGAGCTTGAGGGATCGCTGAAGCGCTTGGGCGTCGATCACGTCGATCTGTTCTACATCCACCGCCGCGAACAGGCCCGCCCCGTGGAAGAGGTGGTCGCGGTGCTCAAGGCGCTGATCGACGAAGGGAAGATCGGCGGCTACGGCCTGTCCGAGGTCTCGCCGGCCACCCTGCGCCGGGCCCATGCGGTGCATCCTTGCCGCGCGGTGCAGAACGAATACTCGCTCTGGACCCACCAGCCGGAACTGGGGATGATCCAGACCTGCGCCGAACTGGGCGTGGCCTTCGTCCCCTTCTCGCCCCTCGGGCGCGGCGTCTTCGGCGAGGTCTTCCCCGATCCCGCCCGGATGGCCGAGACCGATTTCCGCCGCCGCATCCCCCGCTTCACCGAACCGAACTGGACCCACAATCGCGCCGCGATCGAGCCCTTCAAGGCCTTTGCCCGCGCGCGCGGCTGGTCGGTCGCG
Organism: Paracoccaceae bacterium; assembly: GCA_028875855.1. GTDB lineage: Bacteria > Pseudomonadota > Alphaproteobacteria > Rhodobacterales > Rhodobacteraceae > Solirhodobacter. The sequence goes on from JAGWVA010000021.1 coordinate 17,933, forward strand.
GCGGCCGCGCTGGCCTGGGTGCTGGACCGGGGCGACCACCTGATCCCGATCCCCGGCACCCGCACCGCCGCGCACCTGTCCGAATGGGTCACCGCCGACCGGATTGTGCTGACCGACGAGGATCGGGCCGAGATCGCCCGCCTTCTGCCGGCGGGCTTTGCCCATGGCGACCGCTACAACGATCAGCAGATCATCGGCGTCGAGAGGTACTGCTGAGCTTTCATCTTGGCAAAAATATCCCCGCCGGAAGCGCCGGCGCTACGGGCGGGGATATTTGGACCAAGATGAATGCGCCGGTCAGAGACCGTGAGACCGGTCGTAGCCGCTCTGCGGCGGGCTCTGCCACCCATCGAGCGCGCCGTCCTTCGGTCGGAACACCTCGACCAGAAGCGGATGGCAGGCGGCGGTGTCGCTGGAATGCTCGGCCGAGCAGTCGCCGCCGGGACAGGCCGAGAGCGCGCCCAGAAGGTTGATCTCGGCGAAAAGCTCGAGGTAGTCGCCCGGGCGCACGGGGCTGGCCTTCATGAAATACTGCCCCGTGTCGCGGCTGAAGCCCGTGCACATGAAGACGTTGAGCACGTCATGCACCAGCGCCTCGGCCTGATCGGTCGGCAGGCCGCGCCCCTCGACCAGCGCGCGGGTCAGGTTGGAATGGCAGCAGTGATGATAATCCCCGCCCGCCAGAAGGCGGTTCGTGTAGGGATCGCAGCGCGTGCCGATCACGTCGTGGACCGCGCCACCGAAGGGATCGAAGCCATACCAGTCCAACGTATCCGCAACGATCGTCGCCATCGGGCGCAGGGCCGGGAAGCTCGACCACATCCGGTCGCCGGTGGACAGATGCGTGCCGTGCAGCGCGCGGGTCTTGCCGGAATAGAACCGCTCGGACAGATCGTTGGCGTTCCACAGGTTCAGATCGCCCACCTGCGGCCCCTCCACGCAGGAGATGCGGCAGAAATGGCCCGCGGGCGCCTGAAACAGACGCGCGTCGCGGGGCGGCACCCGCACCTCGTCCACCTTCTCGGCCCCCGCGCGGGCGGCACGATAAAGCGCGAGATCGGGCTGCGGCAGGGTTGCCGTCGGATAGCAGATCACCGGCGGCACGGCGCGGCGCAGGGCGGCATCCGGCGGGGCCGGGGTCTCGGGCATGTCGGGTTTCATGGGCGCTCCTTCGATGCGGGCACGATGGGCGCGGCCATCGCCATCCGTCAAGGGGCCGGGCGATCCTGATCCCGGTCGCGCAGGCAGGCCTTGGGCGCAGCACCGGGTTCCAGCGAACAGACGGCGCCGCAGGCCGCGCAGCGGAAGTGCCCCGGCCCGCCCGAGGTATCGGCCCGCCACCGGCAGTCCCGCGTCAGGGTCGAGCCCCGCCGCATCCACCACATGCCGGCGAAGACGGCGATGATGACGAAGGGAAACAGAGCCATGTCAGTCCTCGGGACAAGCGGCAGGATCGGCGATCCAGCCTTCCAGCGGGTCGGCCCATCGCGGGCCGGTCTCGGTATATCCGGACCGATGGGCCCAGGCGGCCTGCACCGCGCAGAGAAGCGCGTCCAGCCGGTCGCCGGTCGGGTCGTCGCACAGCGCGGCATCGGCGTCCACCCGAAGCCCCATGCGCGCCCGCCCCCCATCGCCACACAATGCCGTGAGAATGCCCTGCCGCCGCGCCGCGCGATCCTCCGTCTGGTCGCGCCGCGCCTCGGCCTTGTAGGGCCCGGGCTGCCCCGCAAGGGCGAGAAGCGCCCGGGCGAGGACACCGGGATAGGCCTCGACGCAGATCCGCGCCCGATCCCCCGGACGCTGGCCCGGCAGATGGACACCCGCGGCGCGAAGCCGTGGCGCCCCTTCGAAGAACATCAGCGCGACCGGCACGCCATAGAGCGTCTGCGGGCTCGCGGCCCCGATCCGTTTCTCTGCGGCGCGGGCATGCTGGCGGTCGCCGGGCGGGCGGGGGGCCTTGTAGGCCTCGAGCGCCGCACGGAAGCCGGCGCGGCCAAGGCCTTCGGCATGGGCGACATGCCCGGACCAGTCATCCGGCCAGCCCGCGCCGCGGACGAACCGCCGCGTCTGGGCGAAAGGAAAGTCGAGGCCGGCCAGCCACGGCCCGGACCGGCCAAGGAAACGCTCGAACTCTGCAAAGCCAGCAAAGGTTTCCAGCGCCTCGAAAATGAGCCGGTCTCCGTCCAGCACGCAGGCAGCGCAGGTGATCGGCTTGCGGGCGGTGGGCCGGCTGGTGAAGTCGATGCCAAAGATGCGCATGGGTCCCCGAATGCCAAGGCCCCGCACCGGGCGGGGCCTTGCTGTCTCCGGCGGCTCGGGGAGCGATCACACCACCCGTTCCACCATCATCCGCTTGATCTCGGAAATCGCCTTGGCCGGGTTCAGCCCCTTCGGGCAGGTCTTGGCGCAGTTCATGATCGTGTGGCAGCGGTAGAGCTTGAACGGATCTTCCAGATCGTCCAGACGCTCGCCCGTCGCCTCGTCCCGGCTGTCGATGATCCAGCGGTAGGCGTGCAGCAGCGCGGCCGGCCCAAGGTATTTGTCGCCGTTCCACCAGTAGCTCGGGCAGGAGGTAGAGCACGAGGCGCACATCACGCATTCGTAAAGCCCGTCAAGCTTCTTGCGGTCCTCGATCGACTGGCGCCATTCCTTCTGCGGCGTGTTCGTCTTCGTCTCGAGCCACGGCATGATCGAGGCGTGCTGGGCGTAGAAATGCGTGAGGTCGGGAACAAGATCCTTCACCACCGGCATGTGCGGCAGCGGGTAGATCTTCACGTCGCCCTTCACCTCGTCCAGCCCCTTGATGCAGGCCAGCGTGTTGGTGCCGTCGATGTTCATCGCGCAGGAGCCACAGATCCCCTCGCGGCAGGACCGGCGGAAGGTCAGCGTCGGGTCGATCTCGTTCTTGATCTTGATGAGCGCGTCCAGAACCATCGGGCCGCAACGGTCCATGTCGAGGAAATAGGTGTCCACCCGCGGGTTCTCGCCGTCATCGGGCGTCCAGCGGTAGATCATGAACTTGCGGACGTTCTTCGCGCCTTCCGGCTTGGGCCAGGTCTTGCCCGTGCGGATCTTCGAATTCTTGGGAAGCGTGAACTGGACCATCGGTCATCCCTTCCAATCGGGTCGGTCATAAAGCGGCAAGCGCGGCGGCTGGCCGGATTCCTGCTGAACGCAGGCGTTATAGACTTGGGCGGGGTCGCGCCCCATGAGGTAGTCGGAACTGATGTCGATCGCGGCCCCGGCGAAACGCTGGCCGCCCGAGCCGAAACCAAGCGAGACGGACCCCCGCGGGCGGCTGGCAAGCTGCGCTTGACGGAAGCAGTCGGCCTCGGCCTGTTCGACCGGCACCGGGCCGCAGGCGGCCGCAAGGGCCGCCAACGTCAGGGCGCAGGTCGAGGCGGCGCGCACCTCAATACACCCGCTTCTTGGGCGCGATCTTGGCGAGGTCGATCCCGCCTTCGGTCTGCGCCGTGAGCGGCTCGAGATGCACCGGACGATAGCGCAGCGTCACCGCATTGCCCTCGATCCAGGCCAGAGTGTGCTTGCGCCAGTTGACGTCGTCACGCTCGGGGTAATCCTCGTGCGCATGCGCCCCGCGGCTTTCCTTGCGCGCCTCGGCGCCGTGGATCGTCGCCAGCGCGTTCGGCATCAGATTGGTCAGTTCCAGCGTCTCCATCAGGTCGCTGTTCCAGACCATGCTGCGGTCGGTCACCTTGATGTCGTCAAGCTTCGCGGCCACGGCATCCATCTTCTTGACGCCCTCGGCCAGCGTCTTGTCGGTGCGGAAGACGGCGGCATCGGCCTGCATCGTCTTCTGCATCTCAAGCCGCAGTTCCGCCGTCGCAACGCCGCCCTTGGCATGGCGCAGCCCGTCGAACCGGTCGAGCGCCTTGTCCACCGCCGCCTTGTTGGTGGCGGGCGTGGCCGAGGCCGGATCGATGATCTTGCCCGCGCGGATCGCGGCGGCGCGGCCGAACACCACGAGGTCGATAAGCGAGTTCGACCCCAGACGGTTCGCGCCATGGACCGAGGCACAGCCCGCCTCGCCCACGGCCATCAGGCCCGGGAAGATCGCGTCGGGCGATCCTTCGGTCGGGTTCAGCACCTCGCCCCAGTAGTTCGTCGGGATGCCGCCCATGTTGTAGTGAACCGTCGGCAGAACCGGGATCGGCTCCTTGGTCACGTCCACACCGGCGAAGATGCGCGCGCTTTCCGAGATGCCCGGCAGGCGCTCGGCCAGCGTTTCCGGCGGCAGGTGGCTGAGGTTGAGGAAGATGTGATCCTTGTCGGCGCCGACGCCGCGGCCCTCGCGGATTTCCATCGTCATGCAGCGGCTCACCACGTCGCGCGAGGCAAGGTCCTTGTAGTGGGGCGCGTAGCGCTCCATGAACCGCTCGCCTTCCGAGTTGGTGAGATAGCCGCCCTCGCCGCGTGCGCCTTCGGTGATCAGGCAGCCCGCGCCGTAGATGCCGGTCGGGTGGAACTGCACGAATTCCATGTCCTGCAGCGGCAGGCCCGCGCGCGCCACCATCCCGCCGCCATCGCCGGTGCAGGTATGCGCCGAGGTGGCCGAGAAATAGGCCCGGCCATAGCCGCCCGTCGCCAGCACGACCATCTTCGCGTTGAAGACGTGGATCGTGCCGTCATCGAGCTTCCAGCACACGACGCCGGTGCAGGCGCCGTCGGTGATGATGAGGTCGATGGCGAAATACTCGATGTAGAACTCGGCCTTCTGCTTCAGGCTCTGGCCGTAGAGCGTGTGCAGGATTGCGTGTCCGGTCCGGTCGGCCGCGGCGCAGGTGCGCTGCACCGGCGGGCCCTCGCCGAATTCGGTGGTATGCCCGCCGAAGGGGCGCTGGTAGATCTTGCCCTCTTCCGTGCGCGAGAAGGGCACGCCGTAGTGTTCCAGCTCATAGACCGCCTTCGGCGCCTCACGCGCGAGGTATTCCATCGCGTCGGTGTCGCCCAGCCAGTCCGAGCCCTTGACGGTGTCATACATGTGCCACTGCCAGTGGTCGGGCCCCATGTTCGACAGGCTCGCCGCGATGCCGCCCTGTGCGGCGACCGTGTGCGAGCGGGTCGGGAACACCTTGGTCACGCAGGCGGTGCGCAGACCCTGTTCGGCCATGCCCAGCGTCGCGCGCAGGCCTGCGCCGCCCGCACCCACCACGACCACGTCGTAGTCATGCGTTTCGTATTCGTAAGCTGCCATGCTCGGATGCTCCGTCAGATCACAGCGCGAGGCGGATCAGGGCGAACAGCCCCGTCGCCATCGCGGCGTAGGAAAGGCAGGTCGTGCCGATGATCAGCGCCTTGCGGGCGGCGCCCTGGGCGTAATCCTCGATCATCACCTCGGCACCTGCGCGGAAGTGGTTCAGCCCGACGACGATCGTCAGCCCCGCGACGATCGCAGGGAAGGGCCGGGCGTAGTAGGCTTTCACCTCGGCGTAGCTGTGGCCGAGGATGTGGCCGAAGGTGAAGACGAACAGCGGCACGAGGATCGCCAGCGCCACGGCGCTGACCTGCATGGACCAATGGTGATGCGTGCCGGTGTGCGAGGCGCCAAGGCCCGTCGCGCGCTTGCGGTCGGTCAGGTATTGCATCCGCGCCTCCTCAGATGACGTTCAGGGTCAGGATCGTCAGCACGGCCGAGCCGATGATGACGCCCCAGCCAAGCTTCGTGGCCACCTCAAGCTCGAACCCGCGGCCCGAATCCCAGTAGAGATGCCGCAGCCCCGCGAGGAAGTGATACCAGACGGCCCAGAGCGAGCCGAACATCACCACCTGCCCCAGCCAGCTTGTGATCACGAAATTCGCAACCTTGAAATAGCTCTCGCTCGTGGCGGCGGCCAGCAGCCACCAGACGATCAGAACGGCGGCCACGATCAGCGCATTGCCCGTGATCCGGGTGAAGATCGAGGTGACCGAGGTGATCTGCGGGCGGTAAATCTGCAGATGCGGGGAAAGCGGCCGGTTGCCCCGGTTCACGTCTGCCATGTCTCTTCCCTTTATTCTGGTTCAGGCCAGAGCAAAGACGCCCGGCCGGACGATCATGGCAAAGCAATAACGCTTTTTCCGTCCGAGTCACGCGTCGAGGCGCCGCAGATCGGTCAAATCCGGATGCACATGCAGAAAATTTTCCACTTGTGATCACGGCTGTAAATTTTGCGATCACACGTTAGCGCTATTTCGACTCAGCGGGGCATCAAGGCCCAGTAATCGAGGTCAAGCAGCACCTCGGGCCGGTATTTGCCATCCTCGGCGCGATGCGCGAAAGGCGTTGCCCCGTCTTTCACCGCGACAAGCCGCAGCCGGATCGCGCCCACCGAAGGAACCGCCGTCTCGGCCTTGTCGAGCACCTCGGACCAGGCCCGCACCGTGTCGCCCGCAAAGCACGGGTTGGCATGGGCGCCGCCGTTCAGCGCGACGATCATCTGCGCATTGGCAAGCCCGTTGAAGCTTAGCGCCCGCGCGAGCGAGATCACATGGCCGCCATAGATCAGCCGCTTGCCGTCCGGGCGCTGCGTGGCGTCGAAATGGACCTTGGCGGTGTTCTGCCACAGCCGGGTCGCCAGCATGTGTTCGGCCTCTTCGACCGTCACGCCGTCCACGTGGTCGATCTTCTCGCCCACGGCATAGTCGCCCCAGCGGTGCGGCTCGCCCGCCAGCGTGAAATCGTAGCCGTCGAAGGTCAGCCCTTCGGGGATCACCAGCGCCTCGGCCGCGACCGCCCGGGCAAGGTCCGGCACGACGGGTGCCTGCGTGGCATCGGCCCCGCGCTTGCGCACCATCACCCAGCGGACATAGTCCAGCACTGCCTCGCCCCGCTGGTTCAGGCCGGTGGAGCGGACCCAGAGCACGCCGGACGCGCCGTTCGAATTCTCCTTCAGCCCGATCACCTTGGACCGCGCGCGCAGCGTGTCGCCGGGATAGACCGGACGGAGCCAGCGGCCCTCGGCATAGCCGAGGTTCGCGACCGCGTTCAGGCTGATGTCGGGCACCGTCTTGCCGAACACGAGGTGGAAGGCCACGAGGTCATCCACCGGCGCGGCCGGCAGGCCGCAGGCGCGGGCGAATTCGTCCGACGAATACAGCGCCCCGCGCGCAGGATAGAGCGCATGATAGAGCGCCCGTTCCCCGCCCGAGACGGTGCGCGGCACGGCGTGGTCGATGACCTCGCCCAGCCGGTAATCCTCGAAGAAGCGGCCCGCGTTTGTCTTCATGCCAGCCCCCGGATCAGGCGATGTTGGCCATGAACGGGTTCATGCCAAGCGCCATGTGAATGCCGGTGATGATCCCGTACATGACAAGCGCCACGACGACGAGCACGAGGTCGCGCTTCGCCCCGCCAGAGGCCGGCCGCTGCCACGGGCCCGCGCGGTTGATGGCGACCATGCTGAGGATGGCCCAGAAACCCACGCCCCCGAACAGCACGATCGAGGCGGTGTCGTTGTGCACGATCAGGTGCGCGACGGACCAGATCAGCGTCCCCCAGAGCATCGGGTGGCGGATCTTCGTCCAGAGCCAGCCCTTCGACATGCCGGCGCCGAAGACGATCAGCGCGATCAGCATGAGCGTGTTGTTCAGGTGCCCGTTCCCGGGGATCTGCACCATGTTCACGCCCGGCGGGGTCTGGCGGTAGCCGATCACCATCAGCACCAGCGCCACGGCCAGGACGATCGAGACGACGGCGCGGCCGCTCATCCCCATCGACTCCCGCAGGCCGGGCGCGATGCGCCGGAACATGTGGGCAAGGATGAAAAGCACAACGCCGATGGTCAGCAAGGTCATGTCGGTATCTCCTCTCAGGCGTCCAGGGCGGTGTCATCCGCCAGCGTTTCGATCATGCGGGTGAGTTCCTCGATCGCCTCGGCCCGTTCCAGAAGCTGGCGGGCGGTGGCGACGTGCAGGTTCTCGACGATCCGTCCATCGACGACGGCCACCCCCTGCCCCTGCGCCATCGCCGCGTCGAACGCCTCGATCTGGCGGCGCGACAGGTCGATTTCGGCGGCACTGGGGGCGAAGATGCGGTTGGCGATGGGGATCTGGCGCGGATGGATGAGCGTCTTGCCATCGAACCCCATGTCGCGGCCCTGTTCGCATTCAACGGCCAGCCCGGCCTCGTCCTTGAAGGCGTTGAAGACGCCGTCGATGCACAGGATGCCCTCGGCCCGCGCCGCCAGCAGCGGCAGTTGCAGGCTGGCCAGCAGCGGCAGGCGATCGGCGCGGAACCGGCAGCCGATGTCCTTGGCCAAATCGTTGGTGCCCAGCACGAAGCCCTGCATCCGGGGATGGGCCGCGATCTCGGCCGCGTTCAGCACCCCGCGCGGGGATTCGATCATCGCCCACAGCGGCACCTCGGGCACCTCTTGCGCGACCATCTCGACATCGGCGGCGGACCCGACCTTGGGGATCAGGATCGCATCGGCCCCTGCGGCGCCGGCGGCACGGGCATCCTCGCGCCCCCATTCGGTGTCGAAGCCGTTGATCCGCACGAGGCGCGTGCGCGGCCCGAAATCCACCGTGGGCAGGACGGTCGAGATCAACTGGCGCGCATAAAGCTTTTCCTCCGGGGCGACGGCATCCTCCAGATCGAAGATCACCGCGTCCAGCGGCATCCGGCGCGCCTTTTCAAAGGCGCGTTGACGCGATGCCGGAATGTAGAGGACTGACCGCCACGGCTTCGATCTTGCGTCCATCCCTGCCTCCTGTCGCTCCCACGTTCGCGGGTGCTAGCACGAATGCGGCGGCGCGGCGAGAGGGCGAAAGTCTCATGGGGCAATCGAAACCCGACGTCGTCAGGCGCCCTTGCCCTCCGCCGTGCGGAACCACTTGCGGATCTCGGCACGCTCGGAGGGCTCGATGAAGCTGAGGTTGGCGGGCGGCATCGCATGGGTCACGCCGGCCTGAATATAGATGCGCTCGGCGTTGTGGGCGATCTCGGCCGGGGTTTCCAGCCGCACGCCCTTGGGCGCCCAGAGGATGCCGGGGTAGCCCGGCTCCTTGGCGTGGCACATGGAACAGCGGCCCTGCACGATCTGCACCACGTCCTGAAAGCCCGCGGCCTGCGCGAAGCGCGCATCCGCGGGGCTGGGGGTGATGTCGCCGGTCTTGGTGTCATGGGCGAACATCGGCGCGGTCGAAAGCCAGGCGATCAGCAGGAAGATCAACGCCGTCGCGAGCCAGGTCCAGGTCGGGTTGCCCTTGTTCGCGTGGCGGGTGTTGAAATAGTGCCGGATCGTCACCCCCATCAGGAACACAAGGCTCGCGATCACCCAGTTGTATTTGGTCGCGAAGGCCAGCGGATAGTGGTTCGACAGCATCAGGAACAGCACCGGCAGCGTCAGGTAGTTGTTGTGGGTGGACCGCTGCTTGGCGATCTTGCCGTATTTCGGGTCCGGCACCCGGCCAGCCCGCAGGTCCGCCACCACGATCTTCTGGTTCGGGATGATGATGAAGAAGACGTTGCCCGTCATGATCGTCGCGGTGAAGGCGCCAAGGTGGAGAAGCGCCGCCCGCCCCGAAAAGACATGGGTATAGCCCCAGGCCATGGCGACGAGGATGACGTAAAGCCCGATCATCAGCCGCGTGTTGTCGTCGCCGAAGCGGCTCTTGCAGATCTGGTCGTAAACGATCCAGCCGAAGACCAGCGACCCGATCGAGATGCCGATCGCCTCGGGCACGGTCAGGTTCATCACCGACGGGTCGATCAGGAAGAAATGCGCCCCGAAGTAATAGACCAGCACCATCATCGCGAAGCCCGACACCCAGGTCATGTAGCTTTCCCACTTGAACCAGATCAGGTGGTCGGGCAGCGCGTCGGGCGCCACGAGGTATTTCTGGATGTGGTAGAAGCCCCCGCCGTGGACCTGCCATTCCTCGCCATCCGCGCCGGTTTCCAGCGGCCGGTCGCGGCGCAGGCCAAGGTCCAGCGCGATGAAGTAGAAGGACGAACCGATCCACGCGATGGCCGTGATCACATGCGTCCAGCGGACGGCGAACTGAAGCCATTCGGCCAGCACGGCATAATCGAACATGGGGAAGCCTCCTTCGTTGCACCGAAACGCTATACCGGGCGACACCTTTTTGTTAATTCTGTAAATGACAGAGGACTTTCAAACAGCGCCCGAAAATCGCCATGGCCTATGTGAACAACATAAAGATGTTCGTGCGTGTCTATGAATTGGGCAGCATGAGTGCTGCCGCGCGCGATCAGCGCACCTCGCCCGCCGTCGCCTCGGCCCGGATCTCGGAGCTGGAGAAGCATCTGGGCGTGCGGCTTTTCAACCGCACGACCCGGTCCTTGCAGCCGACCGAGAACGGGCGGCTTTTCTATGATGGCGCCCGAAAGGTGCTGGAGGCGATCGACGAGGCCGAGGCGGCGGTGGTCAATGCGACGCAGAACCCGCGCGGGACGATCTATGTCGCGGCCCCCCTTGGCATCGGGCGACGCCTGATCGCGCCGCAAGTGCCGGCCTTCAAGGACGAATATCCCCAGATCGACGTGCGGCTGCGGCTGTCGGACCGGTCCATCGACATGACCGCCGAGGGGCTCGACGTGGCCTTTCACCTCGGTATCCTCGACGACAGCACGCTGAAGATGCGGATGATCGCGAATTGTCCCCGGCTTCTGTGTGCCGCCCCCGCCTATATCGCGCGCCGCGGCATGCCCGCGGACGGCGAGGCGCTGGTGCGCGACCGGCACGACTGCCTGAACCTGCGCTTTCCCGGCGCGAAGGAATTCCAGTGGACGCTGGAAACGCCCGACGGTCCGCGACGGTTCGAGATCGCGGGCCCCTTCGAATCCGATGACGGCGACGTGCTGACGATGTGGGCGCTGGACGGGCGCGGAATCGTGCTGAAACCGCATTTCGAGGTTGCCGAACATTTGCGCGCGGGGCGGCTTGTTCCGGTGGCGACCGCAACCCCGCCGCAGCCGGTGCAGCTTTCCTGCCTGACGCCGCATCGGCGGCTGAAAGACCCGAAGATCCGGCTGTTCCTCGATTTCATGGTGGCGCGCTGCAAGGCCGCCGTGACGCAGGCGGCCTGAGCGGTCAGCTGCCCCGATAGGTCGAATAGCCGAACGGCGACAGGAGCAGCGGCACATGATAATGTGCAGCCGCGTCCGAAATGCCGAAGCGGATCGGGATCAGATCGAGAAAGCGCGGCGTCTCGGGCGGCGTCCCGGTGGCGTCGAGATAGGCGCCCGCGTGAAAGACAAGCTCATACTCCCCGGTCGCGAACGCGTCCACCGGCAGGATCGGCCCGTCGGTCCGCCCGTCCGAATTGGTGACGGTGGTCTTGAGATGCGTGCGGCCCCCATCGGCAATGCGGTAAAGCTCGATCCGCAGCCCCGCCGCAGGCGTGCCCCGCGCGGTGTCCAGCACATGGGTCGTCAGGTAGCCGCTCATCGTCCTCTCCCGCTCTGGCCTTGTCTTGCGCCAACCTGCCGCAAATCGACCGCCAAGGCGACAGTGGTTCGCCGCGACAGGTCTTTCAGGAATATTTTGAAAACCGCGCCCATTAACTTGTCATAGAAAAGAATGACGCAGACAGGGAGCCCCGGATGAACCGCTACCCCCGCAACATGCAAGGCTACGGCCAGCACGCCCCCGATGCCCGCTGGCCGGGCGGGGCCAAGGTGGCCGTGCAGATCGTCCTGAATTACGAAGAGGGCGGCGAGAACTGCATCCTGCACGGCGATGCCGCCTCCGAGGCCTTCCTGTCCGACATCGCCGGCGCGGCGATGTGGCCGGGCCAGCGGCACTGGAACATGGAATCGAGCTACGAATACGGCGCCCGCGCCGGGTTCTGGCGGCTCCATCGGCTGTTCACGTCCAAGGGCATCCCGGTGACGATCTACGGCGTTGCGACCGCGCTCGCCCGCTCGCCCGAACAGGTGGCCGCGATGAAATCCGCGGGCTGGGAGATCGCGTCCCACGGCCTGAAATGGGTCGAACACAAGGACATGCCCGAGTCCGAGGAACGTGCCGCGATCGCCGAGGCGATCCGCCTGCACACCGAGGTCGTGGGCGAACGCCCCTTGGGCTGGTACACCGGCCGCTGCTCGGCCAACACCGTGCGGCTCGTCGCCGAAGAGGGCGGGTTCGCCTACATCTCGGACACCTATGACGACGACCTGCCCTACTGGCTCGAGGTCGGCGACCGCGACCAGCTCATCATCCCCTATACGCTCGAAGCCAACGACATGCGGTTTGCCACCGCGCCGGGCTACATCACGGGCGAGCAGTTCTTCCAGTATCTCAAGGACGCCTTCGACACGCTTTACGCCGAAGGCGCGGAGGGCGGGGCAAAGATGATGTCGATCGGGCTCCACAACCGCCTGATCGGCCGGCCGGGCAAGCTTGCCGGGCTGAAACGCTTCCTCGACTACGCCCAAGGTCACGCGGGCGTCTGGTTCCCCCGGCGCATCGACATCGCCCGCCACTGGGCCGCAACGCATCCCCACAAGCGCATCGAGCGCCCCTCGCAGATGACGAGGGACCGCTTCGTCGAACGCTTCGGCGGCATCTTCGAACATTCCCCCTGGATCGCCGAACGCGCCTGGGCGCTGGAACTCGGACCTGCGCATGACAGCGCCATCGGCGTGCATTCCGCGCTCTGCCGCATGTTCCGCAGCGCGTCGGAAGACGAACGTCTGGGCGTGCTGACCGCCCACCCCGATCTGGCCGGCAAGCTTGCTCAGGCCAGACGGCTGACCGAGGCCAGCACCGCGGAACAGGCCAGCGCGGGCCTCGACGCCCTGACCGATGCCGAGCGCGCCGCGTTCCAGAAGCTCAACGCCGATTACGTGGCGAAGTTCGGCTTCCCCTTCATCATCGCGGTGCGCGACAACACCAGGGCCACGATCCTCGACGCCTTCCAGCGTCGCCTGTCGAACGACCGCGCCGCCGAATTCGCCGAGGCCTGCGCGCAGGTCGAACGCATCGCCGAACTGCGCCTGAGGGACATGCTGTGACCACCTATTACGCCCCCAAGGGCGGCCTTCCGCCGCAAACCAGCCTGATGACGGGCCGCGCCATCTTCACCGACGCCTATGCCGTCATCCCCAGGGGTGTCTTCTCCGACATCGTCACCTCCTGCCTTCCGGGCTGGACGAACACGCGGCTCTGGCTCATCGCGCGGCCGATGTCGGGCTTTTCCGAAACCTTCAGCCAATACGTGATGGAGGTCGGCCCCGGCGGCGGCTCCGACACGCCCGACAACGAGCCCGGTGCCCAGTCGGTCCTCTTCGTGACAGAGGGCGCGGTGCATCTGTCACTCGACGGTGCGGACCACGTCCTTGCGCCCGGCGGCTATGCCTATATCCCGCCCGGCTGCGAGTGGCGGCTGAAGAACGCCGGGCCGCAGGTCGCGCGCTTCCACTGGGTGCGCAAGCTTTATGAACCCGCCCCCGGCCTGCCCGCGCCCGAGGCCTTCGTCACCTCCGACACGGCGGTCGCCCCCATCGCCATGCCCGACACCGAAGGCCGTTGGGCCACCACGCGCTTCGCCGATCCGGCCGATCTGCGCCACGACATGCATGTCAACATCGTCACCTTCCAGCCCGGCGGCGTCATCCCGTTCGAGGAAACCCACGTCATGGAACACGGCCTCTATGTCCTCGAGGGCAAGGCCGTCTACAAGCTTAACCAGGACTGGGTCGAGGTCGAGGCCGGCGACTTCATGTGGCTGCGCGCCTATTGCCCGCAGGCCTGCTATGCCGCCGGTCCCGGACCGTTCCGCTACCTCCTTTACAAGGACGTCAACCGACACGCCCGCCTGCGGGGCCCCGGCGCCTTCGGGGCGGCAAGATGATCTCTGCATTCACTTTGGCCCAAATATCCTCGGGGGGTGCGGGGGGCAGACAGCCCCCCGCGCGCGCGACATGACAGAGATCCGCGCCCTGCCGCTCACGCCTGAGGCGTTCGCCCCCTTCGGCGACGTACTCGACGCCTCCGGTCCCTACGACAAGCTCATTAACCAGGGGCTCTGCGGCCGCTGGCACGACCGCGCCCGGCTGGATTTCGGCCCCGAGGGGCGCGCGGGCATCAGCATCTTCAAGGCCGAGCCCCGCAGCCTGCCCTACCGGCTCGAGATGGTCGAACGCCATCCCGACGGCAGCCAGGCCTTCCTGCCGATGAGCGAACACCCGTTTCTCGTCATCGTCGCCCCGGACGCGGGCGGCATACCCGGCGATCCGCGCGCCTTCCTCACGCAACCGGGCCAGGGCATCAACCTGCACCGCGGCACATGGCACGGCGTGCTGACGCCGCTGCACGCGCCGGGGCTCTTCGCCGTGGTGGACCGGATCGGCGCCACCCCGAATCTTCAGGAACACTGGTTCGAGGCCCCCTTCAGCGTCACGGCCTGACCCGATCTTCAACCCGCGACGCAGGGCCACCGGCGCGGGATCTCACCAAAGGCCCCATCTGCAACCAAAGGGAAGTGTCATGACATCATCCACCCATCCGGTCGACGAGGTGCTGCCCGCGGGCAAGCTCTTCACGCTCGGCCTCCAGCATGTGCTGGTCATGTATGCCGGCGCCATCGCCGTGCCCTATATCATCGGCGGCGTGCTGAAACTGTCGCATGCCGATGTGGCCTATCTCGTCTCCGCGGACCTCTTTGCCTGCGGCATTGTCTCGATGATCCAGTCCTTCGGCCTTGGCCGCTGGTTCGGCATCCGCCTGCCCGTGATGATGGGCGTCACCTTCGCCTCGGTCGGGCCGATGATCGCCATCGCCATCCCCCATCCGGGCGGCGAGGGCGCGCGGATCATCTTCGGCTCGATCATGGCGGCCGGCGTCATCGGTATGCTGATCGCACCGGTGGCAAGCCGCCTGCTGCGGTTCTTCCCCTCGGTCGTGACCGGCACGGTGATCACGGTGATCGGGATCACGCTGATGCAGATCGGCATCTGGTGGATCTTCGGCAACCCGGCGGTCACACCGGCAAAGCTCATCGATCCGGCCCATGCCGACTGGCTCAAGCAGGTCGCGTCGCTTCCCGGCGCGCCGGCCATGCCGCATGGCGTGAAACTGGTCGCCACCGCACCGAACCCGGCCTATGCGAATGGCACGAACCTGATGATCTCGGCGCTGGTGCTGATCGTCGTGCTGGGCTTCGCGCGCTATGCCACGGGCTTCCTGTCGAACATTGCCGTCCTGATGGGCATCGTCGCGGGCGCCGTCGTGGCCACGATCGTCGGCACGATGACCTTCACCTACGTGGGGTCCGCCGGCTGGTTCGCGCCCATCGTGCCGTTCCACTTCGGCACGCCGGTGTTCCAGCTCGTCCCGATCCTGACGATGGTGCTGGTCATTCTCATCACCATGATCGAATCGACCGGGATGTTCCTCGCGCTCTGTGACATGACGGGATCGAAGATGACGCAGGAACGGCTCTCGGCGGGTCTGCGCGCCGACGGTCTCGGCACGCTGATCGGGGGGCTGTTCAACACCTTCCCCTACACCTCGTTCTCGCAGAACGTGGGCCTTGTGGGCGTCACCGGCGTGCGGTCGCGCTTCGTCACCGTGACGGCGGGGGCGATCATGCTGGTCCTTGGCCTCGTGCCGAAGATGGGGGCGCTGGTCGCCTCGCTGCCCACCGCCGTCCTTGGCGGCGCGGGCCTCGTGATGTTCGGCATGGTGGCCGCCACCGGGATCCGCATCCTGGGCCGGGTGGATTTCACCCACAACCGCCACAACCTGTTCATCGTGGCCATCTCGGTCGGTTTCGGGATGATCCCCATGGTCGCGCCGGGGTTCGACCAGTGGATGCCGGCGGCGCTGCACCCGCTGCTCGAGTCGGGCATCCTGATGGCCGCCGTCTCGTCGGTCGTGCTGAACGCCTTCTTCAACGGCGCCTCCGGCTCGCTGGAGGATGTGAAGGGCGCGGCAGAGGTCGCCGAAGCCTGAGACGCATGGCAAGAACGCGAAAAGGCCCCCGGAACGGGGGCCTTTTCATTTGGCGCGGTCACCGGGCACGGCGACCGACAGCCAGCCAATTCTGCGCCGGAAGGCCGCCTTCCGTCAGAAGGCAACCTCGACCGCCACGCCCCGCTCCTGCGCCCGGGCCAGAGCCTTCGCCGCCACGGCAAGGTCCTGCAAGGCAACGCCCGTCCCGTCGAACAGCGTGATGTCGTCGTCCGACTGCCGCCCGGGGGCAAGACCGGCCACGACCGCGCCGATCTCGGTGATCGCCTCGGCCGCGATCAGGCCCGCCCCAACCGCATGCTGCGCCTCGCCCAGCGTCACGGACTGCGCGCGCTCGTCGCAGAAGACACGCGCCCGGGCGAGGAGCGCAGCCTCGACCTCCTGCTTGCCGACCGTATCCGTGCCCATGCAGGCGATATGAGTGCCCGGCCGCACCTGCCCCGCCATCAGAAGCGGCGCGAAGCTCGAGGTGATGGTGATGATGACATCGGCCTGCGCGCCCAGATCGTCGAGGCTCAGCGCCTCGAACGGCAGACCGAGGGACGCGGCGGTCTCGGCAAGACGGCCCAGCATCTCGGGATGCGGGTTCCAGCCCACCACGCGCTCGAACCCGCCCAGCCGGATCGCCGCACGCATCTGGAACGCCGACTGATGCCCCGCGCCGACCATGCCCAGCACCTTGGCATCCCGCCGCGCCAGATGCCGGATCGACACGGCGGACGAGGCGGCAGTGCGCAGCGCGGTCAAAAGATTGCCTCCCACCATCGCGCTGGCCCGCCCCGTATCCGGATCGAACAGAAACACGGTGGACTGGTGGTTCGTGAGCCCCTTCGCCATGTTTCCGGGCCAGTAGCCCCCGGCCTTCACGCCCAGCACCATGCCCGCCCGGTCGAAGCCGGACTTGAACCCGTAAAGCGCCTCGGCATGGCCGATGGCCTCGCGCACGACGGGGAAGTTCACCGCCGCCCCGCGCGCCATGGCGGCAAAGACCGCCTCGACCGCCTCATAGGCATCCTGTTCCGAAATCAGCGCGGCAATCTCTGCCTCCGGCACGATCAGCATCGCGCGGCCCTCCTCATTTTCTGTCCGTAAATATCCCCGCCGGAGGCTCCCCCGGTGTCCCAAGGGCGCCTCCGGCGGGGCGATGGTCGCACGTTGGGATCAGAACCCCTTGCCGCGCGCGGTGACCGGGATCAATTGCTCGACCACCCCGCCGCGCACGCCGACATACCAGTCGTGGACGTTGCAGGTCGGGTCGCAATGTCCCGGCACCAGCCGGAGCTTTTCACCCACCGCCAGCACTCCGGAAGTGTCTTCGATCACCCCGTGTTCGTCCGAGCACTTGATGTATTTCACATCCGTCCGCCCGAAGACGACCGGCAGACCCGAGTCCACCGATTGCGCCTTGAGGCCCGCATCGCAGACCGCCTTGTCGGCCTTCGTGTGGCTCATGACCGAGGTGAACAGGAACAGCGAATGCTCGAAGCCCGTCTCGTCGATGCGCTTGCCCTCGCGGTCCAGGATGCGGCCGTAGTCGGCATCCATGAAGGCGTAAGAGCCGCATTGCAGCTCGTTATAGACGCCCGAGGTGCCCTCGAACTCGTAGCTGCCGGTGCCGCCGCCCCCGACGATGGCGCAGGTCAGCCCCTCGGCCGCCAGCGCCTCGACCGCGTCCTTCACCATCGCCACGGCGGTCTCGATCTTGGCCTTGCGGTCGGCCCAGTCGTTCATGTGCTGCATCGCACCCTGGTAGGCCTGGATGCCCGAGAAGGTCAGGCCGGGGGCCGCCGCGATGGCGCGAGCGATCTCCAGCACGGCGGGGGTCGAATTGACCCCGCAGCGGCCCGCGCCGCAGTCGATCTCGACCAGGCATTCGATCGTCACGCCGTGCCGTGCGGCGGCGGCGGAAAGATCCGCGACGTTGGCAAGGTCGTCCACGCAGACGATCGTCCGCGCGCGATGCGCAAGCCGCGCCAGCCGGTCGATCTTGGCCGGATCGCGCACTTCGTTCGACACGAGGATGTCCTTGACCCCGGCGCGGGCGAAGGCCTCGGCCTCGGAGACTTTCTGGCAGCAGATGCCGCAGGCCCCGGCGGCGATCTGCATCAGCGCGATATCGGCCGACTTGTGCATCTTGCCGTGCACGCGCAGCCGCACGCCCATCTGGTTCGCAAGCCCCTGCATCTTGGCGATGTTGCGATCCAGCGCGTCCAGATCGACGATGAGGCAGGGGGTCTGCGCCTCCGCCTCGGTCATGCCGGGGGCGGCGGGAATGTCATAGCCCACTTCAAGGCCGTTGAAGGTCATGGTGTTCATCTCTTGCTCCTTACATCCAGGGCAGCTTGTCCAGATCGACGTTCCCGCCGGTGATGACGACGCCGACCCTTTTGCCGGCAAAGCGGTCGCGGTTCTTCAGGATCGTGGCCAGCGGCACGGCGCAGGACGGCTCCATCACGATCTTCATCCGCTTCCACGTGAGCTTCATCGCCTCGACGATCTCATCCTCTTCCGCGGTCAGGATGTCGGTCACGTAGGTCTTGACGAAATGCCACGTCAGCTCCTTCAGCGGCACCTTCAACCCGTCGGCCACCGTGTCGGGCGCATCGTCGGCGATGATATGGCCGGCGCGGAAGCTGCGCGCGGCGTCATCGGCGTTCTTCGGCTCGGCGGCGAAGATCTCGATCCCCGGCGCCCGGTTCGACAGCGTGAGGCAGGTGCCCGAGATCATGCCCCCGCCCCCGATCGGCGCGATGACGGCATCGAGCCCCTCGACCTGTTCGATCAGTTCCATGGAACAGGTCGCCTGCCCCGCGATCACGCGCGGGTCGTTGTAGGGATGAACGAATTCCGCCCCCGTCTCGGCCACGACGCGGGCAAAGACCTCCTCGCGGCTGCTGGTCGAGGGTTCGCATTCCACCACGCGACCGCCATAGCCCCGGACCGCATCCTTCTTTGCCTGCGGCGCGGTGCGCGGCATGACGACGGTGCAGGGAATGCCCCGGCGGCCTGCGGCGTAGGACAGCGACAAGCCGTGGTTGCCGCTGGAATGGGTGGCCACCCCGCGCGCGGCCTGCGCCTCGGACAGGCCGAAGACCGCGTTCGACGCGCCGCGCACCTTGAAGGCCCCGGCCTTCTGGAAGTTCTCGCATTTGAAGAACAGTTCCGCCCCCGTCAGCGCGTTCAGGTAGCGCGACGTCAGCACCGGGGTGCGGTGGATATGGGGCGCGATCCGGTCCCGCGCGGCAAGCACGTCGCCGAAGGTCGGGATATACATCTGGCTCATGTCGTTCATGTCATGCCGCGGCGCGTGCCGCCTCCTGTCCCGCGTTGCGGTAATAGTCCTGCGCCGCCGCGACGCCTGACCCGAGCGTGACAGGCCAGCCCAGATCGGCCATGCACATCTCGGCCGTGGCAAGCCCGGCCAGCGCCATCACATCGGTCAGCATCCCCAGATGGCCGATCCGGAAGACCTTGCCCGCGACCTCGCCCAGCCCCACGCCAAAGGCCACGTCGTATTTCGACGCCGCAAGCTGCACGAGGTCGGTGCCGTTGCAGCCCGCAGGCACGGCGACCGCGGTCACGGTGTCGGAATAAAGATCGGGCGAGGCCGCATAGGGCCGCATCCCCCAGGCCGCGACCGCGCGGCGGATGCCCTCGGCGATGCGGTGGTGACGGGCGAAGACGTTCTCGAGCCCCTCGTCCAGCAGCATCTGCGTGCTGAGCGCGAGTCCGTTCAGCAGCCCGACCGGCGGCGTGTAGGGAAAGCCGCCCGCTGCGTAGCTGCGGCGCATGTCTGCGAAGTCGAAGAAGGTGCGCGGCAGCGTCGCCGTCTCCATCGCCGTCAGCGCCTTCGGGCTGACCCCGAGGATGGCGAGGCCGGCGGGAAGCATGAAGCCCTTCTGGCTGCCCGTGACGGCGATATCGACGCCCCAGCCGGCCATGTCGAAGGGCATCGACCCGATGGAGGAGACGCCATCGACGAACAGCATCGCCGGGTGGCCCCCCGCATCCATCGCGCGGCGGATGCCCGCGATGTCGGACCGCACGCCGGTCGCCGTCTCGTTATGCGTGGCAAGGACCGCCTTGATGGTGCGGCCGGTATCGGCGCTGAGCGCCGCCTCGATCGCCTCGAGCGGCGCGCCCTGACCCCAGGGCGTCTCGATCACCTGCACGTTCAGCCCGTGGCGCGTGCACAGGTCGATCCAGCGATGGCTGAACATGCCGAAGCGCGCGGCGAGCACGGTGTCCCCGGGCGACAGCGTGTTGGCCATCGCGGCCTCCCATCCACCGGTGCCGGTGGCGGGGAAGAGAAAGACCTCGCCTTCCCCCATGCGCAGGATCTTCCGCACGCCCTCCACCGCCGGCGAGAAGATCCGCGCGAAGGCAGGGGAACGGTGATCGAGCGTCGGCATGTCGCAGGCCTTGCGGATCGACTCGGGGATGTTCGTCGGGCCGGGAATGAAAACCGGGTTCTGGCTGGTCATGGGCCTCTCCTCCTAGATGCAGACAGGATAGGCACAGCCGAACCTGCGCACAATTTTTTCGAAAAATAATTTCACCATATGAAAAATAATCACAAACCTGTTGCCCTGTTGGGTTTTTTCATTTTTCATCCTGAGAAAGGCGTTTTCAGGATGATGATGAAATGCAGGCTCCCCGCCCGCGCGGCCGCCCGAAGGCGTTCCACGACAAGACCGATCAGAACACCGTCCAGTCGCTCGACCGCGCCATGAGCCTGCTCAAGCGGCTCAGCGAAAGTTCGGGGCTGACCCTGTCCGAGCTTGCCGCGGAAAGCAAACAGGCCCCGGCCACGGTCTATCGTGTGCTGGTGACGCTTCAGGGCCACGGCATGGTGGAGATGGAGGAGCCCGGCCAGCTCTGGCATGTCGGCGCGGGCAGCTTCCGGATCGGGTCCAGCTTCCTGCGCCGCACCAAGCTGGCCGAACGCGCGCGCGGGCCGATGCAGGCGCTGATGCGCGCGACGGGGGAGACCGCGAACCTCGGCGTGGAAAGCCGGGACGAGGTGCTGTTCCTTGCGCAAGTCGAAACGCACGAGGCG
This sequence comes from Paracoccaceae bacterium, assembly GCA_028875855.1. GTDB lineage: Bacteria > Pseudomonadota > Alphaproteobacteria > Rhodobacterales > Rhodobacteraceae > Solirhodobacter. Next base: position 38,933 of record JAGWVA010000021.1, read on the forward strand.
ATCCGCGCGTTCTTTCCGCCGGGCACCCTGTCGCCCATGCATGTCTCGGGCATCGGCAAGGCGCTGCTCGCGTGGTATCCCGAGGACCGCGTGCGCGCCATCATCGCGCGCCGGGGGCTGACCGGCTTCACGCCGCTGTCGCTCACCGCGCCGCAAAGCCTGATGCGCGATCTCGCCCGCACGCGCGAGCGGGGCTTTGCGATCGACGACCAGGAAAAGGCGCAAGGCATGCGCTGCGTGGCCGCCCCGATCTTCAACGGCTTCGGAGAACCTGTCGCGGGGCTTTCGGTCTCGGGGCCGGCCTTCCGCATCGGGCTGGAGGACGCCGCCCGGATCGGGGCCGAGGTGCGCGCCGCCGCCGATGAGGTGACCGAGGCGGTAGGCGGCGTGCGCCCCTAGCGCCGCATGCCCGCCGTCGCGATCAGCGCGACCAGCGCCATCAGCCCGCCGGTCAGCGACACCAGTGCCCAGCCTCCGTTCGTCCAGGCAAGCGTCGCCAGCGCGGACCCCGCCGCGCCGCCAAGGAACATCCCGGTCATATAGACCGTGTTGATCCGGCTGCGGGCGCTTTCATCCAGCGCATAGATGATGTGCTGGTTCGAGATCATCGCGCTTTGCGACCCGAGGTCGAGCACCACCACACCCAGGATCAGCGCGGGCAGCGAGCCCCAGAGACCGAAGAGGCCCCAGGACAGAAGGGCAAGACCCGCCCCCACCCGCACCACGCTTTGCGGGCCGCGCCGGTCGGCGATCCGGCCTGCCAGCGGGGCCGCAAAGATGCCGGCAAGGCCAAGGACGCCGAAAAGCCCCGCGACATCCGCGCCAAGGTGAAAGCGCGGCCCCTGCAGGTAAAGCGCAAGGATCGTCCAGAACACGGTGAAGGCGCCGAACAGGCAGGCCTGCACCATCGTCGAACGGCGCAGGGCGGGCTCGCGCAGCCACAGATGCGCCAGCGACCGGATGGCCGCGCCGTAGCGCATCTTCGACACCGGCGCGTGCGACGGCAGGGCCAGCGCCATCAGCACGGCCGAGAACAGGCTCAGCGGCACGCCCAGCCAGAACATCTCGCGCCAGCCCGCATGGGCGCCGACGAACCCGGCCAGTGTCCGGCTCAGAAGGATGCCCGCCAGCAGGCCCGACATCACCGCCCCGATCGTCGCCCCGCGCCGTTCCGGCCGGGCGAGCGAGGCAGCAAAGGGGACGATCTGCTGGGCCACCGTCGAAAGCGCGCCCAGCAGGAAGGACGCCGCCGCCAACATCCCCGCCGTGGGTGCCGACGCCGCCAGCGCGAGCGCGCCGCCAAGGATCACGAACTGCACGATGATCAGCGGCCGCCGGGGCAGGATGTCGCCCAGCGGCACCAGCAGGAACAGACCGAGCGCATAGCCAAGCTGCGTCGCCGTCGGGATCAGGCCCGCCGCCCCGCCGGTGCCGAATTGCGCCTCGATGATCCCAAGAAGCGGCTGGTTGTAATAGATATTCGCAACGGCAAGCCCGGTGGCCACGGCCATCGCCAGAAGCCGCAAGCCGCCGATGTCGCCGCCGCGCGCCGCGGCGGTTGCCTGTCCCTGCATCTTCGCGTCCCTCGATCCTGCCCCTGCCGGGCGGTCTTGCCTTAGCATAGGACGTCACGCGGGAAATCCACCCGTTTGGCACAGGTGGCTGTGCAAGGCCGCCATGCGCTCAGGCGTGACCTTGCAGGAACTCCGTGCAGTCCAGACCGAAGGCGGCGGCGCCTTCCATCAGGTAATCGGCCAGAAGCGGCGTGCCGCAAAGATAATCGGCCGTCTCGGGCGTGTGTTCCTGCGTGGCAAGCGCATGAAGCTCGGCCCAGTCGCCGTCGCCGCGTCCATACCACATCAGGGCCACAAGCTCGATCTGTTCATCTTCGGGAAGATCGTCGATCAGGCTGCGCACCTCTTCCTCGACCGGATCGGAGGGGCGATCCTCCATCGCGCTCAATTCCATGTCGTCGTCGTCAAGTTCCGAAGCCGAGGGGTCGGTGGACCCCGTCTTGCCCTGCATCTGCCGCGCCTTGGCGATCAGCAGGCACAGGAAATCGGAAGGCAGGGACAGCTGCACCCCATCCAGCGCGTCGTCGGGCCTGTCGTCGGTCTGAGCCATGGTTTCCCCGCGTCTGCGAACACCCGAAAGGTGGCAGGCCACCGCGCGACCCGCATTGATCCCGGACAAATGGAGCGCTTATCCGTCCCCCCGGCCCGGGGCCGGGCAGAGATGCGTCAGGAACCAGTCCCGCGCGAGCGTCTCGACCTGTTCGATCGCCCCCGGCTCCTCGAACAGGTGCGTCGCCCCGGGCACGACGCGCAGGGCCTTCGGGCCGGGCAGGCGCGCCAGCGCGGCCTGGTTCACCGCGAGAACGGCCCGGTCCGCGCCCCCCACGATCAGCAAGACCGGCAGATGGACATCGGCAAGCGCCGCCTGCGCAAGATCGGGCCGCCCCCCGCGCGAGACGACGGCCGCGAGCTTGCGCGGGCATCCCGCGGCGGCGACCAGCGCGGCGGCGGCCCCGGTGCTGGCCCCGAAAAGGCCGATGGGCAGCCCCGCGAGATCGTCCCGGCGCTCTGCCCAGTCGATGGCATCGCGCACCCGCCCGGAAAGAAGTGGAATGTCGAAGACCTGCGCGCGCTCGGCCGCCTCGGCCGGGGTCAGCAGATCGAACAGAAGCGCCGCAAGGCCCGCGCCGTGCAACAGCCGGGCGACATGCCGGTTGCGCGGGCTGAACTGGCTGCTGCCGCTTCCATGGGCGAAGATGACCAGACCGCGCGGCGACTCGGGTCGCCACAGCGCCCCGTCCAGCCGGACGCGCCCACCGGCGGCCGGGATCGTCACGTGAAGCGGCAGGTCGGTTGACGCGTTCATCGCCGGTCCTCGCTTCTGCGCGTGTAAAGCCCGATCAGGTCGGCATGGGCCATCTCCAGCGGTTTCGCCTGCGCGATGATCTGCGCGCAACCGGTTCCGGCCCGCGCCTCGATCGGCCCCGACAGCGCGGTCAGCCGGAAGACATAGCGATGCGGCCGGTCCCCCCGCGGCGGACAGGGGCCGCCATAACCCATACGCCCGAAATCGTTGACCGCCTGCGTGCCGATCCGCTCCCCCTGCCCCGCGCCGTGCAGGGTCGGCGGAATGTTGTAGGCCGCCCAGTGATGAAAGACGCCGTGCCAGGCGTCGGGGTCCGTGCAGGTCAGGAGCAGCGCCGCGGTTCCCTCGGGCAGACCCGACCATGTCAGGGGCGGAGAGAGGTTCGCGCCCTCGCAGCCATGGGCCGGCGGGATCGCGCCCAGATGTTCGAAGGCGGGGGAACTGAGGTCCATCCTGACGGCCCTTCCGGCGCTGTGGCGATGCATAGGGGCCAGAGTGGCAAGGCGAGGCGCGGCGATCATTGATCCCGCGCACGCACACGCCGCTCAGGGGACGACGACGACCACGACCGGCGACAGACTGACCAGCTTTTGCGAGACGCTGCCGAGCAGCGCCCCCTCCCATTGGCCGCTGCCGCGTTTTCCCACGACGACGGCATCGATCGCGCGCGATTCGACATAGCGCAGCAGCGCCTCGGCGACGTCTCCGCGCTCGGTGTGCAGGATCGGCGCGGGCAATTCCGCCGCCTCGATCTGTGCGCGCGCCTTGCCGAGGATCTCGGACGCATTGGCCACCAGCGCTTCCTCGAACCAGTTGGTCTGCGCCCGGGTCACGCCGCGAAAAAGCCCCCCGGGCAGACCGTATCCGCCGATCACATTGACCACGTGCAGTTCGGTCGGCGTTGCGCGGCAGATCCGGATCGCAAGGGCAAGCGCGCGCTCGGCCCCTCGCGATCCGTCCGTGGCACATAGCAGTCGCGTCATGGCTGGTCCTCCACCCGTTCCGGATGGCACAGCCTGCCCCAAGGCCGCCCGCGCTGCATTGCGCAGGGTCAAACCGGCCCACTCGGCCCTTGTTCCATGCAGAAATCAGAATATAGCTTGGAGACAGCGAACAGGAGGACCCCATGCCCGTCACCGTGAAGGATCTGATGGCCGCCGCCAACGCGGCCGTGCCCCGCATCACCCAGGCAGAGGCGCGCGAGATGATCGCGGCAGGCGCGCTCGTCGTCGATGTGCGCGACGGCCCCGAGGTCGAGAAGGCCGGCAAGGTGAAGGGCGCGGTTCACGTGTCCCGCGGGATGCTGGAATTCCGCGCCGATCCGGCGACGCCCTATCATTCCGCCGACTTTCAGCCCGACCGGCCGGTGATCGTCTATTGCGCCTCGGGCGGGCGGTCGGCGTTGGCGGGAAAGGTGCTCAAGGACATGGGCTACGACAAGGTCTTCAACCTTGGCGCCTTCAAGGATTGGGTCGAGGCGGGCGGCGAGGTGGAAAGCCCGCTCGACCCCGGTATGTAGGGGCGGGCGCGGTTTCCCTTGCATTTTCGCCTGACAGGGCGCATATGAACAGGGCTACGTTATGCTCTGATCGACCCTGTTCTCCGATACCGGCCACAGTTTTCGATACTGATACTGACTGAGCCGGGCCGCCGCACTTCCGCGGGCGGCATGACAAGGAGAAACACGATGGCCAATGGCACCGTGAAATGGTTCAACGCAACCAAGGGTTTCGGCTTCATTCAACCGGACGGCGGCTCGAAGGACGTCTTCGTGCACATCACCGCGCTCGAGCGTGCGGGTCTGCGCGGTCTGAACGACGGTCAGAAGGTGACCTTCGATCTGGAAACCAGCCGCGACGGCCGCCAGTCGGCGACGAACCTCGCGCTGGCCTGATCCGGCATCGGATTCGGAACGGAAAGGGGCGGTTCACCGCCCCTTTTTCATGCGCGCCTCCGCCTAGCGCGCATCGGCAAGGATGATCTCTGCCCCTTTCCAGCCCACCATCATCGCCGGCGCGTTCGTGTTGCCCGAGATCAGGTTGGGAAAGACCGAGGCATCGCAGACCCGCAGCCCCCGCACCCCATGCACCCGAAGCCGCGCATCCACGACCGAGGTGGCGGCATCGGGCCCCATACGGCTGGTGCAGCTTGGGTGATAGACGGTGCCCGAGCGGCGGCGGAAGTCCTCGATCAGCGCCTCGTCCGTGACGACCTCGGGTCCGGGCCGCAGTTCCTCTTCGATCAGGCGGGCCAGCGCCGGCTGGGCGGCGAGGTGGCGCAGATACTTCACCGCGGCCAGCATCTCGACGACATCGTGATCGGTGGAAAAGGCATTGGCGACGATCTTCGGATGCGCCAGCGGATCGGGGCTCGCGATGCGGATGTGTCCCCGGCTGGTCGGGCGGCAGTTCGACAGGCCCAGCGACATGCCCGGGAACGGGTCTGGCGTCAGGATCGGCCGCTCGCCCGGGCGCGGCAGCAGGGTCGAGAAGGCCTGCATGTAAAGCTGCATGTTCGGCCGAACCAGATCGGGCGAGGTGCGGAAGAAGCCGCCCGCGTGGTTGATCGACTTCGCCAGCGGCCCGCCGCCCAGCAGGACATATTGCATCCCCGCGACAAGCTTGCCCCACCACGGGCGAAGGAGCTGGTTGTAGGTCGGAACGTTCATCCGCCAGGTATAGTTGATGCCCTGATGATCGCTGAGGTGATCGCCCACGTTGGGGTTGTCCACCAGCACGGACAGGCCGTGATCCTGCAACAGCGCCCCCGGCCCGATGCCGGAAAGCTGCAACAGTTGCGGCGAGTTGACCGAGCCGCCGGACAGGATCACCTCGCCCCGCGCGGCGATCCGTTCCACCTGCCCGCCGCGGCGAAGTTCAACCCCGGTGGCGCGTCCGCCCTCGATCAGAACGCGCGTCACCTGCGCCCCTGTGATGACCCGCAGGTTCGCCCGCTTCATGGCCGGGCGCAGGAAGGCGCGCGCGGCCGAGTTCCGGCGGGCATTGCGGATGGTCATCTGGTAGATGCCGACGCCCTCCTGCTCGGCGCCGTTGAAATCGGGGTTCTCGGACAGGCCCGCCGCCTTGCCCGCCGCGATGTAATCGGCGACCAGCGGATGCAGCCCCTTGCGGTTGGCCGAGATGAAGAGCGGCCCGCCCTTGCCGCGAAAGGCATCCCCGCCCGCCTCGTTGTCTTCCATCGCGCGATAGGCGGGCAGCACATCGTCCCAGCCCCAGCCGGGGTTTCCGGCGGCCTTCCAGTCCTCGTAATCCGCCTTGTGGCCCCGGATATAGACCATCGCGTTGATCGAGGACGACCCCCCCAGCAGCCGCCCGCGCGGCCAGTGATCGGCCTGCCCCGCAAGGCCCGGATCGGGCTCGGTGCTGTAAAGCCAGTTCACGGAAGGGTCGTAGAACAGCTTGCCGTAGCCCAGCGGAAGCTGGACGAAGAACCGCCTGTCGGTGCCCCCCGCCTCGATCAGCGTCACGCGGTATTTGCCGCTTTCCGTCAACCGGTTGGCCAGCACGCAGCCCGCCGAGCCAGCGCCCACGATGATGAAATCCGTCTGGTCCATGAACGTCCCCTTCGCGGCCACCCTAGCGGGCGCCGGAGCGGCAGCAGCCTCGCCCGCGACAGGTCGGTGTCGCTTTCGTCACCGACCCTTCCAGACCGGGTCGCGCTTTTCGGCAAAGGCCCGGGCGCCTTCCAGTTGGTCCTCGGACGAGTAGAGCCGGTCCACCGTCACGAATTGCCGCTTGGTTATGCGGTTCAAGGCGTCCTGAAAGCGCATGTCCTCGGCCTCGCGCACGACTTCCTTGATCGCGGCATAGACAAGCGGCGGCCCGCTTTCGAGCAGGCGGGCCAGCTCCCATGCCTTGGCAAGCAGATCGGCCGGCGCGGTGATCTCGCGCAGAAGGCCCCACCGCAGCGCCTCATCGGCATCGAACCAGCGCCCGGTCAGCAAAAGGTCCATCGCCACGTGATAGGGGATGCGCTTGGGCAGCTTGATCGAGGCGGCATCCGCCACGGTGCCCGACCGGATCTCGGGCAGGGCAAAGGTCGCATTGTCCGAGGCAAGGATCAGGTCGCAGGACAGCGCCAGTTCCAGCCCGCCGCCGCAGCAGATGCCGTTGACCGCGGCGATCACCGGCTTGTTCAGGTTCGGCAGCTCCTGCAGGCCGCCGAAGCCGCCCACGCCGTAATCGCCGTCCACCGCATCGCCATCGGCCGCGGCCTTCAGATCCCAGCCGGGGCAGAAGAACTTCTCGCCCGCAGCCCGCAGGATGCAGACGCGCAGGCTGTCGTCGTCGCGGAAGTCGCGGAAGGTCAGCCCCATGATCCGGCTGGTCTTGAGGTCGATGGCGTTGGCCTTCGGCCGGTCCAGCGTCACCTCGAGAATGGCGCCCTCGCGCCGCGTCTTGATCGGGCCTTCGGTCCGGTTCCAATCCATCAGTCTTCCTCCCAGATCACGGCATCGACCGCCACGGCCCCGTCTTCCCGCAGGATCAGGGGATTGACCTCGATCTCTTCAAGCCTTCCATCCTTCAGCATCAGCCCCTGCAGCGCCATCACGGCGGCCACCGCCGCCGGCACATCGGCGCGCGGCCGTCCCCGATAGCCATCAAGCAGCGGCCAAAGGCGCAGGCGGCGCAGGCCGGCCTCGACCTCGGCCTCTGTCGCGGGGGCGATCAGCGTCACCGTGTCGGCCAGAAGTTCGGCCGCAACCCCGCCAAGGCCCAGCGTCAGCGTCACGCCATAGACCGGGTCGCGCCGCAGCCCCATGAGCAGTTCCGCCACCGCGCCGGTCACCATCTCCTCGGCCAGATAGCCCTGCGCGCCCGCCATCTCGGCCTGCCCGGCAAGCGTGGCAAGGCCAAGCCGCACGGCCCCGGCCTCGGTCTTGTGCGCAAAGCCCAGCCCCTTGAGCGCAAGCGGCGGCGTCAGGCCTGCGGCCAGCGGCTCAAGATCGCCAAGCGTCGCCGCCGTCACCCCGCGCGGGACCGTAACGCCCGCCGCGGCCAGCCGGGCCTTGGCTTGCCCCTCCGCGATCATCTTCAGCCGGCGCGGCGCCATGGCCGCCACCGGACGCCAGCCCGGCCGCCCCGGCGGGGTGGTTGCCGCCGACAGGGCCGCCAGCGCGGTCTCCAGCCCCATCAGGGGGGCGAAGCCGCGGGCGATGGTCGCCTCCGCCAGGGCTTCATCGAAATTCTCCGGCAGCGAGGCCACGGGAAAGGCCGGCTTTCCCGCCGCCCGCCCCGCCGCCTCGATGGCGTCCAGCGCGGGCTGGAAGGACGACGGATCGCAGCGGTCCGGGCGCGGCGGATCGATCACGAAGATGCCGCCGTCATAGCCTTCCAGCATGGTGGTGAAGACATCCGTCGTGCGCGGCCCATCGCCCCAGATGAAGGTGTGGTAATCCAGCGGGTTGGCAATCGCGACGATGGGGCCGAGGATCTCCCCCAGCCGCGCGCGCTGCGCCGGTGTGGGCGGCGGAAAGGTCAGCTCCGCCTTGGCGGACAGATCGGCCACCAGCCCCGCCTCGCCCCCCGAACAGGACAGCGAACAGAACCGCCGCCCCCGGAGCGGCCCATGGACGTGCAGGACCTTCAACGTCTCGAGAAGGTCCGACAGCGTCGCTACCTCGGCCACGCCCGCCTGCCGCAGGAAGGCCGACGACGCCGCCCCCCCGCCTGCAAGCGATGCCGTATGCGACGCCGCGGCCGACTGCCCGGCCTCGGTCTTCCCGGCCTTGAGCGCGACGATCCCCTTGCCCGCCGCCCGTGCCGCCTCGGCCAGCGCGGCAAAGGCCGGAGCGTCGTCGATCCCCTCCACATAAAGCCCCAGCGCCGTCACGCGGTCATCGGCCAGAAGCGCCCCCGCCAGCTCCGCCAGCCCGACCTGCGCGGCATTGCCAAGGCAGGCGACATAGGCCACCGGCAGACCGCGCGCCTGCATGGTCAGGTTGATGACGATGTTCGAGGACTGCGACAAGAGCGCCACGCCGCGCGTCACGGGCTTGCCGCCATGCTGATCGGGCCACAGCAGCGCCCCGTCGAGGTAGTTGATGACCCCGTAGCAGTTCGGCCCGAGGATCGGCATCGCCCCCGCCGCCTCTACGAGCCGCGCCTGCAGCTCCGGCTCCCCCGCCTCGGTCCAGCCGGAAGCAAAGCAGATCGCCCCCCCCGCGCCCATCGCGGACAGCTCACCCACCACCTCGACCGTGGCATGTCGGTTCACCCCGATGAAGGTGGCATCGGGCGCCTCGGGCAATGCGGCGAGCGATGGGTAGGCCCGCAGGCCACCGATCTCTGCCTTCGTGGGATGGACCGGCCAGACCGGCCCGGCAAAACCTATCTTGCGGCACTGGGCGATGACATTCGCGGCCCAGCCGGAACCGAGGACGGCAATCGACCGGGGGCGCAACAGGCGAGAGAGATCGCGCGTCATGACCGGTCGCCCCCTGCGGGGCTGGCCCCGGGGCGCTGCCCCGGACCCCGGGATATTTGCGGACAGAAAATGGGAACACCCGGCCCCGGGATGCGGCGCCGGGTGCCATTTCCTGTCACGGTCATCGGCGTCCCCGCCTGTACCGTGCAGCCATCCTGCGGCGATCTGGTGAAGGAAGAGTTAGCGACCACGGTCCGTCCCATTTTCTGTCTGAAAATATCCTCGGGGGGTCCGGGGGGCGAAGCGCCCCCGGCTCCGACGCCTCAGCCACCCAGAGGGCGCAGCAGTTCCCGGCTGATGATGTGACGCTGGATTTCCGACGTACCTTCCCAGATGCGCTCGACGCGGGCATCGCGCCAGATGCGCTCGAGGGGCAATTCGTCCATCAGCCCCATGCCGCCGTGAATCTGGATCGCCTCGTCCGCGATCATCGCCAGCACCTCGGTCGCCTTGAGCTTGGCCATGGCCATGTCCGCCTCGGTCACCGTGCCTTGGTCGAATTTCCAGGCGGCCTCCCATGTCAGCAGTTCCGCCGCCTTCAGTTCCATCGCCATGTCGGCCAGCTTGAAGCTGACGCCCTGGAACTTGCCGATCTGCTGGCCGAACTGGCGGCGCTCGGCAGCGTAGGCGATCGCGTGCGAAAGCGCGCGTTCGGCGCGGCCGAGGCAGGTGGCCGCGACCTGCAGCCGGGTAGCGCCCAGCCATTGGTTGGCGACCTCGAAGCCGCGGTGCACCTCGCCCAGGATGGCCGACGCCGGCAGGCGGCAGTCGTCGAATTCGAGGATGGCGTTGGTGTAGCCGCGGTGGCTGACGTTGCGGTAGCCCTCGCGGACGGTGAAGCCCGGCGTGCCCTTGTCCACGAAGAAGGCGGTGATCTTCTTCTTGGGGCCGCGCGGGGTCTCCTCTTCCCCGGTCGCCACGAAGACGATGGCGAAATCCGCGAGATCGGCATGGCTGATGAAATGCTTGGTGCCGTTGAGCACCCAGTCGCCGCCATCCTGCCGGGCCGAGGCCTTCATCCCCCGCAGGTCCGACCCCGCACCGGGTTCCGTCATGGCCAGACAGTCCCACTTCTCGCCGCGGATGCAGGGATGAAGGTATCTCTCGCGCTGCTCTGCCGTCCCCGCCAGCAGGATGTTCGACGGCCGTGCGACGCAGGTCCAGTGGAGCGCGTAGTTCGCCTTGCCAAGCTCCTTTTCGTAAAGGAGCCAGGTGGGCGTATCGAGGCCCGCGCCGCCGACCTCTTCGGGCATGTTGGCGGCATAAAGCCCTGCCGCCATCGCCTTGGCCTGCACCGCGCGGATCAGGTCCATGCGCAGATGGCCCGTGCGCTCGACCTCGGCCTCGTGCGGGAAAAGCTCGTTTTCCACGAAGGCGCGGGTCGTCTCGACGATGAGCCGCTGTTCGTCGGTCAGTCCGAAATCCATCACGCTTTCCTTTGCCCGACATGGCGACCGGCCGCGGCCGGCCGGGGCAGCGCCTTGTGCGCCTCGGCGATCGGCATGAGCCGCGCGAGAACCTCCGGCGCGGCGGGACAGGTCCGGCCCGCGGCCATGTCCACATGCAGCAGCATCTGTTCGGCCGTGGCCACGTCCTCGCCCGCGCGGGCGATGCGGATGAAGATGTGCAGGCGCTTCTCATCGGCGTGGAGCACCTGCACCGAGCCGGTCAGCGCATCGCCCAGCTTCGCCTCGCCCAGATGCATGATGTGGGTTTCCGCCGTGTAGTAGCTGTGCCCGCCCGCGACATAATCGAGGTCGGAGCCGATCAGGCGCAGGAACGCGTCCGACGTCTCGGAGGCCGCGAACAGATACCGGCTTTCCGTCATGTGCCCGTTGTAGTCGATCCAGCCGGGCAGCACGCGCATATGCGCCATCTCGATCGGTTGCGCCGTCTGGGGGCTCGGCGCGGGCATCGCCTGCCGCAGCCTTTCGTCATGCGCCTTGAGCACGCGGCCCGCCCCCCAGTCGCGGTCCTTCAGCACGCGCAGGAAGCCGATCAGGTTGCCGTCGCGGATGCGTTCCAGCTCGCGGATCGTGTGGGCGCCCGATTGCGCGTCCGACTGGCCGGCGATCAGGTCCACCAGTTCGTCGTTGAACTCCGGCACGTCCATCAGCTTGGTCCAGGGCCAGGTCAGGCAAGGCCCGAACTGGGCGAGGAAATGCTTCATCCCCGCCTCGCCGCCCGCGATGCGATAGGTCTCGAACAGCCCCATCTGGCCCCAGCGCAGCCCGAAGCCCATGCGGATCGCCTCGTCGATTTCCTCGGTCGTGGCGATGCCGTCCTTCACCAGCCACAGCGCCTCGCGCCACACGGCCTCAAGGAAGCGGTCGGCGATATGGGCGTCGATCTCCTTGCGGACGTGCAGGGGGAACATGCCGATGGAACGAAGCGTTTCCTTCGCCCGCTCGATCAGCGCGGGATCGGAGGCGGGCGAGGGCACGACCTCGGCCAGGGGAAGCAGATAGACCGGGTTGAACGGATGGGCCACGAAGATCGTGGCGGGGTTCGCCGCCCCCTGTTGCAGTTCCGACGGCTTGAAGCCCGAGGTGGAAGACCCCACCGGCGTCGCGGGCGCCACCTGCTGGATCTGGGCGAAGACGCGGTGTTTCAGCTCCAGCCGCTCGGAGACGGATTCCTGGATGTAATCCGCGCCCTCGACGGCCTCGGTGATCGTGCCGCAGAAGCTCAGCCGCCCCTCGGGCGGCAGCGGCACGTCCGAGAGCGCCGGCAGGCTTGCGCGGGCGTTGGCCAGCACCTCGCCCAGCTTGCGGGGGGCCTCGGGGTCGGGGTCGAAGACCCGCACATCCCAGCCGTTCAGCAGGAAGCGCGCGGCCCAGCCGCCGCCGATGACCCCGCCGCCGATGATCGCTGCAACCTTTGCCATCTTCATCACCCCCGCGGCGCGCGTTTCGTCAGGCCCAGCTTGGCGCGGACTTCCTGCGGTCCGATCACCCTTGCGCCAAGACGTTCGATGATCCCCACCGCACGGTCCACAAGCTGCGCATTCGTGGCCAGAACACCCTTGTCGAGGAACAGGTTGTCCTCGAGCCCCACGCGGACGTTGCCACCCGCCAGCACCGCGGCCGCGACATAGGGCATCTGGTTCCGGCCGAGGCTGAAGGCCGACCAGTGCCAGTCGGCGGGGACATTGTTCACCATCGCCATGAAGGTGTTGAGGTCATCGGGCGCGCCCCAGGGCACGCCCATGCAAAGCTGCACCAGCGCCGGCCCCTTCAGCACGCCCTCTTTCACCAGTTCCTTGGCAAACCACAGATGCCCGGTGTCGAAGGCCTCGATTTCTGGCCGCACGCCAAGTTCGGTCATCATGCCGCCCATCGCGCGCAGCATGCCGGGCGTGTTGGTCATCACGTAATCGGCCTCGGCGAAGTTCATCGTGCCGCAATCGAGCGTGCAGATCTCGGGCAGGCATTCGGCGACGTGGCGCATGCGATCCGCCGCGCCCCCCATGTCGGTGCCCTTCTCCTGAAGCGGAAGCGGACGTTCGGGCGGGCCGAAGACCATGTCGCCCCCCATGCCGGCGGTCAGGTTCAGCACCACGTCCACCTGCGACTCGCGGATGCGGTCGGTCACCTCGCGGTAGAGCCTCGGATCGCGCGAGGGCGCGCCGGTCTCGGGGTCGCGGACGTGGCAATGGACCACCGCCGCCCCGGCACGCGCCGCCTCGATCGCGCTTTCGGCGATCTGCGCCGGCGATCGGGGCACGTGGGGCGAGCGGTCCTGCGTGCCGCCCGACCCGGTGACGGCACAGGTGATGAAGACCTCGCGATTCATGGCAAGCGGCATGGAACCCTCCCTTTTGACGCGCGATGCTAACAGGCTTGCGGGCCGTCATTTCACGATTTACGAAATCGAAATGATGCAAAGCGAAACGATCTTCGGACAGGCGGCGGCGCCGCTTTCCCTTGCGGTGCTGGTCCTGCCGCAGGCCTCGATCCTCGAGGTCGCCTCGACCCTCGATCCGCTGCGGTCGGCAAACCGCCACCTCGGGCGGGCGGCCTTCGACTGGAAGATCGTCTCGCCCGACGGCAGGCCGGTGCCGCTCACCTGCGGGCTGGAACTGCCCTCCGCCGGGGGACTCGACGCCGCCGAGGGGGCCGAGGTTCTGTGCGTGATCGCGGGCTTCCGGCAGTCCGAGGTCGCAACCCGTCCGCTGATTGCGGGATTGCGCCGGATGGCGCCGCGCTTTCGCGCGGTGGCGGGCGTGGATGCGGGCGCCTGGGTGATGGCGCGAGCGGGCCTGCTGGATGGCCACCGCGCCACCGTGCACTGGGAGGATCTGGAGGATTTCACGACCGCCTTCCCGGGCATCGAGGTTGTGCCGGACCGCTACGTCATCTCGGGTCGCCGGATCACGGCCGGGGGCGCGGCCCCGGCGCTGGACCTGATGCTGCACCTGATCCGCGCGCGCCATGGCGCGGCGCTGGCCTTGCAGGTGGCGGGCAGTTTCATCACCACGGCGCGGGACGGCACCCTTCCGCAGATCTCGGGCGGGGGCCCGGGCGCGGGGCGCGAGCCTCGCGTCGCGGCGGCCATCGCCCGGATGGAGGCGCGGATCGAGGCACCAGAGCCGACCGCTGCCACCGCCCGCGCCGTTGGGCTGACGGCCCGCCGGCTTGAAGCGCTGTTCAAGGCGGAACTGGGCATGGGGCCCGGCGCCTATGGCCGCGACCTGCGCCTGCAGGCGGCGCGGCGGCTGGTGACGGACACCGCCCACCCCTTGCAGGCCATCGCCCTGCGGACGGGCTTTGCCTCGCAAGCCGCGTTTTCCCGCGCTTTCCGGCAAAGGTTCGGGATCAGCGCCTCGGCCCTGCGCAGGCCGCGCTGAGGCCCGATATTTCTGGCGCACATCTCCCGTGGGTGTGGGGGCAGCGCCCCCACGACCTCAGGCAGTCTTCGTCGGCACCTGCCGTTCGAGCCAGCGGAAGAACAGCACGATCAGCCCGGTGATCGCCATATAGACCACCGCGAGCAGCAGAAGCGGCTCGTAGGTGATGAAGGTGTCCTGATAGACCCGGCGGCTGACGTCGAAGAGGTCGATCACGGTGATGGTCGCGACCAGCGGCGTCGATTTCAACTGCAACACCGTTTCGCCCCCGAGGGTGGGCAGGACGCGGCGCACGGCCTGCGGCAGCCAGATCCGGTGAAAGGTCGTGAAGCGCGACATGCCGAAGGCACGGGCGGCCTCGAGCTGGCCATGCGGCACGCCCTTGAGCGCACCGCGCATCACCTCGCCCTCGTAGCCGGCAAAGCTGAAGGTCAGTGCCAGCAGACCATAGGGCCAGGCCTCGCGCAGATAGACCCAGGCCCAGGAATGGCGGATCCACGGGATATAGGGAAAGAGCGACCCCAGCCCGTAATAGAGAAACCACATCTGCAACAGCAGCGGCGTTCCCCGGATGACCGAGCAGAAGCCCTTGGCCGGGAGCGCGACGAACCACGGCCCCGCCGCCTGCGCAAGGCCCAGCCAGATCGCGAAGAACAGCCCAAGCGCCCAGCTTGCCACCAGCATCCAGATCGTCGTCCAGAGCCCCTGCAGGATCAGGCCGTTGTTCCAGTAGTCCGGCAGCCAGGCCCAGTTCAGCGAGACCGCACACCACCACACCAGCGCCACGGCCAGCGCCATGAGGATAAGGCGGTGCGGTTTCATCAGCGGGCGCAGCGCGTCCATCATATGACACCTCCCCGGATCTGGGGCTGGCCCTTGCGGGAACGGCGTTCGAAGAAGGCGAACACGCGGCCGGACAGGATCGAGATGATCATGTAAAGAACGCCCGCGGCGAAGAAGAAGAAGAAATAGGCCTTTGTCGATCCGGCCGCCTGCGCAGTCGTAAGCGTCAGTTCGTTGAAGCCGATCACCGCAAGCAGCGCCGTGTCCTTGTTGGTGTTGAGCCACAGGTTCGACATGCCCGGCAGCGCGTTCATCAGCATCTGCGGCATGGTCACCCGGCGCGCCACCATGGCCGGCGGCATCCCGTAGGCGCGGGCGGCCTCGATCTGGCCGTGCGGCACGGCGAGGATCGCGCCCCTCAGCACTTCGGTCATGTAGGCGCCGACCACCACGCCCAGCACGGTGATGCCCACCAGAAGCTGCGGCAGGGTGATGCGGTCATGCCCCATCGACACCAGAACCTGGTTGATGACGTTCGGCACCGCGTAGAACAGGATCAGGATCTCGACCAGTTCCGGCACGGCCCGCACGACGGTCGTGTAGATCGAGAACAGGTCCCGGATCACCTCTCCGCCGTAAAGCTTGCCGAAGGCGCCGATCACCCCGATCACGAGGCCCATGGTGTAGGCCCCGACCGAGATCTCCATCGTGCGCAGAAGCCCGGTAAGGAAAACCTGGCCCCACCCGGGTGGGGACCAGGCGAGGAGCCCGAGCGCATGCCCGGGCTCGAACAGGCTGGTAAGATATGCCAGCACCGGGCGTCAGCCGCCGTAGATGTCGAAGTTGAAGTACTTCTTGGTGATCTTGTCGTATTCACCGCTCTTGCGGATGTCGGCCAGACCCTTGTTGAACTCTTCGCGCAGCTTGGTGTCCGACTTGCGGAAGGCCGCACCGATGCCGGTGCCCAGCGTCTCGGCGTCATAGGGAAGCGCGCCCAGCATCTTGCAGCAGGCCTTGCCGTCCTTCGAATTGATGAAGTCCGCCAGCGTGAACTGGTCGGCCACATCGGCGTCGATCCGGCCGGCCGCGAGGTCCTGGTTCACCTGGTCCTGCGTCTGGTATTCCTTCAGCGTCGAGGTCTTGCCGAAGAACTTCTTGGCATAGGCTTCGTTGGTCGTGGCGACCTGAACGCCGATCACCTTGCCGGCAAGGTCTTTCGGCGTCATGCCCAGCTTCGAGTCCTTAGCCACCGCGATCGCGGCCGGGGTCACGTAATACTTGTTCGAGAAGGCCACGACCTTCTCGCGCTTCGCCGTGATCGACATCGACGACATGATCATGTCGATCTGGCCCGCGTTCAGCGCCGGGATGATGCCGTCCCAGGCCACCGGGGTGATGACGCAGTCAAGCTTCTGATCCTTGCAGATCGCGTTCATCAGATCGACTTCCCAGCCCGACCAGTGGCCGGCGGAATCGGGCACCGTGAACGGCGGATAGGGCTCGGCGGCGACGCCGACCTTGATCGCGGCCGCGCTGGCCACGTTGGCGAGGCTCGCAGCGGCAATGGCTGCCAGGGCCAAAAGTTTCAGTTTCATGGGTAGTCCTCTCTGTTGCTGGTGTTCCGTGTTAGGCCACGGATTTGAGAAA
The DNA here is from genome assembly GCA_028875855.1 of Paracoccaceae bacterium. Lineage (GTDB taxonomy): Bacteria > Pseudomonadota > Alphaproteobacteria > Rhodobacterales > Rhodobacteraceae > Solirhodobacter. The sequence continues at coordinate 55,539 of JAGWVA010000021.1, forward strand.
CTGCTTGAGCCGTTCCGACTTCGGGTCACCGAAAAGCTGCTCGGGCGGCCCCTCCTCCTCGATCACGCCATTGTGCAGGTAGATGACGTGGCTCGACACCTCGCGGGCGAACTTCATCTCGTGCGTGACAAGGATCATGGTGCGGCCTTCGTCGGCAAGACCGCGAATGACGTTGAGAACCTCGCCGACCAGTTCGGGGTCAAGCGCCGAGGTCGGCTCGTCGAACAGCATCGCCCGCGGCTCGATGGCAAGCGCCCGCGCGATGGCCGCGCGCTGCTGCTGGCCGCCGGACATGAAGGCGGGATAGACATCGGCCTTTTCGGCAAGGCCCACGCGCGCCAGAAGCTTTTCCGCCCGCGCGATCGCCTCGGCCTTGGGCACGCCCAGCACGTGGACGGGAACCTCGATCAGGTTCTCCATCACGGTGCGGTGGCTCCAGAGGTTGAAGTTCTGGAACACCATGCCAAGGCTGCGGCGAAGCTGTTCGATCTGCTTGCGGTTGGCCGGAGAGCCGTCGGGCTTCAGCGCGATTTCCTCGGACCCGATGGTGATCCGGCCGGAGGTCGGCGTTTCCAGAAAGTTGATGCAGCGCAGCATCGTGGACTTGCCCGACCCGGACCCGCCGATGATGGCAACCACGTCCCCTTCGCGGGCGGTAAGCGAGACACCCTTGAGCACCTCGAGCGGACCGAAAGACTTGTGCAGGTTTTCGATGCGTATCGCATCGGGCCGCTTGGCAGCGGCTCCGCCTTGAATCGAGGCGTCTGGCATTCCGGCTCGGTCTCCGTCACATTTGCGTTGTATTAAGACGCGGCTCCGGTAATTCTGCAAGCGTATAATTCTGGGGGCGACGATGCCGGGGACGCGGCGCAAGTTCCGCCGCGAGGGAGAGGCCCAGCGGCAGGGCGACCTGATCGAGGCCGCGCTGGACCTCATGGCCGAGGGGGGACCGCAGGCCGCAACGGTGCGGGCGATTGCCGAACGCGCGGGGGTCACGCCGGGCCTTATCCGCCATTATTTCCGCACGAAGGAAGACCTTCTGGCCGCCGCCTATGCGCATTTCGTCGAGGTGATGACCGCCAACCACCGCGCGACGCTGGACGATGCGCCGGACGACCCGCTCGGGCGGCTTGCGCGCTTTGTCACGGGGGCGCTTCGCCCGCCGCTCACAGATGCGCGAACGGTCGGAATCTGGGCAGGTTTCCTGCATCTTGTGCAGCGCGAACCCGGGCTGAAGCAGATTCACCGCACGGGATATCGCACGTTTCGCGGCGAACTCGAATCGCTGATCGCCGCTGTCCTTGCCGCTGCGGGCCGCCCGGCCACGGCGGCGGAACTGGAAGCCGAGGCGACCGCCGTGAACGCGCTGATCGACGGTCTGTGGCTGGAAGGCTCGGTCCTGCCCGAGGATTTCAGCGACGAGACGTTGCCCCGGCTGGGGCTGAAGAAAACCGGCGCGTTACTGGGCGTGCGCTTCGATAACCCCTGAGGAGAATGGCATGACAAGCGTGGGCGAAGCCTTGGTGCGGGGCCTGAAGGCGCGCGGGGTGACGGTCGTCTT
>JAGWVA010000127.1 GCA_028875855.1 Paracoccaceae bacterium
CCAAATCTCGTCATCAATCGCTATCGTCTCGACCGAGACCACATCGGACGGAGACTTCCCGTCCATCTTGGCAATCAAATGGCTGGCACCCTTGTTGCCCTCTTCAAGGTTGAGAATCGATACGCCACTTTTCGAAGACAGTGCGACTTTGCGTGGGTAAATGTTTTTGCGGCCAGCTTCGACTGAATTCCTCTGTAAGAATGAAAAATTGAGTGCGTCCGGCTCAAAGGCATAAACGGCACCAGATTCTCCTATAAATTCCGAAAATGCTACAGCATGTGTGCCTAGGCAAGATCCGACATCAAGAATAGTATCTCCGGGCTTGACGAAACGACCAATCAAGTCAATCTCAATTTGCGCCCATTCTCCATATTTGCGGACCGCATCCCCAATCAAATCGCGGCCTTGGGGAATATAAAACTTTCCATAGCGCGCACTGATCGCATCATATGGTACTTCGTCGTTGCCCAAATCTTCCTCTCTTCCCGCCCCCCGAGCACGTCTTGAGGGGCAGCGAACTATGCCAAGAGCGAGTGTGGCGCTCAGGTCCACTAGTAATAGCCCGTAGATCCTTCCACAACAGGTTGGTAGCTGCTCTACTAACAACTGTACCCGTCCAGCGCCTTGGAGCACTCAGACGACATTCCCCAAGTGGCATGAGGTTTGACGTGAGGATCGCCTGACTCTGCCCTGCCAGACAAGCGTTTTTCGCCCCGACCGGCGTCTTCGATGGTGCAAACGCCTGGAACTGGGCGAACCAAGCCGCGAAGTCGACGCGTCCTTGCTCGGCGGTGGTGTTTTTCAGCGCGGCGGACAGACCTGTCCTGCCGCTTTCTTTCAGTTTGGGCGTGGATCGCCGTCACGCGCATGACGGTGGCGCCCGAAGACGGCGGAGCGCGGCGAGGATGTCGCGGACCATCGGGCCGGTGACGGCCACTACGCCTTCAGAGGCGGACCAGTTTTCTGGACCTCTGAGATGGGCTTCGACACGAAAGATCCGGCCTACGTCTTCGCGTACAACGATGCGGTCCGCGGCCTCGCGCGGCTTCCCGGCCCGTCGGTCCGGTCACGGACGAAGACGGTGCTCTACCGCTTCCGAAACTCTGCCGAGTTCAGGACTCTGCAGCCGCGCACTCAGGCAGACTACGAGAAATATCTGGCCCCGTTCGAGAAGGAATTCGGCGAGGACCCGATCAGGATGTTCGAGGAAAAGGGATCCCTCGCCGAAATCAGCGACTGGAAGAACCGCTGAGCCCATGCGCCGAAAACCTACGACTACGCCACCAGCGTGGTGACGCGGTTTCTGAACTGGGCCCTGAAGGAAGAGCTGCTCAAGGTTCACAACCACCATGGCGTCGAGCGCCTCCACAAGTCGAACCACTCGATGATCATCTGGTTGCCCGCAGAGATCGACGCGCTTCTCGAGGTCGCCACCGAACGTGAAGGCGCGTCATCGTCGCGGCATCGGAAGGCGGGCTGACTCCGCAGGACATCGGCATTCTGACACACGACTGTCAATCGGCGCGCAATTTTGCCCCCCTGTTGGAGTGAACCCCCTGGACTGGACCACGGGGGGCTGAAGATCTGATACGCTGGACGGGCCTTGCATGGAGAAAGCCCCATGACGTCCCGAGGTCCTTACCGTCGACATTCGACACCGTTCAAATTGCAGCTTTGCCAAGACATAAGGGCAGGCATCATCGGACGCCGCGATGCGCAGCGCAGCCATGACCTTTCTGCCAACCTCATCCAGCTTTGGCTGACGCAGTTCGACCGGGGCGAACTGACAAATGAAGAAGCCGAGGCCAGCGTGATCGCAGAATACGAGGCCCGCATCGCCGCACTTGAGCGCAAGGTCGGCCAGCTCACGATGGAGCTGGATCTTGCCAAAAAAACACCGCGGATGCCGACCGTGAACGGCAGCGAGAGGTCATCCGTAGTCAGCGGCCCCGCGCCTGCTCCATCAGGCGGGGGTGCAAAGTCATGAACCTGCCGCGCAGCACCTACTATTATCGGGCGGTCGCCAAACCCGATGGGCTGTCGGATGCCGAGCTGACGTCGATCATCGAAGACATCCAGGATGAACTGCCCTGTTATGGCTACCGGCGCGTGACACACGAACTGAAGCGTCACGGATTGATCATAAATCACAAGAGGGTAGCCCGGGTCATGAGGCTGGCTGGACTTGGCATAAAGCCCCGCAGGCGCTTTGTGCGGACAACCGACAGCCAGCACGACTCGCCGATCTTTCCGAACCTCTACCGCAATGCCATCCCGGATCGGCCTGACCGGATATGGGTCGCGGACTTCACCTACATCCGGGTGGCGACCGGCTTCTGCTTCCTCGCGGCTATCCTCGATGCTTGCAGCCGCAAGGTCGTCGGATATGCGCTGTCACAGCGCCTCGACACGCCTCTGGCGCTGGCGGCCTTGCGCGCGGCGGTGGCAAACAGGGCTCCTCCGGCCGGCTGCATCCATCATACGGACCGCGGCAGCCAATACGCATCCCAGACCTACCGCGATGCCCTTGCGGATGCGGGCCTTCAAGGGTCCATGAGCGGCGTTGGGAACCCTTATCACAACGCGCAGGCAGAAAGCTTCATGAAGACGCTGAAGGTCGAAGAGGTCTATCGGGCCGGATACGAGACCTTCGCGGATGTCACCACCCGCTTGCCCCGATACATCGAGCAGGTCTACAACGCAAAACGACTGCACTCAGCCCTCGGATACCGTTCCCCCGAGGAATTCGAAACCCACCTCGCCCGCGAGGCGGCTTAGGTCGGAGACCCCCCGTGGTCCAGTCCAAGGGGTTCACTCCATACCAGTATCAAAAATTGGCGAAATCTTAGTGCAACCAGCCATTAGATCCTAAGCGTTGACGCGTTGACGACGTTAGTCAAGGCCGGCGTTGGGGTAGGCTTGAAC
>JAGWVA010000128.1 GCA_028875855.1 Paracoccaceae bacterium
GGCGCGGCCGCGGGGCGGTCGAACCGGCCGGGCGTGCCTTGCGGCGCGAACCGCCTGAACCCGCGTGACGTATGGGGCCTGCGGGCGAGCCGGGGGCTGGTCGCCCCTGATCCGGCTGCGGATGCCCCCGGGCCGGGTCTTGCCCCGGCTTCGTGGCCGGGAAAAGTTCGTCGAAATCGGCGTCGCAAATCATCATGGCTCGCTCTCCTCAGGGGCGCGGCGGGGGATGGGGCCGCCGCCAAGGGGCACCCGTAAGTCGGGTGCCCGGCCGGATGGCCTGATCGTCAATGAACGGACCTCGGACGAGACAGCGTCCGCAGCAGCCCCTCGTGACGGTCCAGTTCCTCCTTGAGCCGAAGGCGGCGGCGTTTCAGCCTTTGCAGCAGCGTGAGATCCCGCCACGGGTGCTTTTGTTCCCGCGTGACCTGCATGTCGATCTGGCGGTGGCGATGCCGGAGCGCGTCGATGCGTGCCGCGATCGAGGCCTTGAGGTTTTCCGATATGGACATTCTGAACGTCTCCCTCACCAGTTTGGTTTCTTCGCGCCGAGCCAAGACTGCGCGCGCGCCCCGGGACGAGGCGACACCGCTTTCCCGATTGATCCGTTGATCTGGCGTTTGCGCTTGGCGTCCTGCCCCGGCCCCATGGATCTGGGCTTGCAAAAACTTAGGCGCAATCCCAACTTCTCACAAAGTTTGATAGGAATTTCCTATGTCTCGGGACATGCTGCCGACACTGCGACAACTTCAGTATTTCCGGGCCCTGGCGGATGCGGGCAACTTTCGCAAAGCCGCCGAGAGCCTCGGGATCAGTCAGCCCTCGCTCAGCCAGCAGATTGCCAATCTCGAGAAGGTTCTTCGTGTCGCGCTGATCGAGCGGGGGCGGGCCGGTGCGATCCTGACGGCGGCAGGCCGCGAGGTTCTGTCGCGCAGCGTCGGCATCCTCGAGGACGTTAAATCCGTGGTCGGGATCGCCGAACAGGTGGGGTCCGGGGCCTTGGGGACCTATCGGCTCGGGGCGTCCGCGACCTTCGGGCCCTACCTGCTGCCCAGTGTCGTGCGGCAGTTGCATTCCGACCATCCGACGCTGCGCCTGTTCATCCGCGACGGTCGGCCCAGCGATCTGCTGGAGGACCTGTTCAGCGGCCGTCTCGATCTCGTGCTGTCCCAGCTTCCGGTGCTGTCCTCCGAACTCAACGTAATCCGACTGTTCCGGGAACCTCTGTTCCTTGCCGTCTCTCGCGACCATCGCCTTGCCGCACGGAAAAACGTCGAGGACATGGACCTGGCGGGCGAGACGCTTCTTGTTCTGTCGAACGGGTTCAGCCTGCATGCCCAGCTTGTCGAACTGGCGCAGACCTTGGGCGCAACGCTGCAACGCGACTACGAGGGCAGCAGCCTTGACGCCCTGCGCCAGATGGTTGCGATGAACATGGGCGTCACGCTCCTGCCCGCGCTCTATGCGCAGTCTGAAGTCGGCCCGAACGATGGCGACGTGGCGCTGATCCCGTTCCGGCAGGGGCGGGTCAGCCGGTCAATCGGCTTGATCTGGCGGCGCAGCTCGCGCAACCCGCCCGCCTTCGATGCCTTCTCGGATCAGATCCGCACGGTGGTCAGGACAAAGTTCTCGGATATTCTGCACCTGGAAGGGTGACCGCCCGTCGCAGGACGCAGACCGCCCGTGGTGCCGACACCCCCGGCAACGCGGGCCAGCCGGTCGCAGGATACGGGTAGGACAGGAGCAAGGCCATGGAGCAGGATCGCGCGGACGGACCAAGGGCGGGCCACATGATGGCCGTCGTGACGACCGGGACGGGGGGATACGAACGGCTGCACTATCGCGAGGTTCCGATGCCGGTGCCCGGTCCGGGCGAAGTCCTGCTGAAGGTGCTGGCAGCCGGGATCAACAACACCGACATCAATACCCGGCTGGGCTGGTATGCCGCCTCGGTCACCGCCGGAACCGAGAACACGACCGAGGACACCGCCCGCGCGGATGGCGGCTGGAGCGGGGCCACGCCCTTTCCGCTGATCCAGGGCACCGATTGCTGCGGCCGGATCGTGGCGGTGGGGCCGGGCGTCGATGCGGGCCGCATCGGCAGCCGCGTCCTTGTCCGATCCTGCATGCGCAGGACGGATTTCGCCGCGATGGACACGGTCTGGCTCGGCTCGGACTTCGACGGTGCCTTCGCCGACCATGTGAAAGTGCCGGAACGCGAGGTCTTCGCCGTCACCTGCGATTGGACGGACGCCGAACTGGCGACCATCCCCTGCGCCTATGGCACCGCCGAGAACATGCTGCACCGCGCGGGCGTCCGTGCGGGTCAGCGTGTGCTGGTCCCCGGGGCATCGGGGGGCGTGGGCTCGGCGGTGATACAGCTCGCCAAACGGCGCGGGGCCGACGTCGTCGCCATCACCAGCGCCGCCAAGCGCGCGGCGGTGGCCGGGATCGGCGCCGATCGCGTCCTGTGCCGCGATGACGACCCCATCGCCTGTCTGGGCAAGGACAGCGTGGACGTCGTGATCGACAATGTCGGGGGGCCGGGTTTCGCAACGATGCTGACCCTGCTCCGGCGCGGGGGGCGCTACGTCTCGTCCGGCGCCATCGCCGGCCCGGTGGTCGCGCTCGACATGCGGGTGATGTATCTCAAGGACATCACCCTGATCGGCTGCACCGCCTGGGACGAGCCGGTCTTCCCCAACTTGATCGGGTATATCGAACGGGGCGAGATACGGCCGCTGCTGGCGGCAAGCTTTCCCCTTGCGCAGATCGCCGAGGCGCAGAGGGTCTTCCAGCAAAAGCGTCACGCCGGGAAGATCGTGCTGATCCCGCGGCCCTGATCGACTGGAGCGATGGACGGGCGCTCAGGCCGCTGTCGTCACGCCGCGG
>JAGWVA010000079.1 GCA_028875855.1 Paracoccaceae bacterium
CGCCTACAGCAAAGGCATGCGAGTGTGCATCCGCACGCGAGGTAAGTTTCGTTGGATTTGGCGGTTTTGTCTCGCGCCCTCCCGCGCGCGCTCTGCAGCCAAAGACCGATGGTTTTTCTTTTCTTCATGGGGACAACCCTGACGGACTTGTGGGTTTCCAATAATGCAACCATGGCTCCCCTTCTGTCCCCGACTGGATTACACTTTATTCGGGCCGATCCGGAGCCAATCAGCGGGCCCGTGAGTTTCAGGGCGCCGTCAAATGTTTGTTTCAATTCGCTGCTAGACCCAAGCATAGGCGCCCCATCGCGACTCCGCGTAGAGACCAATAACCCACTGACGCTAATGGAAACTTCATGAGCAGTCAGGGGTCAGGATTCGGTGCCGAAAAGGGTTAAACGTCGACGCTTGTTCAGATTCCCCCTTCGCGCCCTGAAACGACCTTGGCGGAGACCCGTCGAGAAACGACCGAGAGCATCTCTCTCGCATAGGCGGTCACGTCATGACGGCTTAGCCTGAGGCAGCGAAGGGGCCACAATAATATTGTTTACATCCACGCACCAGGCTACGCGGGCATTGTGTCTCTTCCGCATGTTAAGCGAAAGCAGGGGTCTCTCCTCCCTTAACCCCCGTGATATAAGCTACGACATCATTGCCGTCCGTCTCATGACGGTTCAGGCTTGCGACGATCCGACCGCGGCGGAAGACAATTATCCTGTCCACAAGATCGAAAACCTGACGCAGGTTGTGGCTGATCAGGATCATCGGCACGCCCTGTTCCTTAAGACCACGGATGATGTTTTCAACCTGTGCCGTCTCTTGCACGCCTAGCGCCGCCGTCGGCTCGTCCATGATGATCAGCTTCGAGGCGAAGTGGGCGGCGCGGGCGATGGCCACGCATTGGCGCTGACCGCCCGACATATTGCGGATCGTGCTGGTGAGGTTCGGAATTTTCACCGCGGTCTTGACCAACGCCTCCTGCGTGCGCGCTCGCATCGTCTTGTGGTCGAGGATCGAGAAAGGGCCGAGCCGGAACCGCACCAGTTCGCGGCCCAGGAACAGGTTCGATGGCACATCCAGATCGTCGGCAAGGGCGAGGTTCTGGAACACGGTCTCGATCCCGTGGTCCCGGGCCTCGATAGGCCCGGCGAAATTGACCTCCTGCCCGTGAAAGAACACCTGCCCGGAGGTGCGCTGCTCGACCCCGGTGACCTGCCGAACGAAGGTAGACTTGCCAGCGCCGTTGTCGCCCACGACGGCGACATGCTCGCCCGCGCGGAGGATGAAGTTCGCGTCTTCCAACGCATGAACGCCGCCATAATGCTTGGTCAGCCCGCGCGTTTCGAGGACGATATCGGTCATTTCAGTCTCCCTTACGTCCGCGATGCGTTGCGACGTTGGCGCCATTGGTCCAAAACGACCGCACCCACGATAATCGCGCCCTTGACCATCTCTTGGTAATATGCGTCGAGCCGGATCGACGTGAACCCCGAGATGATGACCGAGAAGATCAGCGCGCCCAGCACCGTGCCAAGGATCGTGCCCCGGCCGCCGTTCAGGGAAATGCCGCCGATCACCGCCATGGCGATGGCGTCAAGCTCGTACATCAGTCCCATGCCCGCCTGCGCCGTTAGGTTCTTCGAGGTCAGCATAAGCGCCGCGATGCCGGTAAGAATGCCTGCAATCGTGTAGACCAGCACCTTATGGCGATCGACATTGATGCCCGACATCCGCGCTGCGGCCTCGTTCGATCCGATGGCATAGCATCGCTTGCCATAGACTGTGTGCTTCATGATCAGTGAGAACAGGATCGCCAGAACGATGAACAGCACGGCCGGGTTCTCACCGGGCCAGCTCATAAGGCCGAACGTAAGGTGTTTGACGATGTCTCCGTTGGCAAGGTTGGCATAGGCATCGGTCGGGAAAGAAACCGGATCGCCGTTCGACCACCAGTCCGCAGCCCCACGCGCCGAGACCATCATCCCCAGTGTCGCGATGAAGGGCGGGATGCGCGTGTAAGCGATCAAGATGCCGTTGATCCCCCCCGCCAGGACACCGCAGGCTATGGCGACAAGGATAGGGTCGATCACGGGCAGGTCCATCGCCCAGGGACCGAAGAGGGCCTTGGGGTTGGCATGTCCATTCACGGTCGCGGTCTGCGCGAAACTCATGACGACCATCGCGGTTGCGCCAACGACGGAGCCTGCCGACAGGTCGATTCCCCCGGCGATCATGACCTGCGTCGCGCCAAGCGCGATGATCCCGGTGATCGAGACCTGAAGGATGATGATATCAAGCCGCGGCTTGTTGAAGATCGCATCCACGCTGGAGCGCGTGTTGAACAGGAAGCTCGTTCCGTTCATCCGGTTGAGGATCTCAAACACCAGCGTGATCAGGATCAGTGCCACGAACACACCGGTTTCCGGTGGCCAGGGCTTTTTCTTGGCATCGTAGGTCAGTCCCCCGATGCCATGCGTATGCTCCGCCATTTGTTCTGCTCTCCCGAAGCAGGGGCAAGCCAGACGCGATGCCGGACTTGCCGAGTTCCAATGGAAGGGGGGCGACCCGCAGGGGCCGCCCCGACCGAACCTGGAACGTCAGTTCTTCTTCATGTACTTGGCCATGTTCGCCGGCGTCACAAGCTCGAACGGTACGTAGACCTTCTGGGCCACCTTCTCACCCTTGCTGAGCTTGATCGCGGCTTCCAGCGAGCCCGCACCCTGACCGGCGGCGTTCTGGAACACGGTCACCGAAAGATCGCCCGCCTGCATCGCGGCAAGACCGTCTTGCGTTGCATCGATACCGCCGACCAGCACTTTCTTCATGTCAACATGCGCGGCCTTCATCGCCTGAATGGCGCCGATGGCCATCTCGTCGTTGTTCGCAATGACGGCATCGAACGGCTTGTTCGTCGACAGCCAGTTGGTCATCAGGTTCTGCGCCTGATCACGCGACCAGTTGGCGGTTTGCTGGTCGATGATGTTGATCTTGACCCCGCATTTGTCGGACCCGATCACGTCGTGGATATCCTTCGTGCGCTGAACGGCGGCCTGGTTGGAAAGCTGACCTTCCATTACGTAGACATTGGCGCTGGTCTTGCCTTCTGCTTTCAGCAGTTTGCAGATCTCCATGGTCTCGAGCGTGCCCGAGTCCTTCTCGTTCGATGCAACGAACGCTTGCGTTGCGGGAAGGGTGTCCACGTTGATCGGCTGACGGTTGACGTAAACCAGAGGCACCTTTGCCTGCGCAGCCGCGTTCGTCATTGCCTGCGTTGCAGAGGTGTCCACCGGGTTCACGATGATCGCGTCCACGCCCGACGCGATGAAGTTCTTGATCTGGTTAAGCTGTTTGGCAACGTCGTTCTTGGCGTCTTCCACCTGAACTTTGACGCCCATCTTCTTGGCGTCCTGCTGGATGCCGTTGCGAAGCACCGTCAGGAAGTTGTCGTCGAACACCGCCATCGAAACACCGATGGTCGTTGCCAGCGCCGAGCTTGCCATCAGAGTGGCAATGCCCGCCGCGATGAGCGTTGTCTTGATATTCATTTTCTCTCCTCCGCTGTGGTGTCCGGCCCACCGTTCTCCCGCCGGAACGCCCGGGTGGGCGCTATGTCCTCCGCTCAAAGGTCACAGTCGTCGCGACCAGCGTACGGATGAATTCAATCAATTGGGCAGCTCGTTATCTTTCCTTCGTGAAACCAAGAAAAATGTTCGCCGGCAGTCTTTTCGCAACCATGACGTCCTGCGGCCGTCAGCATGTGACAACGGTGCTTGCGGTCAAATCACTTTTGCAACCGGTTGCATTTCAACGCAGGCTGCATCCACCATTCAAGCGGTTCGTTGCATTTATTGTTTGCCATCAGCTGTGGTGCCCAGCCATTCTTTCTCCCGGAGAAGCATCCCACTGGGCGGAAGGTTTTTTAGGCTCAGACTACAGCCCTTGCGACCTCCAAACGAATGAACTCCATAGACTGTCCGAGAGCCGGGTGTGCATCCTCCAGTGCGTGAACCGACGGCGCGAAAGGCTCGTAGCTGATCGGACCGGTATAGCCCGCATCCAGCAAAGCGCGGATTTGGGCTACATTGCCCAGTCGGTCATCCGCATCGACGAGCACGCGGTGGCCGTCACGCATGTCGGCGACCGCGACACCAGGATCAATCACGCCCGAGACGTGAACGATGCCCGTGTAATCAGGGAAGATCGGCCCGGCGCCTGCGAGATGATGATGGAACGTGTCATGCACTAGCCTGTAAGTGTCTGCCCCGCCGACGGCCTCAATCGCCTCAACCGCCTCTGCCTTCGACCGCAGTGAACAGACCTCAAAGCCGAGTGGCTCGACCATTGCCTTGAGCCCATGGGCGCGTAGCATCGGCAGCAACTCGGTCAGCGCTAACTTGAGGGCCTTTTGCCGCTCGCCACTCCGGATCGCGACGCCGTCGTTGCGCGGGATCAGGCTGACAGCTTCGGCACCGCAGGCAACTGCGATCTTCATCAGCGCCTCAGCCTCGGCCTGCTTGATGTCGGACCAATCGTTGAACATCTTCACCTCGGCCAGCGCGAGGATGCGGAGGCCTCGCTCGGCCGCCGCAGCGCGGATCGTTTCCGGCGCAGCCCCCTCAAACAGCGCCCGCCCAAGGTCGTTGCGAAACTCAACACCGACACATCCGAGCGACTTCGCCAGATCGAGGAACGCCAGCGAGCCTACGCGCGGCGCGGTCATATGATTAAGGGCAAAAGGCAGGGTCAATTGCGTCTCCGAGAGTCATGACCGGGGTGTCCGATCACATATGGAATTTATCTTCCATTTTGAAATTCGGTCAACCAAAAATTCCAAAGCCAAAATAACCCGATTTTTCAACGGATTTTGACGAAACCCTTAGATCGACTCAGCTAGGTGGATGTCCGGCGGCAAGAAGTGCTGCACGCCGTCTGCCGCGCCATCTGGACGCAGGACGACACGGGACATCTGGTTGAAGAGGTCGCGGCAAAGCTTTTCCAGCGGCGTGTCGATCACCATCGTGACCAGCCCCTCTGCCAGCCCGGCTCGCGAATCTGGCGTCAGGGCCGAAACCACCAAAACAATCTGGTCCGTCAAATCCGCTTCGCGCAGCGCAGTGATGGCCCCCTCCATACCACCACCGGCAACGTAGATCCCTCGCAGGTCCGGGTGACGCGAAATCAATGCCAAAACCGCCTCATAGGTAAGCTGGCGGGTTTCCAGGTTCACGAATGTCTCCAGCATCTCGAGCGTGGATGCTGCCTCGCGCAGGTAACTGCGAAAACCGGTCTCGCGCAGATCGTGGCCGTGCCAACGATGTCCACCGACGAAGATCGCAACCTTTCCGGGCCCACGGGGAGCAGCAGCAAGCGCGGTTATCCACCCCGCCGTCCGTCCGACCTTCAGATTGTTAAGGCCGATGTAGCCCGTTCGCGCGCCTTGCCCGAAATCTGACAACAGTGAAAACACCGGGATGCCGCTGCCGCGAATTTCTTCCACGGCCGTGGTCACTTCGGGGTGGTTCACGGCCGTAGCCGCCAGCGCATCGCAGCGTCCGGCCATCGCGCGCAGGTGGCCCGCCATTTCGGACGGCGCCTGGCTTGCAGAAAATTCCAACAGCAGCTTTCCGCGGACGCCACCAACCTCGCCTACCGCCCGTTGGAGTTCGGTCGCAAAAGCCTTGTAGAAGTCCTGCCCCTGCTTGTGCAGGACGACGCCAAAGCGCACCTCGGGCCGGGCCGCATCTCCAAGACCGGCAAGCCGGGCGGCTGCGGGATGGCCGATGCGCAGCGCCGCCTCGATCACGCGGGAACGGGTCGCCTCTGTCACCGCCTCGCGCCCGTTCAGGACGCGATCCACCGTCGCGACAGAGACCCCTGCCGCTTCCGCCAATTTCGCCATACCCGGACGCCGCATACCACCCCCTGATGATATTTCGTCAAACGCTAAGCCCGTGATGACGATTTTTGATGAGTTTTTCCATACCGATTATTCCCGATCTGGAACGAATCTTCTATTTTCCGCGTGTCGGTCGCGACCGGCACAGGGGAGAACGCCATGCCAAAGAGAGATTACAGCCTTCTGGGCGCGGATGCGCGGCGCGCGGTCGAGATCGGCCTTGCCACGGCGGAATGGTATCACACCGACGTCCCGCGCAAGGAGATGAAGGCGCTGATGCAGCGCTCCGACGCGCAAGCCATCCGCGATACCGAGCTCCTGTTCGGCGCCATGATCCTGTTCGTGGGCCTTGGCATTGCGCTGTGGCCAAGCTGGTGGTCAGCGCCGTTCTGGCTGGCCTATGGTGTCCTCTACGGCTCGGCCATGGACAGCCGCTGGCACGAATGCAGCCATGGCACGGCTTTCCGCACACCGTGGATGAACAACGTCCTGTATGAGATCGCCAGCTTCTGCATGATGCGCAACTCCGCCACATGGCGGTGGAGCCATGCGCGCCACCATACCGACACCTACATCGTCGGCCGCGACCCCGAGATCGCGGTGATGCGGCCCCCGGTCTTCTTCAAGCTGATCGGCAACTTCTTCGGCATCTTCGACGCGTGGACCGCGATGAACCGGATGCTCTACAGCGCTTTCCTTGGCGTACATCCCGAAGAAAAGACCTTCGTACCCGAAAGCGAATGGCCCAAGGTCGTGCGCGTGGCGCGCATCTCGACGGTGATCTATCTTGCCACGATCGCGCTGGCCCTCGCGATGGGGTCGATCCTGCCGCTGATGGTGATCGGCCTGCCCCGCCTATACGGCGCCTGGCACCACGTAATGACGGGCCTCCTGCAACATGGCGGGCTTGCCGACAACGTCACCGACCACCGGCTGAATTCGCGCACTGTCTACATGAACCCGGTCAGCCGGTTCATTTACTGGAACATGAACTACCACGTCGAACACCACATGTTCCCGATGGTGCCCTATCACGCCCTGCCGAAGCTTCACGCGGCCATCCGCCATGACCTGCCCGCGCCCAACCGCTCGATCCGCGAGGGCTTTGCCGAGATGTGGCCGGCGCTCGTGCGGCAGTTGAAGTACGACGATTACTTCATCAAGCGGGAGCTTCCGCCAACGGCCAAGCCTTACCGCGAAGACTTCCATACCGCCGCACTTGGCACCGCTGCCGAGTAAGCCCCTGAATTAAGCAAGCGAGAAGGAAACCGCCATGAGCGAATGGGTAGATGCCTGCTCCGTTGACGACATCGAGACCGAGGACGTGATCCGCTTCGATCACGGGGGGAAGACGTACGCGATCTATCGCAGCCCGGATGACGAATGGTTCTGCACAGACGGGCTTTGCAGCCATGAGCAAGTCCACCTCGCCGATGGGCTGGTAATGGACTACGTCATCGAGTGCCCCAAGCACAACGGCCAGTTCGATTATCGCAACGGCGAGGCGATGCGCGCGCCCGTGTGCGTCAACCTTGGCACTTACCCGGCGAAGGCGGAAGACGGCCGCGTTCTGGTACAGGTGGCGTGATGGCAAGACCCACGATTGCGGACCTGCGCGCGCGACGCGGCAAGGAACCGCTACCTATGCTGCGCGTTGAAACACTGGATGAGGCGAGGGCTGCGCAGGCGGCAGGAGTCGCGATGCTGTCGGTTCCGCCGTCCATGATGTGCGACCCGCGATTTCGTACGGCAGCACCCGATTGTTTCGCGGTGCCCGGTGACAACTTCTTCGAGATCGGGGGGCCGGAAGATTTTCTTCGATGGGCCTTGCCGCTCTACAAGGCGGGGGCGGACGCCGTCTATTGCTCGGGCAGTCTCGCTTCCGTACGCCTTCTGGCCGAACACGCGATCCCCGTCTGCGGCCATGTTGGGCTCATTCCCTCCAAATGTACCTGGACGGGTGGGTTTCGCGCGGTCGGCAAGACCTTGGACATGGCGAAATTGGTCTGGGAACAGGTACGGGCGCTGGAGGACGCGGGAGCTTTCGCAGCCGAGATCGAGGTGGTCCCCCATTCGATCGGGCAATTGATCGCGGAACGCTCGTCTCTCTTCCTGATATCCATGGGGGCGGGACCCGGCTACGACGCCCAGTATCTCTTTGCCGATGATGTGCTCGGGCAAAACGGCGGTCATGTGCCGCGCCACGCCAAGGTCTATCGTGACTTCCAGTCCGAATATGCGCGGCTGCAAGCCGAGCGTATTGCGGCCTTCGGCGAATTTGTGGCCGACGTGAAAGACGGCAGTTATCCCGCTCAGCAACACGCAGTGGACAGCAACGAAGAGGTCGTCGAGGCCTTCCGTGACTGGCTGGACCAAGAAGCGTAGGACCTTCGCTGCTAATCATTATACTGGTGGCTGCCCTGTGAGGGCAGCCACCCACACGGCACAACACCTCTCCATAGAATTCCGAAACATGCACGTGCTGCGCTGACTTGTGCCTGCAGCCTGCTGAACCAGAATTTAATGAATTTCATGAGGATAGACATGACGGACAAACCGCGGCTGCGCATCTGCCTGATCGGCAGTGGCTTCATGGGCAAGGCGCATGCCTTCGGCTACACAACGGCGGCGCGGGTCTTCGACCTGCCCTTCGCGCTGGAGTTTCACACGCTGGTCGACATCAACGAGACCGCCGCGCAGAAGGCCGCCGACGCGCTAGGCTTCGCCCATGCCGCGACAGACTGGAAGGCCGCCGTGACGGACCCGGGGATCGACCTTGTTAGCATCACCGCGCCGAATGCCCTGCACAAGGAGATGGCACTGGCCGCCATTGCCGCGGGCAAGCATGTCTATTGCGAAAAGCCGCTGGCCCCGTTGGCATCCGACGCGCGAGAGATGGCAGAGGCGGCTGAAGCCGCGGGCGTGCGCACCCAGGTCGGTTTCAACTACCTCAGCAATCCGATGATCGCTTTGGCGCGCGAGATGATCGCGTCGGGCGAACTGGGCGATATCCTTGGCTACCGCGGTCTGCATGCCGAGGATTACATGGCCGATGCCTCGGGGCCCTTCACCTTCCGCCACGATCCGGCGGGCGGCGGGGCCCTTGCCGATATCGGCAGCCATGCGCTGGCGACAGCAGAGTTCCTGATGGGCCCGGCAGCAGGCCCGATCGAAAAGGTAATGGGCGATTGCGTGACGATGATTGGCGCGCGTCCCGACGGCAAAGGCGGCATGCGCAAGGTCGAGGTGGACGACATCGGCCGTGCCTTCCTGCGCTTTGCCAATGGCGCGACCGGGTAGATCGAGGGCAACTGGATCGCAACGGGGCGCAAGATGCAGCATGACTTCGAGGTCTACGGCACCAAGGGCGCGCTGGCCTTCAGCCAGGAACGCTTCAACGAACTCCACTTCTACGCGACCGACGACCGCAAGGGCCGCCAAGGCTTCCGCCGGATCGAGGCGGGGCCGGACCATGCGCCTTACGGCTTGTTCTGCGTCGCGCCGGGGCACCAGTTGGGGTTCAACGACCTGAAGGCGATCGAAGTGGCCGGCTTTCTGGAGGCGATGGCCGGCAAGAGGCCGGAGCCGTTCAACTTTCGTGGCGGCCTGCGGATCCAGACGCTTGTGGAGACGATCCTGGCCTCCAGCAAGGCTGGCGCGTGGAGGAGGCTGTTATAAGTAGTCGTCTCTGCGCAGGGGCTATTACATGGTTGTGCAGCACATAAACGGCAAACGCGCCACCGGCTGACGCCCGCTCTCGGGAAGCCTGCGCTCCGTCTTTGCAAGCGCAGCATTCATTCACTGCGCCTGTTACTTCCGGCCGCTCATGTCTGCCTACCGTCATTGCCCTTAAGGTGCGGCGAACGGCAACTATCAGGGCGCCTCGCCCAGCCGTTAAACGGCCGGGATGAGGGCGCCTAGCTGCCACACCGTCTGAGATGTCCCAAGTGGCTGCGGAGCTCTGCCTCCTGTCCAGCCGCTCCCGTGACATGGTCAAAATCAGTAATCCAGCGCCCTACTCTCGGGCGTCTATACCTCTCGAGTCGAACCATTCGACGATGATCTGTCTGATGAGGTCTTGCCTGCTTGGCCGATCTGGTTGCGTCTCGCTGTAGCTGTCAAGCGCCGTGAGCGTCTTCCGATGCAGCCGCACGAGTACGGCTTCGGTGTCGCGTTTCGGAGGTGCCAAGCTTCTTCTCCCAAAAAAAAATTGCCTACAAGATAGCAATATCAATATCGATATTGACATCTGCATCTCTAATGCTAATATCACAATCACCAAAGACGTCCAGACACCTCTGACAGCCAGCGGAGACCACAATGCACCCATTTCCCTCTAACTTTCCTCAAACCACTCCGCCGTCAGGCCGACGCTCTCTTCTCGCAAGAGCACGCCGGCTGGTGACGGCGCTGGCGGCAGCTTGTGCTGCCGACGCGGCAATGAATGGCGGCGATACGTGGCACACCGCGACAATTCATTTTGCAGATGAAGTCGAAGACGCGTGGAACGTCGTCAGCACGCTGGCATCTCAACTGAGTCTGGAGCGCGGCGAATCCATGGAGGACGTGGCCTTGATCGGCATGGCGCAAATCGTCGACCGTGCCACGAGCTGTGACTCCGCGGATGGCCTCTTTGCGCTGCGGGAGCAAGCAGCCATGGCCTGCCGAATTTGCGCGGGGACGGGACTTACGGCACCCGATTTCGAGCACGCACATTTGGCGCGACTCGCCTTTGGCCTGATCGCTGACATGTGCGACCGCCTGAGTGCCGAAGCTAGTGAATACGACATCGCGGATGACGACATGGCTGCCCCAAGCGCCTGACCCCCTATCCCTGAGCCAACAAAGGATTCCAGTTTCGCTCCAAATTTAGTCTTCCATCTTAAAGACGCCCCCTCTTCGCGGATTTCTTGCCCCTTGATGGCCTGAAGCCGCTCCATCTCAACCACGCCTCCCCCACACCCTACCTCAGCTTTCTTGAACGTCGGACCCATGTCCGGTGATCAGGTTTGCCTTTTCCGAAGAAAGGTCTTCCCCATGCCTTTTCAGCTTTCCTTTGCCGACTTTCAGTCTGGCTTGCACTCGCTGTCAGAAGCGGCCGATCGCGGCCTGTCTGATCTTTGGCACTTTCCACACTTGCGGACAGATGTGATGTGCCAACACGCAAAGCTCATCGGTCACGCAGGTGAACTTCTGGTGGAAAGCATGCTTTTGCGGCACGGTCTCGTGTCCGCGGCGCTGCCCGACACGTTCCCAGTCGACCGCGTGATCTTTCATCCCCAGCGGCCCGTCGGCATGCAGATCAAGACGTCGATGTCTGCGCGCGACGGGGCGTTCAATTTCGCCGTCAGCAAGGGCTACCAGCGCTCACCGAGTGGCCAGAGGCAGTATGAGCCAGAGGATTTCGACATCCTCGCACTGTGCGTCCTGCCCGCGAACGTCGTCTATTTCACGACACAGGGTCGTTCCAGCTTCCGGATTCCGTGTCGGCAGATCCCCGCGCTGCAAGCAAATCCGATTGCCAGTCTCGCGGCGGCTCTGAAGGATCTTGGGCTTGAGACGCCGACCTCCGTTCCGACGCCATCGGCAAAAATCGCGCCTGCCTAACCCATCGCGCCGCTATCAACAGCACCCCCCTGAACCAGTTCAGGGAGCCCCTGCCCTGTCGCCGCCATCCCATGATCAACGGAGTTTCGTCATGATTCACTCACAAGCTTCACCTCGCTGGTTCCAGTTCAGCCTTGACGTTCTGTCTCGGTTGACGTCGCCAGATCCCCACGCTCGGGAATTGCACGACGGCCTCTATCTCGCCGAGGCCAATCACGAAGACAAAGTCGGCGTTCCGTCGCCACAAGAAATCGAAGGTGTGTCTATTGTGGACAAGCTGCGCGTGAGCGCGGCAGCGCTGCGGGCCGAAGGCGACACCGCCATTCCCAAAGAACTCAGCGCGCCTTTTGCCGACGACACGGCCCTCGCATCAGCCAATGATCGGCTCCCCACACCACAGCCGGTTGCGCGAGATTGGACGGGATGGCAGCAACGCGCAGCGGCTCTGCGTCTCAGCGCGTCGTTCGGCTCTGAAGATGCGGTGGACGCGGCTCTCTGCGACGGTGCCATTACAATTGTGGATGCGATCCCGACCTCAGACCTGCACGCCGTGCAGGCCGCATTCGACAAGGGCCTCTTGCCCGACGGCGTCTCTGTTTTTCATCAGGCCCCCCCCGCATGCAGTGTGCGGAGCCTTCTCGTTCTGTCGCCAAGTCTCGATGGTGATGGCACGCTGCAAAAGTCCGCAGAAACGAGATTCTGGCGCGCCGTCGAGAAGGCCCTGAACTTCAGCACTCCGCTCGTGCTGCTGCTTCCATACGGATTTGCGCCGTCTCCGGCATACGCCCGCGCCCTGCCCCGCGCACACAGCCTCGCACCTCTGGATGCGCCGATGCTCGCCCTGCTCCTTCGGTCACTGTTCAGCGACGATCCTGTCGCAAACATCGAGTGGTCAGAGATCAGCTCCGTTGCGGCATTGCTGCCAGACACTTCAAGCCTTGCCCTGCTGAGCGACGCGCAGATCCAGGTGGCCCTGCGCGCGCCGACGGCGGAGGCGGCGGCCGACCGGATCGCAGCCGCGGCAACCGCAGCGCGCCCCGCGGGCGATCTCTCGGCGCTGCTCGGAATGGGCCAACTGGAGGCCGCCGCAAAGGATCTGGTGGCCGACCTGCGAGGTTGGCAGGAGGGCACAGTCGACTGGTCGCACATGACGCGTTCGCTGCTTCTCTATGGGCATGCGGGCTCAGGCAAGACGCATGCCGCGGCCGAGATCGCGCGCGCGGCCGGCGCCGCGTTTTTTCCGGCGTCCCTGAGCCAGTGGCAAAGCGCCGGGCATCTTGGCGATACGTTGCGCGCCATGCGAGGCAGTTTCGCTGAAGCCCGAGCCGCGGCACCCGCGATCTTGTTCATCGATGAGATCGACTCTTTCGGTGTCCGGTCGAACGCAGGCGGGCGGAACGAGAACTATCAGCGGCAAGTCATCAACGCCTTGCTTGAGGAGATCAACGGCCAGGCGCAGGCCCAAGGGTGCGTGCTGATCGCAGCGACCAACGCGCTCGACCAGATCGATCAAGCGATCCTCCGTCCGGGTCGGTTCGACCGCCTCATCGAGGTCGGCCTGCTGGGTCCGGCAGCGGTGACACAGATGCTCGACCGCCTCCTCGACGGTGCCCTGCCCGCGGCCGACGTCGCGGCGCTCGCGGTCGCAGCCCGTGGGCAGACACCAGCGTCGATCGATGCCGCCATCCGCGCAGCGCGCGGAACCGCGCGGCGGCAACGGCGGCCGCTTGAGGCTGTGGACGTCCGCGCCGCGCTCCAGCCTGGGCAACCGATGCCCGATAACCTCATCCGCCGCATCGCAGCACATGAAGCTGGCCATGCGTTGGCATGCGCACGGCTCGGCCTCGGCACTGTCCGAGCGCTGCGCCTCACTCCGCTGGGCGGGCAGACCGAGGCAGAGCTGCGCCCGAGCGCCGGCGTGATGACGGAGATTGAGGACCGCCTCGTCTACCAGCTCGCTGGACGCGCGGCCGAAACGCTCATCATGGGCGCCCCCTCTGGCGGTGCCGGCGGTCCTCAAGGAAGCGACCTTGCAAAAGCAACACGGATGGCCCTCACAGCGGAGCTTTCTCTCGGTCTGCGGGGACAACTCATCTGGCGAGCGGCTGACCCAGCAGCCCTTAACGATCCGAGCATTCGAGTGCGGGTCGAGGTGCAACTGGCCGCGGCCGAAGCGCGGGCGACCGCGCTCCTGCGGAGCGAGATGGCGCGGCTACAGGCGCTTACCGCGGCGCTGGCGCAGGAACGCGCACTTGAAGGCGCGGCACTTGCCCAACTTCTGGATGGCCCTCTTACTTCGACGGCAGGACCGATAACGCGCGATCTGGTTTCCGGAGACCTCGCCCCTGCGGACTTCCGCGCAGATACCGCCGCCAAAGGTCCGGAAGCTCAGGCATCGTGATGGGCGCGCCTATGGAACCGGAAGGGATTTCCTATCTCTCACGTTTCTTCCGGGCCGCCACCGCGGCCCGGCCCTTTCCAGATCTTTTCGCAGTCTTCAGTATCTGTATTGTTCCAGAGTTTTTTTCTTTTCTTTTAGTTGGCCTGAAGTAGCAGCTTTCCTTTCTTCCCTCTTTATGAACCGAATAGGTGAACTTTTTTCACTTCTTCTTTTCTGCAGATTGGGAGGTCTTTTCTCTTGCGCTTTTCGGGCTTCTTCGCCTGCGGTGCTTTTTCGATATTCCCCAAATTCCTCAAGGAGCGCTGAACACGGATACTCAAGGAACCCGATCTTAAGGAAGAACAGGCTTCATGATCGACGCCATAGGGGAG
>JAGWVA010000022.1 GCA_028875855.1 Paracoccaceae bacterium
TTGGCGGCGCATCGCCACGCGCTATGACAGGTGCCCGAAGGTATTCCTCTCCGCCGTCGCTCTCGCCGCGACCGTCATGTTCTGGCTATGACGCGAGAACGAGTCCTGACCCTAAGAGGCGACGATACATTGTTACTCTTGGGCGCCGTCGTGGCGGATATAAAGACTACGCGCCATCTGTTGGAACTCCGATTTTGGAAGCTCCTCGGGTTCTAAGTTTCTCTCGCAACCCCAAGGGCACAATCCAATTCTTCAACGACTTTAGAAAACTAGCGTTAAATAGCCGGCGTATTCGAGTGCGTGGCAAATGGGTTTGGCCCCCTTTATTTGTCGATTTGGCTTCCATAGACATCTTATCCATCCCAGTTGCCGTTGTGCTTTCGGCAGAATTCGAGCGGTGGAAGCGTTACAAGGGAATTGCCCTACGTGCTCGACGTTCGAGTCGATGGAATCACCGGGTAAAGCGCCTGCTATGTGATCTTGGAACCTTCGATCTGTTAAATATCAAAGCGCCTACAGCCGAAGAGAACTTGGGAACGCAGCTCGTATTACTTCCGCTTGCTTCAGGCGAGAAGACCAACCAAGAGGCGATTGATAAGCTCCAAAACGACCTACACCACGTAGGACTGCTCCTTGAGGAAAAGCCATACCTGTTCGACGGCTTGACCGAGGCCGTTGTAAACTCGATAGATCATGCGTACATGCCCATCCCGGATCGAAACCTTGAGTTTCCGAGTGCTGGGGATCGATGGTGGGCCACAAGCTGTTACGACCCCGAGAGCGACAGTCTCCGGTTTTTCGTGTTTGATCAAGGTCATGGCATCCCTCGCACGTTGGGGGCGCAGGGCGATTGGCGCGCGAAGTTAAAAAGTGTGATGGATCGGCTTGGTTTGGCAACCACCGATGCCAACATGATTGAAGCGGCATTCGAGGTCGGGCGTACCCGGACTGGTCTCGATGAACGTGGGAAAGGTCTTGATAGCATGCACAAGGTCATTGACCTCGCGGGCGCAGGATACCTACGTATCGTCAGCGGGTCAGGGGATGTGAAGCTGTTCGCGGATGGTCGTACGACCAAGGAAGCGTATGGTTCTCACATTGGCGGTACCTTGGTAGAGTGGAACTTGCCTAAGGCAGTGTTTACGTCCGTTGGAGGGGAACATGAGTGAGATTGACATTGCTCGCGACTTCAGCCGGCTGCCGGGTGGGCGATATCGTCGCCATGGCAAGTGGAGCGGCGAAGCCTTCCGCGAAGACCTGTTGTCGCCAGCGCTTACCAAAGGTCAGGAAGTACACGTGATCTTTGATGGCCCGCCGGGATATCCGCCGTCCTTTATCGAGGAAGCCTTCGGCGGTCTCCTACGAGCTGGCTTCCGGGAGGCCGACCTTAAAGCCAAGCTCAGGCTGGAAGCGCGGGCTGCTCGGTACGCCACCTATGTGGAACAGGCATGGAAGTACATCCATGAAGAAGCTGGTCGCCAAGCCAGCCGCTCGCATTGACTCTTTCTTGGGGAGCGTTCCTGGGGGCATTGGGCGGCGCATTTCTGGCGCCCTTTGCCAAGGCGGTCGTCGAAGGCAAGTTCGACGGCCTGCGCCGCGTTGAGCGGCATCGTGACGAGCTTGTGGATCGGATTTGTGTCGTCATCCGTAATGTGTCCGATGACTCCACTCTTTATTGGGCCCAATCCGCTGCCGATTTGGGGCCGCAAGATGAGCTTATTGCTGCCCGCTTGGGTGCTGCGCTGTACAACCTCAACGGGCTAATCTGTGATCTGTTTTCTGATGATCAGCAGCTTCTGGAACTTACTAGAGACGACTATCTTGATGCCGCCGATTGGGTCGGGTGTGAGTTTGGAAATGCTGACCGTTCGGCCGAAACGAGTAGACTGACTGCGATTTATACCAGTCTATACACGCTTGAGCGTCAGGTTAGGGCGCGGCGCATGCAGCTCAAACGTAGCATGGTGATCTAGTACGTTGGCACGCCAGCGTCGTCGACCACTGTCACAAAGCGCTCCCCATCACTAAGGATGGACCGGCGAACGCGACAAAAATATCTTTCTGTGAGCTGCGCCGCTCAATTTGATGCGCGACGCGTGGAGTTATGTGCTTCTCTACACTGGGGAGGGCGGCGCTCCCGCCCCCGGACTTGCGGAATGTCGGGGGCCAGCGGTTCATCGAGGCGAACGCCAAGTTTACAGTAGCTCGCAGCAGGGCCTCCGGCTATGAAAGTTGCGGGAGCTGTATAATTCGTGAGAACAACCTTTTGGCGACCAAAGAGGCGACAGCTCGGATCAAAATAAATCGGCTACTCGACGAGGCGGGCTGGCGGTTCTTCGACGACGCGACGGGCAAGGCCAACGTTGTGTTGGAGCCTAACGTCAAGCTAAAGGAGGCCGATCTCACCGCTCTGGGCGACGATTTGGAAAAGTCGGCCAACGGCTTCATTGATTTCCTGTTGCTCGACGAGGTCGGCAAGCCCCTCATCGTTCTCGAAGCCAAGTCCGAGAGCAAGAACCCGCTTTCTGCCAAGGAGCAGGCCCGGAAATACGCTAGGTCGCAGAACGCGCGCTTCGTCATTCTGAGTAACGGTAACATCCATTACCTGTGGGATTTGGAGCAAGGCAATCCGACCGTCATCGCCAAGTTCCCCGGACCCGATGAGATCGGGAACCACTACGCCTTTGCTCCCGATCCTGATCGGCTTGCGAACGAGCAAGTTGGGCTTGACTATATCGCTCTCACGCAAATGCCGAGTTATGCCCAAGAGGCGGGCTGGAAGGTCGAGGCTGAGAGGCCCGCCTTCGTTGAGAAGGCCAAGCTGCGCTTTCTGCGTCGCTATCAGCAACGCGCCATCGAGCGGGTTCAGGAAGATGCCAAGAAGGGCGCAACGCGTTTTCTGTTCGAGATGGCTACCGGAACAGGAAAGACCCTGACATCTGCCGCCATCATCAAGCTCTTCCTCAAGACGGGGAACGCTCGGCGTGTGCTGTTCCTCGTGGACCGCCTCGAACTCGAAGTGCAGGCGGACAAGGCCTTCAAGGCCTACCTACGGAACGACTTCACGTCGGTGATCTACAAGGAACAGCGCGACGACTGGCGCAAGGCTGACATCGTTGTGACGACAGTCCAGTCGCTGCTTTTCAATGACAAATACCGGCGCCTCTTTGCCCCCACCGACTTCGATCTCGTCATCTCCGACGAAGCCCACCGGTCCATCGGTGGCAATGCTCGTGCCGTCTTCGAATACTTCATCGGCTACAAGCTTGGCCTCACCGCCACCCCGAAGGACTACCTCAAGCAATCCGGTAGCACCGGTAAGCGCGACCCGCGCGAAACCGAGCGCCGCACCATGCTCGATACATATCGCACGTTCGGGTGCGAGAGCGGCGAGCCCACCTTCCGCTATTCGTTGATCGACGGGGTGGAGGACGGGTTCCTCATCAACCCTTATGTGATCGACGCCCGGACAGGGGTCACGACCCAGCTTCTTTCTGACCAAGGCTTCGTGGTCACGACGACCGACGAAGATGGCAACGAGTTGGAGGAGGCCTTTGCGGGCCGCGACTTCGAGAAGAAGTTCTTTGCCGAACCAACGAACCGCGCATTCTGCAAGACGCTACTACAACACGGGCTGCGCGACGCAATTTCGGGCGAGTTTGGGAAGACCATCGCATTTGCTGTCAGCCAAAACCATGCGGCGAAGATTGTCCAAATCTTGAACGAAATGGCCGATCAACTCTGGCCGGGGCGCTACACGTCCGATTTCGCCATGCAGGTGACGAGCCACGTCGCCGACGCCCAGCGGATGACCGTCAACTTCGCCAACAACAACCTCGGCGGACACAGCGACTTTTCCGAGAACTACCGCACCAGTCGCGCCCGTGTCTGCGTGACCGTCGGCATGATGACCACGGGCTACGACTGCCCCGACCTTCTGAACATCGCCCTCATGCGCCCGGTATTCTCGCCATCCGATTTCGTCCAGATCAAAGGCCGGGGCACCCGCAAGCACAACTTCACCGAGGAGATGTTCGATCCTGCTCGGAAGTTAGTACTTGGGGTGGTCGAGAAGACGACTTTCCGGCTCTTCGACTTCTTCGCCAACTGCGAATACTTCGAAGAGCGGTTCAACTACGACGAGGAGCTGGCCCTGCCCACGCCTTCCGCCATGCCGCTATCGACTAGCGGCGACGGAAGTGACAGCCAAGCGACCACTGTTGGCGGTATCGGCTCCTATGAGCACTTCGATCCAGACGAGGTAGTCAGCCAAGTTGAAACGCAGATCGGCAAGGACGGGATGCGCGTCGACCGTGAGCTTTTCGGCAGGTTCGAGAATGCTGCGCGGTCCGACACCATGCTTACAGAGCTTGTGGCACAACAGAACTGGGAAGCCGCGACCCGACACGTGATCGAGGAAATGTTCAACAAGCCGACCGAGTTCTACACGCTCGAAAAGCTGCGCAACGCTGCAGGCGTCGACCGCCGCATCACTGTGCGCGAGCTGATCGAAAAGGCCTTCGGCTTCATCTCCGGCTTCAAGAGCAAGGCAGAATTGATCGAAGACGAGTTCCAGAAGTTCCTCGCTGATCAGAAACCGGAAGAGGCCGACCGCATTCGCGAAATGCGCTATTTCTTTGAGGCTTACATCCGCGACGCCCACGTCCGCGCCAAGATCGACGCTGGCCACTTCGCCGATCTGAACGTAAACCCCACCTTCACCACCCGCGACCTCAAAGAGGTTCCCGCGCCATGGCGCAAGCGCATCCCCGAATACATCAAGGACTACGTGTCTTTGAACCCGTTCCTCTGAAAGACCTCCATGCTCGACACTGACACCAAGCGCCGCATCGACACCTGCCGGGACATCCTCGTGGGCAAGGTTCCCGACCCGAAAAGTCAGGTCGAACAGATCACCATCGCGCTGATCTACAAGTTCATGGACGACATGGACGCAGAAACTATCGAGTTAGATGGCACTCCGACTTTCTTCACCAAGGATTACGAGCGGTATCGCTGGGCCAAGCTGGTCGCCCCCGGCGTGTCCGGGCAAGACATGCTAAACATGTATTCCGAGGCACTGACCAGGATGGTCGAGAACGAGGGGCTGCCCAAGCTCTTCCGCGACATCTTCCGCAACGCCTATCTGCCCTACCGCGACCCCGAAACGCTCCGCGCCTTCCTGCGCGAGATCAACAGCTTCACCTACGACCACAGCGAACGTCTGGGCGATGCCTTCGAATACCTTCTCTCTGTGCTGGGCAGCCAAGGCGACGCAGGCCAGTTCCGCACGCCGCGTCACATAATCGACTTCATGGTCGACATCATCAACCCGCAGAAGGCCGAGACGATCCTCGACCCGGCCTGTGGCACGGCAGGCTTCCTGATCTCGGCCTACAAGCACATCCTTAAACAGAACTCTGCGGCCCCCGTGGGCGGCAACGGTAACGGGGCCGAAACCGATGCTGCCGAGCAGGCGCTAGAAAGCCCGATGCGCTGGCCCGGCGACCTTCTGCGACCCGAAGACCGCGCCCGCCTTGCCCGCAACATCCGGGGCTACGACATTTCGCCCGACATGGTGCGCCTCTCGCTCGTCAACCTCTACCTGCACGGCTTTGCCGACCCGAAGGTCGAGGAATACGACACGCTGACGAGCGAGGACAAATGGACCGAAATGGCAGATGTCATCTTCGCCAACCCGCCCTTCATGTCGCCGAAAGGCGGGATCAAGCCGCACACCCGCTTTCAGGTGCAGTCGAAGCGCAGCGAAGTGCTGTTTGTCGATTACATCGCCGAGCACCTGACGCCGAACGGGCGCGCGGCCATCGTCGTGCCCGAGGGGATCATCTTTCAAAGCCAGAGCGCCTATGTGGCCCTGCGCAAGATGCTGGTGGAAAACCACCTTGCCGCCGTCATCTCGCTGCCCGCAGGTGTGTTCAACCCCTATTCGGGCGTGAAGACCTCGATCTTGATCCTTGACCGGGCGGTGGCCAAGGCGAGCGCTCACGTCGCATTTTTCAAGATCGAGAACGACGGCTTCGCCCTCGGCGCACAGCGCAGGGCGGTTAAAGGATCACAACTGGCACAGGTAAAGGCCGAGCTTGGGGCTTGGTTACAGGCCGCGCGGGCTGGCGGTGGAGAGGACATAGAAAGCGACATAGCTAGCTCTGTTGTGCGCACGAAGCTGGCCGCAGATGGCGATTACAATCTGAGTGTTGAACGATACCAAGAAAAATCAGTGGTTCGTCGCGCATGGCCGATGGTTGCGCTGGGCGAGCTGACAAAGCGCCTTAGCGGTGGCACCCCATCCAAGGCCAAGGAAGAATTTTGGACCGGGGACATCCCTTGGGTTTCGCCGAAGGATATGAAGGTCGACCTAATTTCCGACACTGAGGACCATGTTTCGAACGAGGCAATCGAGAACAGCGCAACGTCACTTGTTCCAGCCGGGACAATTCTTTGCGTCGTTCGCTCGGGCATTTTGCAGCACACTTTTCCCGTGGCGCTTACCTCTCGGGACATGTGCTTCAACCAAGACTTGATCGCTTTAGTTGCCGACGACGAAAAGCTATCGAACAAGTTCCTGTTCTGGAACCTCAAAGCACGCGGCAACGAAATTTTGGCCGAAGGGATCAAGCCCGGTGTCACTGTCCAGAGCTTCCACTCAGGCTTCTTCCAGAAGTTTCAAATCCCCCTCCCTCCGCTTGAGGTGCAGCGCGAGATTGTGGCCGAGGTCGAGGGCTATCAGCGTGTCATCGACGGAGCCCGCGCCGTCCTCGACAACTACCGCCCCCACATCCCGGTTGATCCTGAATGGCCGGTGGTCGAAATGGGCGGGATTGCCGAGTTCAAGAATGGATTGAACTTCACGCGAAGCGAGGATGGTGAACCCTTGCGCATCGTGGGCGTAAGCGATTTTCAATCAAATTGGCTGGTTCCCAGTGACAGCCTGTCATCGGTCCAACTCGACGCTCCGGTCGGGCCTGATTACCTTTTGCGACCGGGGGACGTGGTATTCGTTCGTTCAAACGGAAACCCTGATCTGGTTGGTAGGTCCATGCTTGTGCCCGACAACATTGGGCGGGCGTCATTCTCGGGCTTCACGATCCGCGCCCGGTTCGACACGACACAAGCAAACCCGAGCTACCTTGCCCATTTCTTCAAGACCCCGGTTTTCGCAGACCACATGAAGACAACCGGGCAGGGCGCAAACATTCGGAACCTGTCACAAGGCATTCTTGCCGAGTTGAGGGTTCCGCTGCCCGATCTCGAAACCCAAGCCGCTATCGTTGCCGAAATCGAAGCCGAGCAAGCCCTCGTCAACGGCAACCGCGACCTGATCGCCCGCTTCGAGAAAAAGATCGACGCCGCCATCGCCCGCGTCTGGGGCGAGGCCAATTGAGAGGAGGCACTCGCATGATACCGTCCCGCTTTGAAACCCAGTACGCCGAACGGTGTCTTCATCTGCTCGACATCTTCTAAGGCCTGGCCAGTGCCGAAGACCTCTTTAGGACATTCTCTGTCATGCTAGCCTCCTCGATTGCCGTTTCTTGCAAGAAACTACCGGAATTCGAGGTTTGATTCGGATAATTTACATTATGTAATATAGGTCACACTTGCTGACCCAATGCTACTCAGCGAGCGAGGAAAATCAAGCCGGGCACTAGCGGTTTCGCGCGGCGATTACATCGACCCCTGCGGCTTGCTCTGCGGCCGCCCGGATCTTCCGAGCCGCCACTGGATAACGTGAGCCTCTCGACCATCTGTCGTTCGCGATCACGACAATAGCCTGGGGGTCCGCGATAATGGTTTCCGCCCATGGCAACGCCAAGTAGCCTTCGTAGCAGATAAGAAATCCAAGGCGCTCGCGCCGACCTTTCCCAATGTCAACACTTGCAACGCCGTTGCCGAAGGCGGCCTCAACCTCGCCCCGTGCGTTCCATGGGTGCCAATCGACGCCGAGAATGGGCTGCCGCTGTCGGTACACAGTCACCACCTTGGGATCTGTGTTGGAGACCCACCGGATCACTTGTCCCCGAGGTGTGGATTCCCCGACAAGCAGATCGTGTCCTGTAAGCTGAGCTACCTCTCGAAAGTAAACCTCACCGCGCCCCCAATCCCCCTCGATCGTGCTCTCTGGCAGCGCGATCGCGAACTTCCCCGTAGCGGAGACACGTTCGACTTGGCCCGCGACCTCGGACCAATCTGTTGCTGGCAGGAAGGATCGCGACGTGAAAGCTGTATCGACGCCGATCACCGTCGGCGACCGAGCGGGCGCTGACACAACTACCGTCAGCAGTGCGCAGGCAGCGTACACTCCGAGACCCGCGAGCTGCGTTCTTCGGACGCAGATCAGCGCCAAGACAACACCGCCAAATACAACAGCCGCGTGACCGTGCACCGGCGACACGCCCCAGAGGGCAAAGATGGGATGTCCCCAGAAGACGGGGCTGAAGAAGAGCACGGCCATCGCCAGAAGAACGGGCAGGCCGGACATCACTACCGCTTGGAGAATAACAACCGCTGCGATGGCAAAGACTACCGGCCCGGCTGAAAACCCATAGCCGACCAGCACCGGGATAAGTTGCCAAGACATCGCTGCGCCAAAGCATATCCCAATGAGCAGCTTGCGCCCCCACGACCCTGCCCTTTCCAAGGCGACGGGCAGGAGCAGCAAGCCCGTCAGCGGCGTGTGCGGTGCAAAAGCACTGGCGCTCGCACCCACACCCACAACCGCCGCCCAGAAAAGCGGTGCGTCAAGTCTTAACGCCATCCGCCGAGCCCCATAGGTTTGCACCCTCAGGGGCCATCTTGACCCATTCGGGGCGACGCCACCAATACGCCTTGCCGATGATCAAGGGCCGTTGCCCCCGAAAAAAAACAATCTGCGCGTCCATCGGAAGTGCACGAAGCTCGTCGATGGGCATCAGCCGTGCCTTCTGCAAATTGTTGGATGTGCCCTTGTTGATATTCTGCGTGCCCCATCCACCGCTTTTCTCGGACGTAGACCGGTTGCTGCCTGCGACCTCGACCGTGAAATCCCCGATCAAGCTCGAAACACGATCCAAAGTCTCACCGTTCTCGATGGCCGAATACACTCGGACCCCTACCCCATCGAGCCAACTTTTCATCCCGCCCGCACCATAGTCATCCTGAAGCTGTCCCTCAGACTGGTACACAAGAGCCAGTCGAAGCCCGTCTTTACGCGCATAGTCGCGCGCATCTTCGAACGCCATCATGGCTCCGAGAACGTGTGCTTCATCAACCATCATCAGGCGCTCTACGCCAGCGGCACGCCGCATGCCATGTGCTAGCGCGCCGTACAGCAACCGCATAAGGTTCGGCTTTGAACGCATCTGATCGAGAGGAATGGTAATAAAAATATCGGTTCCCGGAGCGAGCGGGTCCGGTTCGTTGGCAGGATCGACGGTCACCATGTCACGCAACTCAGGATAAGCGGCCCAATCCATCGCCTGTCGCACCGTCGTCTTGAAACCCGAGAACCACTTCTCCTCGACTTTTCTATAGCCCCCAAGAGTGAGCCCAATGGTGCTATCCGGGCCATAATCCTCAGCCAGCTCCTTGATCAAAATCTCAAACTCACCCTGGACCTGGGTAAATACGCGCATCACGCTGAGAAACGGATTCGGATCGTTCACCGTCACGAAGTGCTCCAAAAGAGCTGCAACCACATTGATCCCCTCGTTCTTGAAGTATTCGCCGACCTCGGATTGATGGATCTTCTTGCCGTTAAAGAGCATGTTCGCCACAGTGACGAACATTTCACTGGACTCCTTGAGCCACGGTTCGAGAAAGCGGAGCAAATTAATACCGTGCCCAGGCCGGATTTCTCGGACTGTATGGCCCATGGCCTCCCGAGCGCGTTTGGTTATAGCTAGCGCAGTGCCACCCGGATCGCCCATGACAACGTTGGTCTTCGCTTCAAAGCAGGTCGGGATCGAATAGGCTGCCGTCTTTCCTGCACCCGAGCCTGCGAAGATAAGCGCATGGCCCGATCCAAACTTCGCAGACATCTTGATAAGTTCCGACTTGCCGCCCTTCCACCAAGTGCTCGGATCATCGTGGTTGTAGACGAAAGGATTTTCCCGCGGCTCGTAATCCTCTCCGACGAGGAAGCACTGCGGGTTGGACCCGGCAACGATTGCCCTGATGCTCTCCCACTTTATGAAATGTGCGTCCCCTAATACGCCTTCTTTTGACCTATACCGCTCCGCGCGCGAAGCGCCGGAGAAGGGCACGAGTTCCTTCCGCCAATCGCGCAATAAGCGCGCGGTCCAACCCATGCCGCCCACGGCCAGCCCAAAGCCGGCGCCACTCAGCGCGACAAGGGATTTTCCCAGGGGCGAGAGGTAGCTCCAATGTCCGAGGATAACGGTCCATCCGGCCTCCGTGCTCCACGGCGTGCCCGGCGGCAGCAGTGGCCAGCCACTTGAGCTGCCGGGACCGATCAGGAAGACACAGCCGAGAGCCGACATCCCGAGTGCTGGGGCCAGCCGCCAAACGCGCGAGCCAAGCGCGGGTTGCAACAGCACGGACCCCGATCCAATGAGCGCTGCACCGAGGCCAAGACCTGCCCAATGGCCGATGCCAGCATAGCCCGGAAAGCGGGCGTCAAGAACCGCGCCGACACTCCAACCAGCCGTCCCCGCAGCCCCAAGTGCCAGTCCTGCCCCCCCTGCCAGAAGCAGTCGCGCACGATCCGCTACTTCAGACATCGCCCACCTGCCCTTCCAAAACATCCTCCAAGAGCGCCCGGTTCGCCGCCCTGACATGCGCGTCCTTGTGCAAGTTCAAGTAATCCGAGAGCTTCCCGCGCATCCTCTCCAAGAGATCGGGATCGTGTTGAAACTCGGAGATGAGGAAGCTACCCAACAGGATCTTCCGCCGCGCGTCGCGGGCGCGCTCTTCTTTCGATTGTCGTGCCTTTGCCATGAGTATCCTGTCGTTGATTTTGCCCAGCTTGTTCAAAGTGACCCTCGGGGGAAGGGACAGATCACGAGGCTGCCTGACCATGGCCGCGCTCAGGGCGCGCACCAGCTCCGCATTCGTCACAACGGCCTCGAAGAACCCGACCTGCCCCGCGATCCTGATAAGCCGCGCCTCTGCGGCGCGACGGAGTTCTGCCGCTTCCGCTTCCATTTGCGTGAGAGGCATCGCCTGCCGTGCCGCTTGCCGCCGCCCCATCAGTTCACCGCGAAGGGGTCGTTCTTGAAGATGAGCACCTTGCTTGGAGCAAGCCGCCCGCCCTCGATGACGGACGCCCCAAAGGCGACCGGGCGCCCCATCTTCACGTAGGACGCCACCAGCTCGTAGCGCTGAGCGGCATGAGAATCATAAGAGCCCGATGCCGTGCTTTTCCCCGAAGCCTTGATCGCTGCGGCCACGACCTTCGGATCATCCGCTTTCGCCAGCACCTTGCGGAAGATCTTCGCCGAGGTGAGCGCGTGATTACCGGCAACCCCATCATAGACTGAGAGACCTTCGGCGGGACCCCCGAGGATCGGAAGGGACGCCCACACAGCCGCGAGCGCAGTGCCAACAGCGTCCGTAGGCTTCGCCTTCGGGTCCCAGCCTGCATCCGTCATCAGACGGACCGCGAGCCGGTCTTGAGTCTGCCGGTCAAACAGTTCCTTGCCACTCAGACCCAATTCTTGCTTCAGCTTCTTCAGGGTGGCCCCGATGATCTCGTATCGTCCGGCAGCACTCGATAGAGAGACGCGGCCGGCGCGCGATTGCCATGCAAGCACCTCGTCGATCGTCATCGCGGTTAGTGCCTTGGGTGGCGCGATAGCCACTCCGCGATAGTAATCGTCGTAGCCTCCGGGGGCTTCGAGAGCCCCGATGAATTGCATTACTCCCCGAGTGCGGGCGTCAGGGCCAGGCTCAGCCCCAGAAGGAGCCGCATGTGCGGACACGGCGATGCCAAGCCCCATAATCACTCCAAGCCACGCAGGCGCGCAGCGCATGCCAAATCCCCTCAGCATCGGCGCATGCTGCCGTCGCTGTAGAGTTCATAGGACGGCGCGATCCAGCTACCCGGATGATACCGGTCGATCCGGATCACGCGGCCGAAGATGTCGAGGTGGATGAAGACGCGCTCGCTCGCCGCGCGTAACTCTTCAATGCGCGCCATATGCGCTGCCGAGAGGTGAATTCTCACTGCACCCTCCACGGCTTGAGCACGATGTCTTTCGCCACGAGTACGTTGAAGCGATAGCCGGAGCGAATGATGAGGGTCGGCCCCACATTGGCATTCTGGTTGTTGAACACCCCTGCCGCCGAGGTTGCGGCATTGCCAGCCGCAATGCCTGCCGCGCCGGTCACAAGGTTGCCTAGGGCCGAAGTTGTAGAAGCAGAGTTGGAAATGGCGTTCTGTAGTTTCGCCTCGAAGGCTTGCTGCCCTGCCCCAATAATGGAGAACAGGAAGTTTGCGCCGAGGATGCGCAGGAAATTCCCGTGGCGGATGTCGTGGAAGCCACTTTGCCCGGCTGCATCCGTGCCCACCTGATTTTCAAGGAGCAGGGTCGATCCATCAGGAAAAATGAGGTGTGACCACAGCACGACCGCCCGGTCCTGCCCGTATTTCACGTTCGCGCTGTAGGTTCCAAACAGGCGGCTTCCCGCAGGGATCAACAGCGTTCCGCCGGTCTCGGTATCATAGACGTTCTCGCTCACCTGCGCCGTCACATTGCCCGGCAGGTTGCTGTTGATCGCCGTTAGCAGGACGGCCGGGATGACAGACCCTTTCTTGATCTCGTTTGGTGACCGCGCGGCCACGGCGCCATACTGCAAGTATCCGACATCCGGTCCCACCGACCGGACGGCTGCGGCCACAGCGGTTCCGGTGGGCCCTGATGTATGCCGCGTCCCTTCAATAGAGGGGGATGCCCCTTGTACGCCCACCGAAGCGGCGCCGCTGGTGGCCAGTTGTGACGAGGACCCCGACACACCCTTGGGGCCGACATCAACCCGCGGGCTGTAGTTACCCTTCGCCAAGGGCGAGTCGTAAGCCAGCTCACGTTCCTGATCGGCCTTTGCCGCCGCCTGCAATTGCTCGTCGAGCCGCTGCTTTTCCATGGCTTGCGCATGTTGGAGATAGATGTCGGTCGGCTTGTTCTGATCGGTGCTCTTGTTTCCCGCCGCTGGCGGCCCTGCCGGTTGCTCAGGTGGCGTCCGCGTGTCCGCGACGACCCCATACGAAGCCGTACTCTCGAAAAGCGAACCTGTCGGAGCGGTCTGCCCCGCGTCTCCCTGACCGGACGGCGCAGACGCGGAAGCGGCCTGCGGAGGCTTGGAGCCGCCATGAAGGAATGCCAGCGCCAGCGCAAAGACGATCAGGGCCAGAAGCAGGACCGACAAAGCCGCGATCTGTACACGCTTCATACGTGCACCTCTTGAATATCAATGTCGTCCACGAAGAGGCCCAGCGGATTGCTTTCAAGTTCGGAGGCGCTGTGCACCGGAGCCATGTGGACGATCATCGTCGCCACATAGTCATGCTTGCCGATCAACTTGCCGTCCTGCCGCCCGTATGCTGTCTCGGTCCATTCAACCCGCCAGCTCGATCCTCCGATGTGGTTCACGCTCCCAACATCAACCGAGACCGTTTCCGTCTTTGCCTCTTCGACCGGCATATGACCGGCCGAGCGGAAGTAGTCGGAGATCTTCTGAAAAGCAGCGGAGTTTCTGTGCAGATGTGCCGCGGCTTCGCCCGCTTGGCGGCGCAAGACAGCGAGGTCTGGCGTGATGGTGCGCAGGTTGCGCACGAAGTTCGCCAACTCCCGGCGAATGACGGCCGGGGGCCAGTTATCGACCGTCTCAGGGGAGGGAGCGACGACTGTCCGCCCGATCTTATCGACCGCGACGACATAGGGCACGAACCGGCTGTTGATGCTGGCCCAAGCCCCATAGCACAGCCCAAGCCCGCCGATTGCAAGCGAGGCCGCCGACAGCGCGACGAGAAGGCGCACCGTTTTGCGCTGGCCGAGGAAGCGGTCTTCCCACTCCTGCCGAGCACGCATGTAATCATCGCCGCTCACGTCTAGCCTCCATTCATCCCTGAGAGTTTTTCGTTCACGGCAGCCGCCGCCGCGCCGCGCTGTGCCCGCGACAGCGCACCGCCCCCACCGCCGCCCAAGCCACCCCCTTCAGCCGCCTTTTCACTGGTCTTGGTCAGTCTCGAGGCGGCCACGCCGCCGGCGAAGCTCGCCAAACCACTCATGGACGACTGGCCCCCCGGCCCTGACATCACCATGTGCTCAAGCGCAGCCGGGACAATTGCGATGATCATCGCCCCGACAACGAGCACCGCGAGCGTCAGAAGGGAGGCATTGATAGCTGCGCCCGTGCCGCATGTCGCGCAGGTCATTGTGTTCCCGAGCTTCTGAAGCACGTTCACCGTCACGGTGCCGACGAGCAACACACCGAAGAGCTTCAGAGATTTGCCGATCGCCGCGAACAGAAAGTTCCGGGCCAGTACGCGGGTCTCGCCCCAGGGAGCGAACCCCAGAGAAATGATCCCGGCCGCAAACAGGATATGAACCTCAACGTACGCGAGGACCATGAAGCCCGCCACGACGGCACCGACAATGACATCCATCGCCAGAATGATCACAGCCGCGACCGCGTTGACCCAGGACGAGGATTTCACGAGTTGCAGTCCGGACGAAAACGCAATTTGCAATACCGAGCCGGGGTCGATCGGTCCGGTGTTTGCCCCTGAGGAGACTTCGTAGAGCCGTGACGCGAAGTCCGTCACGAAGCCGTTCATGCCCCCGTATTGCGGCAAAACGTTTGTGAGCCAGACGAAGGCTCCCACGATCAAGATCCGAGTCATCAGCGCATAGAGAAGTTCCCCGAGATCAGCCCCGGACACGACGATCTTGCCAAAGGTCCAGACGATC
This sequence comes from Paracoccaceae bacterium, assembly GCA_028875855.1. GTDB lineage: Bacteria > Pseudomonadota > Alphaproteobacteria > Rhodobacterales > Rhodobacteraceae > Solirhodobacter. Next base: position 14,925 of record JAGWVA010000022.1, read on the forward strand.
TCGACAAGAGCCAATGTCGCCATGAGGTTGCGCGCGTAGCTCGCCAGGTTCTTCCCGACATCCGCGACCGCAGTCCGATAGAGGTCCGGGATCTGGCTGAATGTCCCCGTTGCGCTGAAGCCCGATGCGGCCTCGGCCGGCGTCGCGCTCATCGCATAGCCGACGAGAAGACCAAGGCTCACTGCAAGCGGCAGCCAGCGCGAGGCTTTACCAAGCAGTCCCTCACGCAATGAGCCAACATCGGTGGATCGGAGCACACCCATCAGTTGCCGCTCCGGTCGTTCTTGAGCGCTTGCTTGAGGTCCCAATGCCCGAAATCAATGGGCTTCGCGTCCTTGAAGAGGTCACTGCCGCTGGGCGGTGGAGCCGTCAGACCCATCAGCGAGCAATTCTGTCCGCCGCCGAACGCACTTGCCGATGCCGTCGCGATAGCGCCCCCGAACATGATGCCAAGAGCCAACAGGAGCACGCCTTTCTTCCTGATCGTCCGAGATTGCATGGATCGTTTCTCCCTGTTCAGTGCTTCAGCGCTTGCTTGAGGTCCCAATGGCCGAAGTCAGGCGGAGCGGTGTTTTGGATCTGTTCGTCCTGCACTTGTGCCGCGTCCTGCTTCGCGAGCCAGCGTGCCTGAAACACGGAGGTCTGCTCATTCTGGGCGGCCGTAAGCGCGCGCAACGCCGCAAGCTGGCGGGCCGTCGATGCGGCCAGCTCATTGCCAACCTGGATCGCCTGCACTTGCCCCTCGACGCTCTGCCCCTGAGCCTGAATCGTCTTGATCAAGGCGCTTTCGGTGCCCACGTCCTGCATGGTGGCCTTGTTGGCCGACAGAACGCCGGTCAGCGCATTCTGACTGTCCTTGGCCCATTGATCGTAACGCTGCGCGTAGTTCGCGGATGACAACGGGCTCGCCTGATAAAGCGGGTCACTTACGAGATTGCTCTTGAGCAGCGTGTCGAGCTGCGCCCCCTTCGCTGCGAGCGTGTTGGCGGTCTGGATCACGTTCCGGAGGCTGTCGAGGCTGTGAGTTACGTCGCCCCACACCGTCTTGGGCAGGTTGAGGGTGTTCAGAACCATATTCTGATAGGCTTTCAACTGGCCGGCCACGAGATTGATCTGCTGTGTGAGTTGTTGCGCTTGCAGGGCGACTTGCCGTGCCGTGCTGCCCGCGACACTTACCAACTCGGTGTTGTTCGCCATCTGGGTAAACTCGGTGGCGAAGCCGGCCGGATTTGGGGTGGCACCCGCGGGCATTGCGGCACCCACGCTCGTTGCCAGAAGAAGCGTCACGCCCCGTAGGACGGTTTTGCCCGTGTCAGTCATGGGATTTTGTCCTCGCCTCGATGAAATCACGCCACCAATCGGCCTTGCCTGATTGGGCCATTTGCTCCGCCTGTGCCCCGTCTTCGGGATCGGTCGCACCCAGAAGCGCCAAGGCCCGAGGCTGGATCGCGAAGTCCACGATCCTGCGCCCCTCGGGCTTGACCACGTAATAATCGCGCTTTTCCTGCATGCCCGCGATCAGGTCGATTTGGGCTTCCGACAGACCGAGGGCTTGGTAATTGGCAGCGTGTTCGGCCGACTTGGCCCCTGCATCCGGAAGAAAGATCCGGGTCCGGCAGCTTTGCAAAAGCGGCCCGGAAATCTCGGACCCAACCGCATCACCGATGAATTGGGTAGCGATGACGACGCTCGCGTTGCGCTTGCGCAGCTCGCGCAACCATTGCTTGATCCGCGCCCGAAAAACATCCTGGGCGAGGTATGACCATGCCTCATCGAGCACGATCAAGGTCGGCCGCCCGTTCAGCCGTTTGTCGATCATCCGGAACAGATAGTCGATCGTCAGCAAGCCTACCGCATCGCTTACCTCGAATAACTTCTCAGTCTCGAAGACGGTGAAATCAGCAAGTCGGATGGAATCCTCCGGGGCATTCAAAAGCCCATCGTAGGCACCGCCGTCGAGATATGGCGCGACGGCCCCCTTCACGTCTTCGTCCTGCACCATCGCGGCGAAGGTGGCCATGCCATCGCCCTCGATGCCCGCGCAGGCCGCGACAGCGCTCGCAATCTCGCGCCTGCGCAGCGGGGTCAGATCGACGGCGCCAAGCTGCACAAGGCTCTGCATCCACTCTTCGGCCCAGGCTTGCCCGAGATCGCCGATGCGACGCATCGGTGCCAACCCGGCACCCTCTTCTCCGAGAACATGGTGCGCGCCATCGACAGCGAGGCAGAGGGCCTGCATCGAGCGGCCCTTGTCGAAGACGAAGACTTGCGCGCCGTTGTATTTCAGGAAGTTCGAGGCGATCAGCCCCAGAAGCACCGACTTCCCTGCCCCGGTCGGCCCGAAGATCAGGCTGTGGCCGACATCGCGCGAGTGCAGGTTGAAGAAATACGGCTCGCCTGTGCGGGTCTTTGCCCGGATGAGTGCGGGGCTGTTGGCGGGAAACTTGTTGCAGGGATTACGTGTCTCCCCCGCCCAGACCGTCGCAATCGGGATCAGGTCGGCAAAGTTCTTGGCTGACAGGATGCCTCTGCGGACATTGGCTTTCCGGTGACCCGGCAACATCGACAGGAACGCCTCAAAGGCGTTGTAGGTCTCAAGTCGTGCACCGTAGCCCACTTCGCCAAGAGCCTCAATCACGGCATTTGCGCGAGCGCGCACAAACGTCTCCTCGTCACCGAAGTTTCCGAAGATCGTAAGCAGCGTGTTGAAGAAGCCGTAGCGAAGATCCCCGCTATCCACGTCCGCCAGAGCTTCTTGCGCTTCGGCCTCCATCGAGGCGGTGAAGCTTGAGACAATACCTCCCCCATTCCGGCTGAGCTGCCCCTGTAGGCTGGTCTTCCCCTGTCCCCATGCGCGGACCTTCTTGCCGATCTCGTTGCGCACGCTGTTGCCCGAGAGCGGCATGAACCTGGTGGTCCACTGATATTCGAAGCCCAATTGTTCGAGCATCGAGAGCATTTCAGGGGAGCTTTCGGCCGGATAGCCATCTATCGCGATGAAGGCGACCGGCCGTCCACTTACGATGGGAAGGCGGCGCGGTACGGCATGTTCCCACTCCGGTGCTAAAATGACATCGAGATAGACCGGAATCTGTGGGACATTCACACGGCGGAACCGTCCCGTGATGCCCGATGATAGCCTGCCTACCAGCTCATCATATTGGAAATCGGAGCCGTGGTGATCGCGTTGCTCGCGGGTCAGCCTCATGCGACGGAGCTTGTAGAGACTGCCGAAGCGCCCCTCGACAGCGCGGCACCGGTCCGCGAAGCCGGCAACTCCCTCGGCGAGGTCGGTCACCCCTGACGGCGGCTGCCATTGATAGACAAGCGTCAGCGCATTTGCGTAGTTCTCGTCGCCGCGCTGGCGGAAATATTGCGCACGCTCCCGCTCAAGATCCTGCAAGGCCGGTGGCGCGAAATCGCGCTCGCCCGTCTCATAGGTCCGCAAGGGCCGCCGGGCGAGATCAATCCAGAACGCCTCGCCGCTGCGAAATTCTGCGACCGAGCGAGCCAGCGCAGCGGTGCGCCCCTCCACCTCTTCTTCGGGCAGCGACTCTGTGTCGATGCCGCGCAGGTTCCATCCGGCGAGAAACGAGCCATCCCGACAGAGCACAACGCCTTCGGCAACGAGCCCGAACCAGTTCAACTCCTCGGCAAGTGTCTTCTTGCTAGTCGTCAATGTTGCGCACCGCCTTGTAGACATCCGAGCGCCGGAAGAGCCAGCGCAGGACGATTTGGAAGAACATCGGTTCCCGTTCGGCCAGCACGCGCAGCGCCGACCAGCCCGCAAAGAAACCGCCGATGGCCAGCGCAACGAGCCAGATCGGACCGAGCATGACGGCTGCGAAACTGACTGTGAGGCAAACCATGACGAGCACGATCCCCGGCACTCGCTCGACGCCAGCCCAAAGGACTGGCGCATGGAGGCTGCGTTTGATCGGCGCGCCCATCACTGCACCGGCGTCTTGATGACCGAGGCCGGTGAGAGCGGATAGACACCCCCATTTCCGGGACGATAGGCTCGCGTCACTTTCAGGCTTGGCAGTTGGGCGGTTGCGACGAAGCCCTGACCACCATCCAGCACATAGGTGCTCACCGTAAAGGCCTGCGTCCCGCCGGTGTCGGGCACGATGGAGTACCCGGCCAGCCTCAGATAGTGGATCGCATATTGACCGCAGGCCCCGAGATCCTTCGGCACATGCAGAGTGGTGCCGTCGATGCGAACCTGTTGGTAAATCTGCCGCGAGAGATCGTAACCGACCGCGCATTCCTGTGTTGCGGTGAGCTTTGCCGCTTCCTGGCCGGGGGCGTCGGCATTGGGCATGTCCGCGCAGCCGCCGAGGGTAATGAGGCCGACGAGCACGAAGCAGAGCGCGAGCGGGCGACGAGCGCGCACCATCTTATCGCCCTCCCCGTTCGAATTTTACGGTCTCGGCGCGGCCGCCTACCCCGACAGTCAGCTCACCCGAGTTGACCACCTTGTCGATGATGTACCGCTGCCCGACGATCCGGTAATTGACGACCTCGCCCTTGGCGCTGCCCATGCTGGACAGTTCCAGGAACACCGGTAAATCGCCCGAATATCCGGGCGGCAAATCGACATAGGTCTTCCGTCCGTCATTGAAGACGCGCGCCGGTCGAAAGGCCGCGTCGCCTCGGACCGTATAGTTGAAGTCGAGGTTTGCCGCCGGAACTTCCCGACCCGCAACAACGAGGCTATGCGCAGTCTTGGCGAGCGCGCGCTCATGTGCCGCGACGGCCATGGCCTGAACGCGCGCACGGTTCTCAGCCGCAATGTCCCCCGGATAGCGAAAGGCCAGCAACGGAGTGTAGCCGCCGAAACTCGGCACCAGTTCGATGCTGTAGGCGCGTCGGTCGGTCACGAGAAACAGGCTCGTCCGTTCCGCGGTCGTGCCGGGCTTCGCCACGATGTAGACGGTCTGAAGTCCACCAACATCGCCCGCCCGGACCTGAACACTCCACCGCACCGCATCACCGACAGTTGGCGCTTCCGTCAGCCGCTCGCCCGGTTGCAGGCGAATGGCACAGATGTTCAGGGGTTTGCACTTCAGGACCGGCTGCGTCTCTCCGTACATCATGACGACCGATCCCGCGGGGCCATCGGCCGCCGCCCCATTGCCGTTTCGCCACTGCGCCGCCAGCTTGTCCACTTGCCGTTCGGTGTTGAGGCTGGCAGCCGATGTGAGGTGAGCCGATCCGCCAATGCAGGCAGCGAACAAGGCAAGGCGGGCGCAGTGGCGGATGATCATCGTTCTCTCCTACTGAACCGTCGCGCCGGTGAGACTGAAGAGGCTTGCGAGCACCCCGGTCGCCCCGCTCAGGAGCGCTACGCCGATAACGACAGTCATCAGCATTTTCGCGGCCGGCCCGAGTTCGCCTCCAAAGATCCAGCGCACACCCAAGGCGACGATTCCGAGGAACGCGAAGCCGAAGGCGACAGGACCTTTGATGCTGTTCACCAGCGTTTGGATCGGGCTGTCCCACGGCATGCCGGTGCCCGCCGTCGAGGCCGCCGCCGGCAGCACCGCGACCGCCCAAGCGGACACGACCCTTGCGGGCCAGTAAAGGCCGTCAGGCAACCAGTTCCGTTTCGAATTTGCCATTCGCATATCCTTTCACTGCGATGATTTCGCGGAGCTGGCGGCCGGTCCGCGTCCTTTCCACGAAGACGACGAGATCGACCGCCGATCCGATAACTTCAGGGAGGGGCGCCGCAGACGCTTCACGCACCAGAAGATCCAGCCGCACCAGCGCATCCCGCGCGCTGTTGGCATGCAGAGACGCAAGCCCGCCGGGATGCCCCGTATTCCACGCCTTCAGGAGCGCCAAAGCAGCCCCGTCGCGGACTTCGCCCACGATGATGCGATCCGGCCTCAGCCGGAGAGTGCTGGCAAGCAACCGCGTCGCATCTGCGGCCCCGGTCGCCCGGAGGAACACGGTGTTGTCCTGCGAAGTTCTGAGTTCGGGCGTGTCCTCGATCACCACCAGGCGCTCGCTTGGCGCGAGGCTTCCGAGTTCTCGAAGCAGCGAATTTAGAAGCGTGGTCTTGCCGCTACTCGTCCCGCCACTGACAATCACGTTGCGGCGTTCTTGCAGAGCTGCCCGCAAGACGTTCACCTGATCTTGGCGCATGGTGCCGCTCGCAACGTAGCTATCGAGCGACCGCACCTCAGCGCCATGAAGACGGATCGAAAACGTCGCGACTTCCACCGCTGGTGGGATCAGCCCCTCAAAGCGGTATCCACAACCCGGCATCCTCGCAGAGACAATCGGTGCCTCCGCCGTGGCGGGAACGCCGGACGCCGTGGCGCAGGTGCGGATAATTTGCTCTCGTGCCCGTGCCGACAGGTCGCCCGCATATGTGGGGGCACTTCCGGCGCGCTCTGCGAAGACGCGTCCGTCCGGATTGGCGGAAATTTCGACCATCGCCGGATCATCGAGAAGTGCTGAAAGCGAGCCGAAGCTCTGCCGAAGGATGCCAAGAAGATCAGGCATGCTGGACACCTCTTGAGGTGACCTGACACTCCCTGACCAGACGCTTTAGACCAGTTGCCTGCGATCGGGTTGATCCAAGCGATACATTCCCATCTTCGCGTAAATGGTGCACAGTACACCACATGTCCGGGTATAACGTGTCTTTTTGATCAGATTCCCACCCAAGCTCTCTTGTGACAGAATTACGATCTTGACCGACAACGCGCTCGTTGTTGCGCACTTGAGAAATGATCCTCGCGAGCGCGCAATACACCCGAGGGCTCCGCAGCAGGCCAAAGCGATGCTTATTGCCACCCCACCCAAATCCGCTCAAAGAACACAGCATCACGCCTGCGCTCCATCTTGCACGAGCGCCGTTTGTGACACATTCATGAACGCGCGTTTCACGGTACTAATCCTCCGGTCGGCGCCGCCACTGGCGACGCCGTTTCACCTTGATGCCAGCGCGTCGAAACGGGTCCGGGGCTTGGCTCTATCGAAGAAACTACAATTCGTGGTCGATAATGACCCAAAATACTGGTAGGTGCAATCAATAATGTCAGAAATTCACCAGCGGTGGGATAAGTTGCTAACACCTCTTCAAGCGCGTCTGGCCAGGGTGTCCCTCGGGTACAGTGTCACCGAGTTGGAGCAAGCCTGCGGTCTGCATCACAACACGATATTTCGCCTGGAACGCGGCAAAGCATCCAGTCAATCGTTGCGAACACTCCGCGCTTACTTTGAAGAGCGAGGGATCGAGTTCATTCAGGATGAGAACGGGAAGTCAGGGATCATCTACCCCGAGTGATCATTCGCTGGGAGGGTCGAACAGTATTCGAACATCTACCCCCAGACCCACCGCGATCTTCACGAGCGTATCTAGGCGAATGTTTTGCCGGGCGTGCTCGACCGCCCAGACCTGCGACAGTGGTGTGCCGATGTCATCGGCAAGCTGACGCTGTGTCACACGCCTCAGTTCCCGAAGGCGACGAACGTTGTATGCCAACACGGCGCGATAGTGGGTAAGGTCTTCTTCCATCGCGCCACAATACTCGCGGACCTCGCCTAAGCGTATTCAGTCCGATCGGGACAAATTGTTCCAAAACGACCACAAATACGGAAATAGCAATACAACGGCAAGTTTTGCTACCCGCGTCCAGTTGACACGCTGCCGCCCGAGAACGGCTTGTGGTGCGACTTGGAAATTGAGCGTCAAGCATTGGCTGCAACGCAAGCTGACCATGCCAAGACTGAACGTGGAAAGGCTGCACGAGGATGCAGGTTTAAGCCAGCGCGCCTAGGTCAATCCTGCCTGCCCCAAGGCGCACTCGCTACTGTAGCAGACCGATGTTGCGTGGCACCACTATCGTGAGCCGGCTTCTAGCAGTAGTGTCCTGAACACGTCAGCTTACAATCTTCGGAGATTCGTCACGCACCCATCAAGCACTTAAAACACGAAACCCCCCAGGAGACCTGAGGGGCACATGTTCCGGGTTGGGACCCGGCATCCAAAAACGGTGACAAGTTCTGGATGCCACATCTCCCCACCCAACGCAAGATCGAACGCGCCTGCGCGAACAGATCAATCTTGCCCAAAGATGCGAAATGCAGGTGCTTGTGTGAGGACCTCAAAGATCCTGCTGACCCCTGTTCCTGGCTAGAAAATCAACGATCAACTTGTCAGAGTTGTTGTCAAATCCATAAAAATGGTTGAAAAGTGACACAAGATACGGACTTATCCATACAAGCTGATGGCGACATCAACTTATCGGCAAGGCCAGCCACGGCCCGCACTATCATGACGCAATCGCTAGCGGTAGTATGGACGCTCGAAGTTGCCACAAATGAAGGAGAATCGGTCGAACAGTAGACAGGCCCATAAACACGAAACCCCCCAGGAGACCTGAGGGGCACATGTTCCGGGTTGGGACCCGGCATCCATAAAACTCTGACAAGTTCTGGATGCCACATCTCCCCACCCAACGCAAGCAAAAAACGCCTTTGGGCGAACAGCGCAGTGCACCCTTTCGAGGTCTCCCAAGCCATTGAGGAGACAGGCAATGATGACACTAGAAGGCACCCCGGCCCGCACGGCACGGCGGCAACCCCATGCAACCGCAGCCGCGCCCCAGACCAAGGCGCGTTACATCCAGACCGTTGTAGCTGCCCTGCGCCTCATGGGCGCAAATTCGACCCATATCGACGTTTACCGGACCATCACCGAACCGACCGACCACCGCGATTGGGAGGGTGAAGACCCTTGCCCCATCAATTACCGCCTTCAGGTCGATTTGGCGGAGCAGCACCACATGACGGAGCGACATTGGCGCCGAATAGAGCGTCAGCTTGCGAAGTGGGGTGTGATTGAACGCGCCACAGCCGACAACGGCTATCGAGGCCGCCATCGGGTTGGCGAGCGCGACATCCGCCTCGGCATCAGCTTGAAGCCGTCTATCGACAACATGCCCTACTTCGAGGGGCTACTCGCCCAAGATCGGTTCCATAAGGACGAGCGACGGGCGGCTATGTGGACCGCGCGAGCTACACGCAAGCGAGTTCTGAGCAAGATCGCAGAGCTTGAGCCTGATGTTGCCGCATCATTCCAGCGCCGGATGGACGAGATTGATACCATCTGTCCGCCAGGCAGCAAACGACAGGCCTCCATAGATGTCCTCACGGCTTTTCGCCTCGCCCTTTGTTCCCTCGAAGAAGCTGTGGATAGTGCGCTTGAACGTAGTGTCGTGACTGATGCTGTGTTCTATGAAATGTCCGCCGCACCGGACTCCAATGTCCGGTCCTATATACAACCTACAACTCCACGAAAATCTGTAGACTGTAACGCGCAAGGCACGTTGGAAAGGACGCCCGGCAAGCCGGGCGAAGCCGGTATTACCGCGTCGCCGCCTAAAGGCGACGACGATTGCTTAGAAAACAAGCATGGCGGGGCAGGCGGCGAGCGCAAGTCCGATCTCCCACAGCACCTCACGCTGGATCGCCTGAAATCGACGGCATCCGAGGACTTTGCGATGTACCTCGACGCCTACCCTCACCCAGAAGACGCAACGGCGGCCTATCTCAGGGAAATAGGCATCAACGTGCGGGCTTGGGAGGACGCGGTAGAGCAGATGGGATGGGCTGACGCCTTCATCAGCCTTGTCGTCATAGATCGGAACAGGTTCCACCCGACCTCCCCGGTCATATCCCCCGGTGGCACCCTGCGGCGGTTCACAGAACTCCATCGCAAAGGTCGGCTGTCGCTCGTCCGGTCGCTCATAGGCATCTGGGAACGCGATCGCATGGGCACTCAGCCTCGCACCGCTGGCCTCAAGCCCAACTGACCGCTTGTCCTGTTTCGTCGCTCGTAACCGGCTTGCCCGTCCGGGTGGTGAAAAAATGACAAATAGTATTGTCGGGCCGGTCTTAATGGTGCATTATTGACCATGTTTCGGAGCCGCGCTGCGCTCGGATGCCGAGATCCGCAAAAGCTCATTCTGGTGAGGAGGCTCGCTTGGCTCGTATCTCGGCCACTCTTTGTTTGTCCACGGCGGCTGTCTTTTGCGCCGCCGCGACAATGGCTTCGGCGTCTGGCCTCATCCGTTGCCCCGACGCCGCCGCGATTGTTGCAAGCGAGACGGTGACGCAGCTCCGGGGGACAGCTCCGAAGGTGGCCTTTGCCACGCGCGTTTCCGAGCGAGTGGCAACTGTGCCAGGCGCGCAAGTGCAAACGTCATCGTTGGCGACACCCGCCGCTTGTGTCGTCCGCCGCGTCACGGTGAAGCCCGGCGATACAGCGTCCGGTCTGGCACAGACCTACATGGGCAACGGTGCGCTTTGGCCGCGGTTGGTCGCAGCCAATCCCGATCTGCATGGATCGACCCTGCTGATCAGTGGCAGCCAGGTCTCCATTCCTTGCACCGGCCCCGGTTACGCGGCGCCCGGCGGCAGCCAGATTGCCGCCGCAACCGTCGCCGCATTGCACTCGACGGCAGCCCCGAGCGGTGCGGCCAAAAAGCCGGTGACGACCCAACAAGCCGCCCCGGCAGCGCCGGCCAAGCCGGTACCGCCTCCGCTCCCCGTGTGGACCGCCCGCAGCGGTCAGTTTCTCATCACTGTCGTGCGGCAATGGGCGCGCAAGGCCGGATACAGCGTCATCGTCGCGACGAACGACGACTGGAAGCTGGAAGTGCCGGTGTCCGTCCAGAGCACCTTCGATGATGCGCTGAAGACCCTCGTTGCCGGTTTCCAGATGAACGGCGCGCCTCCGTACATCCAGCTCTTCCCCAATCACGTCCTCAAGATCGGCGGTGGCATGTAATGCGTCGGAAATCTCTCTGCCAAGCTGTCTCGCTTCTGACCGTCGCCGCGATGCTCGCAGGCTGCGACAACACCTTTGCGGCCAACGACAGTATCTCGAAGGTCAACGGGCTCACCGAAGCCCAGGCCGCGCGCATGGCCCAGATGCAGAAGGGCGGCGTCTTCGTCGAAAAGGCCCCTTACTACGGCAAGGAGGTCCGCGTGGCGCAGGGGCCGGTCCACGGCAAGCCCCTGCCCCGCCAATACCAAGGGGTGCACGGCTTCTCGGTAGCCTTCAGCGGCGCCGACATGGCCATGATCTCTTCGGAGATCACCAAGCAGACCGGCATCCCGGTCAATATTCGCACGCGCTACACCCTGCCCGATGGCAAGCTGGTGGAAATCCCCATCGGCAGCCGCCTCACGCTGAGCCACAGCGGCTCCCTCTCGCGGTTCCTCGATCTGGTGGCGGATCGGATGGACGTGGGCTGGACCTACGATGGCACGGCGATCACCTTCGATCGCATGGTCACCAAGACCTACGCGCTCCCCATCCCGACGACATCGAGCAAATTCACCACCTCGATCGCAGGCGTCACCGGGACGCAGAGCGGGGCGTCACGGTCCGCCTCCCTCACGACGCAATCGACTGAAGACCCGTGGGGCGAGTTGAAATCCGCCCTCGGCCCGGTCACGCCATCGCCCGCCTATGCCAATTTCCAGCCCGACATCGGTCGCGTCACGATCTTCGGGCCGCCCTCGGTCCAAGCGCAGGCGGCGAGTGTCATCGACGATTTCAACGCTACGTTCTCCGCGCGCATCGGCCTTCAGATCGGCGTGTTCTGGGTCAAGGCGGATCGGTCGGCCGACTTCGAGGCGGCCCTCGGGGCGGCGGGCTCGCACTTCGCGCTGACCGGTCCGAGCGGCGCCCTGAGCGGCAACGGGGTCGCCACCATCACCAGCGGGATCGCAACGCTGAACCTACAGGCGCTCGCGCAAAATCAGGATGTCGTCGATTACCGCCTCGGCTCGACCATCGCCCAATCCGGCGTGGTCTCCCCGATCGTGCTCACGACCACCCAGAACTATGTCTCGGGCACCAACGTGACCTCCGGGGTTGGCGGCACGACCTCGACCTCGATCACCACCTCGTCGGTCGATACCGGGCTCTCCATCCATGCCCTGCCCCGGCTGATCTCGTCGCACAAGATCCAGCTCGATCTGACTGTTCTGAACAACGACCTGACCGCGTTGCAGACCTTCAATGCCGGGACCAGCACCGTCCAGCTTCCGACTGTGGACCAGCGCGCTATTCACAATGACAGCGTGCTCCGACCGGGCGAGACGCTGATCCTGTCGGGCTACGAACAGGAAACCGCGACGCGCACCAAGACCCGCAGCTTCGGCTTCCTCGGCGGGGGCAATAAGAGCGACCGCCAGAAGGTCCGCATGATCATCATCGTGCGGCCCACCATCATTCCCCTCAACGGCGCTTGAGGCGATGACGATGGAACAGGGGGCACAGCGGTTCGTCTACAACGGCACGGAATACGTGGCCGGCATCGAGTGGAAGCTGAAGAATGCTTCCTCGGCCGAGATGTCGTGGAAGGACTGGCTGAAGCAGCTCAAGCCTGAGAAGCAGGACGGCTATGCGCTCCATTGGGACACCCGCATTGCCACGACCAACGACCGCACGCTCCTTGGCCTTGGGGCCATGGCCCAGGCCGTGTCCTTCGGGCTGACCGAAGAGCTTCGCGGTCTCAATGTGCTCGTCGCGCTGAGTGATGACGCAGGCTCGATCCTCGCGGCCTTCGTGCTTGCGGCGGGCCGACCGGTGCTCGGCCGGGAAAGCCTCTTCGACACGCGACAGGCGCTTGTCACCCATTGTGTCAGCCTCCTCGAAGAGGGCGAGATTGACGTTCTCTACTGCCTTGAAGACCTGAAGCCCGACTTTCCCGACAGCGCCAATTGCGTCACCGTGCAGGCGGTCGAGGCGGATACGCGCAAGCTCAGCCCCTTCAAGAAGGCGCAGCTTGCCAACCCGGTGTTGGTCGCAGCCACGCTTGGGGCCGCCCTTCTCTTCGCGGGCTTCCAGTACGGCCCGTCCCTCATCGCCCTGGCCCCGTCCTCGCCGAAGACCGTGCCCATGGAGCGCGTGGTCCCTGACTGGACGCGCTTTGCGGCCGAATGCAGCGATGCCCTGAATACGCGCTGGCCGTCGATCCCCGGCTGGACCGTGACGACCACCGGGTGCAGTCCGCCCACGCTCTTCGGCCAAGGCAAGGCCTACAAGACCTTCACCATCGTCGCCGGGCACAACGAGACCATCGCGACCCGCATCGCGCAGGTGATCTATGCCCACTGGCCTCGGCCCGTGATCGTCAACGGCTCGACCATCACGATTGAAGAGCCCTTGGCGATGCACTGGCAGAAGTCCAAGGCGGTGGCGACGCCCGTGACCGCGCTCGACTTCCAGCACCGTGTGGCCCGCCGCTTTGTCGGCGTGCTGGCGAGCATCGCGACCACCCGCGAGGGCAATCGCAGCGTTGTGCGGATCACGACGCAGGCGGGCTATGCCGACGCCTTCCACCGGTTCCTGGCCCTCGCGGATGCCGATCTCATCAGCATCACGCAGTCCAAGGGCAAGACGACCCTGTTGCTCGTCCCCGCCTCGCCGCGCGAGCGGCCCTTGCTGTCTCACATCCGTCCGGGAGCCGCCTGACATGCCGCAAAGTCGTCACCTGACCCGCGATGCCCTCCTCGGGCTTCTCCTCTGCACCAGCGTCTCCGCGCTCTGCCTCGTCCCCGCGATAGGCGGGGCGCAGACCATTGCACAGTCGTCCAGCGTGGCGGCCGACGATGCGATCGCGCGATTGAAGTATTCCACGATCACCGACCAGTTCCTGATCGAGCTGCACCGCAACCTCGTGGCCGCGCTGCAAAAGCAGAGCGGCAGCGAGGATGGGAGCGGCAACTTCGTGGCCCCGCCGCTGGTGAGCTATCTCGCCAGCAATGTCTCGCTCTCGGACTTCACCGGCCAGCAGGCCGCATTGCTCGAATACAACGAGACCAACGCGGCTGATCGCGGCCTCTATCATCGGGTCTGCCCCGATCCGGCGATGCAGGGTCAGTACTACGTCCTGACCTACATGATCCCGCCGACCGGGTACAAATACGGGCTCGACGCCGCGCAGATGCAGGCGGCGGCCCCGCAGTACTTCTCCAAGCGCCAGCAGCAATTCCTCCCGGCCGTGAGCGGCGCGGGGCTGGTGACCGTCACCGGGACGACGACCAAGACCGGCACGTATCAGGGCTGGGGGCAGGCACCGCAGGCATTGCCTGACTGCATCGTGAACGGGTCGGATTGGCCCGCTTTCGCGGATGGCACCTATCTCGCGCAGTTCTCGACGATCTTCATCGCCGGGTCCGGCGTGAGGATCTGGAAGAGCTACGACCACAAGTGGGCCTCCTGCCCGGCCGGGTCCGATCCGAACGCCACGATCGGCGTGGCCTTCATGACGCAGGAGACCGACACCGCGAAGAAGCTCGATGGCACCGTGGTGGGAAGCACCACCGGGCCGTGGACCTATGAGAGCGGCTGCGCCGATCCGCGCACGCAGGTCCGCAACATCCTCCGGCGGTGCGACTATCCGTTCATGTCCACCACAGCCGTGGGCTTCCAGACCTACAGCCAGATCTTCAAGCAGGTCGCCAATCCGAATGTTGCGCCCGACCCCAAGAACGCGGCAGCGCAATGGTCCTGGCAGCCTGACACCTCGAAGGCTCCGGTGCTTGTCAGCTCGTCCTGCCCCGGCACGGCGCCGGTGACGCCGTTCAGCGCGACAAACACCAGCGCGGCGTTCCAGACCCAGAACCTCTCGTGCCAGGCCGTCTATCCGAACCCGCAGCCCTATCCATGGATCGGCTACTCGGGGACCTATACGCAGAGGCGCACGGTATCGACGACGACTGAGACCCTGCCAGCAGGGTCAAACCCGTCCTCGATCTCGGCCACGAATTACAGCCCGTGGCAGACCATGACCGACACATGCAGCCGCGCCTACCAGACCAGCACGCAGGAGACGCGGACGCTCACCTGTCCTTCGGGCTACACCGGTTCGGTCACCGAGGCGCGGACGGATACGACAACGACGACACAATACGCCTCCGGCTCGCCCGCTACGCAGTCTTCAACCAACTACGGCGGCTGGACCACAACCTCGAACACCTGCCAACAGGTCTATTGCGTGAGCGCGCAGGACTACGGCGGGCGCAACAACGACCGCTACCTCGTCACTATGTCGAACGGGGCCAGCTACTTCACGATCAACCCGCCCAGCAGTTGCTTTTCTCATGTGTTTTCCGGCGGTGGGGACAGCGGCAACGGCGGCAACCCGAACAGCGGCAGCCCCGCCGCAGGCAACGATCCGGGATACGGCCTCGGCGGCTATGAGGGCGGCCTTGGCGGCTACTCAGGTGGTAGCGGTGGATACGACGGTGGTAGCGGCGGCGGTGGCCAAAGCAATGGTGCCGGTGGTTACGGCGACAACCCGAACGGATGGTAACGGCCACGGACATCGGAGGGAAACGATGATCAATACTCGCAAGATGATGCTGACGGTTACGGCGCTGATGATCGGCGCTGTTGGGGCCACCCATGCGGCCACGGTGAACAAGGTCGGCTGGATCGGCGCAGATAGTTACCTGCCGTTCAGCCTCTATTCCAACGTGACCACGAAAGACATGAAGAGCTTACTTTCGGGGCATGTCTTTGTCGCTGAATTCCGCGACGGCAGGACAACCAATGCACTCCGCATCGCCTATTTTGCGCCAAGCGGTGTTGAGTACCGGTGCGGGTCTGACGCCCGACCTGGCTTCCATCTCGGCAAGTATAACCCGACTTGGGCGGGGCACTGGGAAGCTTTCACCGTGTGGAGCGGAGATCACATAAAATATCCGGTTTTGAAGTTTATCTCTCCCCCGAAAAATCTCAAAACGCGCATCAGCTTCAGCACGGTTCGCTATGATCCCAAAACGGCAGGAATGGCGGAATATGCATTCGTCGATGGCCGACTTCTAAGGGGCGATACCGGCCGCATTCAAAAGGAACTGCCCGCCGTCACTTGGAAGGTCTGCCCGGACTTCCCGTCGGCCGCGAGCCTCGGGGCCACGGTGGACCCACGCCAGACTGCGACGACCTATGACGCGGTGATTGCACAAGGCGGCACGCCGATCCGGCGGCCCGACCTCGTGACGGC
This sequence comes from Paracoccaceae bacterium, assembly GCA_028875855.1. Taxonomy (GTDB): domain Bacteria; phylum Pseudomonadota; class Alphaproteobacteria; order Rhodobacterales; family Rhodobacteraceae; genus Solirhodobacter. The sequence continues at coordinate 30,971 of JAGWVA010000022.1, forward strand.
GCATACCGAGCAGAAATACTGACTAAAGCAATGACGGAGCACTCCCAATGTTGATCACCATCCGTTCCGTGCGAGCAGCGTCCGTCATGCTTGGCTTCTGCTGTCTCTCGCTGGCCGTGCCTTCGGAAGCCACACCGAAGGTAGGCTGGGTAGGCCATGACCGATATTTGTCGGACACCCTTTTCTCCAACGTTACCCGCAGTGATATGGCCAAGCTGCTTGCCGGAAATACCTTTGTAGGTATCTGGCAAGATGGCAAAAGCACGCCGTTCCTTCGCATCATTTACTTTGGCAATCAGCCGACCGCGGACAAAAACGGCGTTCCATATTCTGGCACTGCCTACGGCTGTGAAGCGAGCCTAAACTCCTCTCCGAGTAACCCAAAGTATTGGCCAACGTGGGATGCTGAATGGAAGCCGTTCACAGTGTGGGGCAAATATAAAGCGCCACAAATCAAATTCGAGAACTCTAAGCGGCAGGGGTTTTCTGCCGTAGGTTACGCTCTCGTCCGGTATGATGGCCATTCCGGAGGGCTAACATTCTACTATGGTGATCACAGTATCGGCCAGATGGTGCGCGGTGAAACGGGTCGATTGCAGAAAGAAATTCCGGGAGTAGTTTATCGCCTTTGCCATGACTTTCCGAGTGCGAAGTCGCTAGGGGCGAAGGTCGATTGGGATCAGAACTCCTACATCTACAATAAGATATTGAAACAGGGGGGAACGCCCGTAGTGCGTCCCGACCTTGTAACCGCCCATCCCGAACGACTGGCTAAATACTGAACATGCTGGCGGCTCATCCCTCGCAACCGAACAGCCAGCATACCCCGGCGGGTGTTTGCACCCTCCCGTCACTCGTCGGGGACTTCTTCCGGCGGCGCGCTCTGTCGCGCGGCCTCTCCGGGCGTGCGGGGAGGATCATGCGCCGCACGTCCATCGCGCTCCTCGCCATGGCCCTTCCCGGCGGCGCGCGTGCCGCTGGCACAGCCTCTCTGACGATCAGCTCGCTTCGGGCCTTTCCCACCTTTGCCGTCGCGCACTCGGGCCACGTCCTCACCAAGCCCGATGGCACCCGATGGGTGATCTACGCACCCGCCGGGCTGATCTGGCAGGTCGATGCGGCAGGCACCGTCCTTGACAGCGGTGACATCCGGCTCGACGCCAAGCCGCCGGTGATCCGTTGGACAGCTCAAGGCATCCATCCGCTCGATCTGCCTTGGACCTTCGTCTCTGCCGGTCCAACCCTTCCCCTCGCCGGGCTCTATGACGCCTTCCTCAAGCATCCGTTGCTCCGCGCGGTCGGTCCCCTGCCAGCGGGCAGCCAGCTCGATTCCGACGAGACGGTTCACCTGCCCACCGAGGCGTCTTCCGGCAAGGCCGCCACCCTTTGGACCAGCCATGGACCGGTCCTTCTCATTACCACGGGACAGACGCGCCACCTGATCTCGGTCACCAAACTCGCGGCAGCAGCGCGCGGATCGTGACGGCCCGCGATCCCGCCTGCCCCCGCCCTTTCGTTCCCCAAGAGGTTCCCATGCGCCCATTCAGCTCCTCTCTCGCGATCCTCGCCGTGACCGCTACGGGCGCCCTCTTCGCCCCCTGCCTTGCCTTTGGCTACACGCTAGCCAGTCCAACCAAAGCCGCGCCGATCCCCAGCCTCGCTGCCATCGAAGCCTGTCCCTACGACAAGCTGAAGGCGGCCTACGACGCGGCCATGACAGGGGCCGATACGCTCGATGTCTTCGCGATCGACAAGGAAATCCTCACCGTCTGCAACGAGCGTACGGCGCTGATCGTCAAATTGAAGAAGGGCGATGCAGAGCTGGCAAAGCTCCTCGCGCCGCCCAAACCAGTGGTCACCGCGAAGGCCGCGCCGAAGTCGAAAGCGGAGGCGCCTGTGAAAGTCGCGGCCGCCACGCCGGTTCCCGCGACACCCATCATTGCGGCCACATCCGCGAGCAAGACACCGGTGCTTTCCGCGCCTGGCACCGCCAGTGGCCCGGCCGCACCCTCCTCTTCCGATGCAGCCCCCGTGGCCTGCACCGCCAAATACGCCATGATCTCGCTGGCCGCCGTGCCCGGCCAACGCGCCTACAGCATCGGCGGCGTCGTCGATCAGGCAAGCGGGGCCACCTACACCGTCAAGGTCGGCGATACCCTGCCCGGCGGCTACAGGGTCGAGGCGGTGGATCAGCGCGGCATCACCCTGCGCCACGCCGGTTCGAGCGAGATCCTCCCGCCGAACACCAAATCCTACCCGCAGCCCGCCGAGGGCTTTTACGGCCGACCAGTCCGGACCGACGCCGCGGGCTCGATCCCAACCCTGAAGCACGGGTGAGGTGACCATGCGTTTGCCCCGTCCCCTGAAACCCAAGACCGCCAGCGAGCCAAGCGGCGCACGCTTCGCGAACGCCTTGCCGAACGGCGTGCTGCCGGTCGGCAGTCCCACCTTCCGGCAACTCTGCGCCGTTACGGTCGAAGGCCATGCCTACATCGGTGATGGCTATCGCTTCAACGACGAGCTGGTGCAGGAGCTTTCCGCGCTTCAGAGCGCGGGCTCCATCCCGGCAATCGTGTCCCGCGAGACCGTGCAACTGAGCCGGATCGCCGAACTCTATGACCCGGATGGCAGCGGCACGGCCGACGCCCGCCGCGCCATTGTAAGCGAGAGCGATGCCGCCGCCCGCCTGACATGGGCCTTGACCGAGGCGGCCCGCGCGGGAGCGTCCGATCTGAAGATCTATGAGCGCGACACCGAGACCAACATCCGGGTGAAGGTGGCCGGGCGCGAATACGACCTCGGCTCACCCTGGACGCCCAAAGAGGGCTGGGTCGCGATGAACTTCCTTTTCAACCAGCGCGACGATGGCGGACAGCACGTCTCCATGGCGGCGGGCAAATTCCAGTCCTTCTCGGTCAGCGCAGGCGGCAGCTATCCCCTGCCCCGCTCCGTGATCAAGCTGCGCGGCCAGAAGGGGTTCCACGAGACCGATCACGGCCTCGGCACCCATATGGTGCTGCGTCTGTTCTACAACGATCAGGCCGCCGCCACCGGCAGCCTCGCCGATCTTGGCTTTGACGATGAAGTCTATGAGGCGTTGCAGCACGCCCGCGACCGCCTCTCGGGATGCGTGATCATCGGGGGCGCCACGGGTGACGGCAAATCTACCACCCTCATCCGAACCATGGACAAGCTCTACGAAGAGACGAAGGGCGCGATCTCGATCGTCACCAACGAAGACCCGGTTGAGTATCGGGCGCGTGGCGCAGGGATCATTCAGATCCCGGTCGGCTCATCCGGTGACGCCGAAACGCGCAAGGCGAACTACCGCCAGGCCCTCATGCACTTCGTCCGCATCAACCCCGATGTCGGCGTGATCTCGGAAATCCGGGATGCCGATGGCGCGAAAGAGATCCTGCAATTCGTGGCCTCGGGCCATGCCTCCTACACCACGATCCACACCGAGAGCGCGAGCGAAATCCTGTTTCGCCTGATCGACATGGGCGTGGCCCCGGAGGAGCTGGCCAAGCCGGGCGGCATCCGCTTGCTGATGAAGCAGACGCTCGTGCCCCTTCTCTGCCCGCATTGCTCGAAGCCCGCGCGGGCCGACGACCTTCCCCGGCAGGCAAAACACCTCGCCTTCCACCCGATCCGCATGCGGAACACGGAAGGATGCGAGCATTGCACGTCCGATCGCGGCAGCCTCGGCACCACCGCATGGGCCGGATACCAGCGCCTCATTGCGGTCGGCGAAGTCATCGAGCCTACCGAGGAATGGTTCCGGTATGTGATTGCCCGTGACGCCTTTGGCGCGCGCAATCACTGGCTGCGCCCGAAGAGCGAGGGTGGCCTCGGGGGCACGTCCCTTGGACTGAAGGTCGCGCGGCATGTCGTGGCCGGGCGACTCGACGCCTTCGACGCGATCACGAAGGGCGCGGACTTCCACCACCCATCCCTGATCTCCGTGCGTGTCGTGGGGGCCGCGAAATGAACGCTTTCCTCGGTCGCATCCTTTCTGTCGTCGCTCCGCTCACCTTCCGCAACGGCGCCCGCGCCGAAGCCTGGCAACTGGTCGCTGACATGCTGGCAAGCCGGATGGACGCCGGGCGCGCCCTCGATCTCGTAGCCTCGATGTATCGGCGGCGCGGGAACATTCTCACCGCCCATGTGCTCCTCGATCTGCGCGCCTCGATCCCGCGCGGCGAGTTTGCTGCCACGGCAGCAAGGATCTCAAGCCCCGCCGAGACGCTTCTCTTCTCGCGCTATGGCACGGCCGATGCGGAGCGCATCTTTGCGGGCGCGGCCCGCATCGCGCGCACCCAGAAGAAGATCTCCGACGCCATTCTCAATGCCATCGCGCAGCCCGCGTTCCTCGGGGTCCTCGTCGCGGTCCTCTTCTACATCCTCGGAACGCGGCTCTTTCCGACATTCGCGCAGCTCTCCCCGGAAACGAGCTGGCCCGCCCAAACCATCGCCATCGCGCATATCTCGGCCGCCGTGGTGCACTATCACTGGCTCGTCGCCGCCGGCTTCGTGGCGGCCTTCTTCGCGGTCAACGCCACGATGGACTATGACTGGCCTGGCCGCCCCGTGTTCGATCTTCTGCCGCCATGGTCGCTCTACAAGATCCGCGTCGGCGCCGCGTTCCTCTTCGCGGTCGTGGAAACCGCGCGCATGGGCCTCGACATCAAGTCCGCCACGCTCGCCGAAATGGCGCGCCTCACACCCGCCTACCCGCGCGTCCGCATCAATCGGATCGCCAAGGAAATGCAGCGCGCCAACATCGGGGACGCCGCCATCCGGGCCGGTGACAACTTTCCCTCTGCGGACCTCAATACGGTGCTCTCGGCCATGGCGACGATGGACGGCTGGGTGGACCGTTTCGCCCTCTATCTCGACCGCTGGATGGAAAACATCGAGCAGTCGATCAAGCGCATAACGGCGGTTGTGAACATCGTCCTTCTGTCCGTTGTCACCGGCGTCATCGGCGCCTCTCTCTCCGCCATCTTCTCGATCCTCCAAACCATTCACTAGGGACGCCTTGCATGAACCAAGCACTTCACAGCCTCACCCTCAGCCTGCGGCACCGCCTTGCGCCGGCTCAGACCGCCAAGCGCCGCTCCCTCCCGCGCCGCGCCCTTCGCGGCATCGGCGTCTTCTCGGTGATCCTCGGGATCATCCTCCTCGTGATCTTCCTGCTGTTCCTCGCCCGGATGTACAACTCGGCCACGACCTCGGTCAGCAGCATGCAGATCCTCAACCAGATGCAGCGCATCACCGCCGCGGTGGACAGCGCCTACGCGAACTCGGGCGACTACGGGACCAGTGATCTCCTGCCGGTGCTCTACTCCTCGGGCAGCTTCTCGAAGAAGACGATGCCCGACAACGCGACGATGTGGTCGCCTTATCACACCAAGGTCATCGTGACGGGCGCAACCGACAAGTACACCGTCGAATACACGCTTCCGCTCGCCGGCTGCACCGCGCTTCTCAACAGCTTCACTGGCGCGACCAGCACCAAACTTCTCTCCGTGACCGTGGGCGGTACGGCCGTCACCGTTCCCCCGACCCCGACCGACGTCGCCAAGGCATGCAGCGATGCAGCCGGGAACACCAACGATGTCGTTCTCACGTTCTAAGCGGAAGACAGGCGGCCCCTCGCGGGGCCGTCGCTCCCGGCGCGGCCTATCCATGGTCGGCGTCACCCTCGGCATGATCATTGCCGCCACGCTCCTTCAAAACGCGGTCGAATATGCCAACATCGCCATGCGCAATCGCATTGCCGCTGGCCGGGCGCAGGGCCTCATCCTGGCCGCCCACGACCTCGATGCCGACCTTGCGCGCCTCGTCCGCGACGGCCAGACCGGCTTTCTGACCACTATCCCGCTGAACACGGCGGCCAGCGTCAAGACGCTGCCCTCGACCGGGATTGTCCTGCCCACGGACGCCGATGCACCCTTTGCGGCCACGCCTCAGACTTGGACCGTGCAGCGCTACGTGGCCGACCTGACCACAGCAGCCGGTCCCCTGCCCTATGGGCTTCTCTATATCAAACTTCCCCCGCAAGACGCCGCGATGATGCCCGCTCTGAAGACCGCGCTCTTCGCCCATGCATCCGCCAGCGCAGCGCTCGAAACCCAAGACCCAAGCCTTCTCGTCGCGGCCGCAATTGGCCATACCCTCGACCCCACGACAGAGCTTGCGATCTTCACCGCACCCTTTGCGGGCCTCGACCCTGCGGCGGTTCTCCGCGCGCCTCGGGCCGGATGGGCCTCCGCTCAGATGAGCGCGACCCTCGACATGGCAGGCCATGACATTGCCTCCGCGCATGACCTCACCGCCCAATCGGCGAACACAACCGCCCTCGCCGCCTCTGACCTTGCCGCCAGCGTGGCCTCGATCGGCACCACGCTCGCGTCAACCTCTCTGGCTACGTCCGGACAGCTCTCGGCCGGCACGATGACGCTTGGCACCCTTGATGCGATCGAAGGTCAGATCGGCGGCCTTTCCGCATCGACCATGAGCGGGGATGCCATTCTCGCCACTAACGCCACGGCCCCCACCTTTGCCGCCCCCGAGGCGGCGGTCACGGGAAGCCTGTCCTTGCCCAACCCGACCAGCGTTTCCACCGGAGCCGTGAACAACATCGCGTCTCCCGAGAGCGGCGGCGCCGGAACCCTCAGCGCCAACACCTTGCAGGCCAGTGGCACTTTTGCCGCGACCACGGCCAACCTCAAACACATCACGGTACAGACATGCAGCGGCTGTTGATCCCGCGCCGATCCCGGCGCGCCCTCGGCATCATCGACGCCACGTTCGGGGTCATCTTGATTGCGGTCGGACTGACATTCGGCGCCAACCTTGCCACCCGCTACCTCACCAGCCTTGAGGCCCGCACGGAGCTTCAGCAGCTCGACGCCGCCGCACAGGCGGCCGCAGGGTATGTCCAGCAGACCCTTCCGGCCCAGATCGCGGCCGACACGACCCCACAGCAGCTTGGCATTGCCGCCTTGGAGGCCGCAGGTTTCTGGAACCCGACCGTCGCCACGACGACGCGCCGCCACCGTGCCATTCAGCTTTGGGCCTATGCGCCGGATTCAAATGGCGTGATCGTCATGGCCGTCGCCGTTGGCTCCGTCAGTCCACCGACGATCCCGGCCGGAGATCCAACCACGGGACCGACCGCGTGGATCGCCCCCTACAATGCCACGAAGCTGACCGGACCAGGTGTTTCCTACAGTGCGGCCCCGCTGATCGCCGCCGCCCCGGCTGTCTTTGCCCCCGGCGCGGCCCTTGCGCTGCGCTATGTCTCGCTCTCGGCCGACGCTGAGCCCTACCTCTACCGCACCGCTGTCGCCGGGCATCCCGAGCTGAACCGGATGCAGACCACCCTCGATCTCGGCAACAACGATCTCGCCAACGTCGCCGGCCTGACCGCGCAAACCCTGACCGTCACCGGCCAGACCAACACCGCCACGCTCAAAAGCACCGGCGCCGCGCAGATCGACGGCGTGATCACTGCACAATCCGCCTCGATCAGCGGCACGCTGACCGCCCCCTCGGCCGAAATCTCGGGAACGCTCACCGCCGCCTCGGCAACCACCAGCACGCTTTCAACCACCTCCACCACCGTGACCGGCACACTCTCGGCCAACACCCTGAACGTCTCGTCCCAAGCGGCACTGACCAATGCGAGCATTTCCTCGCTCAGCGCCTCGACCCTCACCGCCAACAACCTGCACTTCAACACGCTCGCCGTGACCAATCTTCTGGCGCAACAGGTCGCCTCCGCGACCGTCTCGGCCGACCGCGGCCTCATCACCTACCTGACCACGCAAAGCTGCACCGGCTGCTAGAGAGGATACTCATGCGCTTGATCCCCCTGACCACCGCCGCCCTCGTCCTTGCGCTCGCCCAAGCGAGCACGGCAGCCCCTCAGGTCAATTCGAAGGAAGCCAAGGCGCGGGATGCGCTTCTTGCTTCTCTCTCGTCGCTGAAGGAGGACAATCTCTACCTGGCCGAACTCGCGGCCTATCAAGCCCAGCTCATCGTGTCGGCCAAGGCCGATCCCATCGCCGTCCGCGACACCGGGCGGCGTCCGATGGACGCCTGCCTCGCCACCCGCCTGAAAACCATCTGCCCGCTCTTCCAGAACACGTTCAGCACGGCGAACTGATCCAATGCCCGTCTTGCTCGCCACCCTCGCGTCCCTCGCCCTCTTGCGGCTCGCATGGACCGACATGCGGCGCTTCGAGGTCGATCTCGCGGCCGCCGCCGTCGCCGCCGCCGCGCTGGCCGGCTTGCGGCATGCCGTGGCCGCGCCGGTTGCTCTGCCAGCTCTCGCCACGCTCACTCTGGCCCTTCTCATTGCCGCAACCGCCCACTTCCGGCCCGGTCAGGTCGGGATGGGCGACGCCTTGATCATGCCGCTCGTCGGTCTCGCCGCCCCGATCGACAAGCTCCTTCTGATCCTCTCGCTCTATGCACTCGCCACCCTTCTCATGGCGGTGCTCTACCAGATCGTACGCGGCAAACCCCTTTCGCGGTTGCGCCACTCCCGATCCCCCGCTGCCCCGGCCGCCGCGATCGCCGCCATGACCGGCACAGGCACTCTCGCCATACACTTCGCCGCTGCCCTGCCCGCGAGCTTCGCTCTGGCCACTATGGGCGTCCTCACTCTCTTTGCCTTCGCCGGAAGGAACGCCCATGCCCGCTAGCCTCAGCGCTTTCCTGACCGCGCTCGTCCTGACGGGCGTCCTCGGCACTCTATCCTTCCACATGCCGGATGTCGTTTCCGTCATCGCAGTCTTCACTGCGATGGGCCTTGCCGCCTTGCCGCTCTTCTGGACCGCGCTGCCTCGGTCTGGCGACCCCATGAGGCAAAGCGTGACCACAGCCGCCCGGCTCTTTGGCTGGCTCGTTGCTCCCATTCTCGATCCCTCCGGCCACTTGCTTGTGGCTTTTCCGGCGTCGGTGTTGTGGCCGCCACAGGTTGCCATAACCGCCCCCCTTTTCACCGCTGATATTTGGGTTTGGGCGGCGCGCTCCTTCGTCATCGCAGCGGCGCTTGAAGCCCTCAGATCGGTCGCCGCTTACTTGGCTACGCGCCCGAAGACCCCAGAACAGCGCCCGTCGCTTGCCCGCGCCGATGCCGCACCTGTACAGCGGGCCCCCGAGGGGCCTTCGCCCATCGACCGTGAAATTCTATCCCGCCTTGATGCGATCCAAACCGCGCTCGCCGCTCTGGACCGAAGGGTTGTCGCGATCGACACCTGGGCGGCCGAGTTCGAGCGGCGCATGATGTCGATGCGAGCCACCGACCAAAACCACCAACAAGGAGAACAACCCCAAGCGCTTTTGGAGACTGAGATCGAAAACCACCTCGAGGTGGAAGAGGAAGCGGTCGATCAAGTCGAAGACGAACCCGCCGTCGAGCCAACCTCTAACCTTCACACAATCAGCATTCTCGACAGTTTTCGGAGGTAGGACATGTCTGGCCAGCCCGACACCACGTTCATCGTGGACTTGACGGACGGTGTTGAACGGCGCCTTGCCTACGGCGTCGGCCCCTACGGGGCAGAGGCCGTTGCCGTCCTGTCGTCCGAATCCAACCTGAAGCTCGACGAGGGCGATCTCCGCTTTCTCTCGCGCGCTCTCGCGGCCGTGGAACTGCCTCAGCGCTATCCCGAGAATGTCCCCCCGTTCGAGATCGAAGATCCACCTGAAGCTGCGCCGACAGAGCGACCCGTCCAGACCACAGCCAAGGCCGATCGTCCCCCCCAAGCCGGTAAGCGGTGGACCGACGACGATTGCGCCGCGTTGCAAGCGCTCTACCGCGCCGGTCAGTCAACCGCCGCCATAGCGGCACGCCTTGGCCGTACCGAAACCGCCGTGATCGGGCGGCTCATCGCCACCGGCCTTGCCCAATTGCAGCCTATCCTTCCCGCTGAGGATTCCGCCCAATGAAACCCGCCCTTCTTGCCATCGCCCTTCTCTCGCCAATGCCGGCGCTGGCTTGGTCCTTGGGCGGCGTAGAGCATCCATCGGGCCGCTACTCAGCCCTTCTCCCTGCGACCGCAGCGCTGCCAAATCCCCGAATGACCCCCGGTGCGCGTGATCCCCGCGTCACCCAGGCCAACATTCACCAGACCATTTGTGTCCGGGGCTACACGCGCACCGTGCGCCCGCCCGAGGCCTATACCGAGGCCCTGAAACGCCACCAGATCGCGGAGTACGGCTACGCCGACCGGCGGCTTCGTGACTACGAAGAAGACCACCTCATCAGCCTTGAGCTTGGCGGTTCACCCACTAGCCCCCTGAACCTTTGGCCCGAGCCGCACCATGTCGCCGGCGGATGGGGCTCCTACGCGAAGGATCGGCTCGAAAACCGTCTCCATTCTCTCGTATGCCACCAGAAACTCTCGCTCGCAGTCGCGCAGCAGATGGAGGCCAGCGATTGGATTGATGCCTTCAAGCGATTTCTCGGCCCCGTCCCGACGGCAAAGCGTTACTAGCCGCCGCCCGCCTCGTGAACCCGAAACAAAAGGAGACCAGCCATGACGACAGCGCGCCGCTACGAAGCCGGGATTCAGACCGTGCCCGGTGATGACGCCTCCTTGGAAGACTTGTGCAAGCCTCTCAGCGGTCGCGTCATGCCGCGGTCCGCATTGGTCGGAGCGTTTGGCGAACAGCTCGATGCGGGTCGCGTCATGGCCAAGGCGAGGGCGACCAGCACCCCCTCGCCGCGGAGCCAAGCCGCCGTGAAACACCGCTAGCCCCCCACGGGCACGCCTTGCCTCACGAACCAGAACCAGCAGAGGCTGGACTGTGGTTATCCAAAAAGGATGCCAATCCTTCCCAGATGATCCAGAGCAAATTGAACGCCCAGGGTCTCGTAATAATGCGCCAGCACCACAAGACTTTCGACCGCAAAGATCCCCTGCGCCAGCTTGTCCAGCGTTGTGCCGTCAATACCTGTCGCTTCCTGAATCGCAGCGTTGTCGAGACATAAGGCCACCTTCACCGAGTGAAGGTGCTTGGCAATCCGTCCCGGTTCCAGGCTTGGACTAAGCCCGCCCCTATCTTCAGACGTGTCCCCTGAAACAAAAAAACCGACACCGTTCTCGGCAAAATATCTGCGCAAGACATCCGTCACGCCAGATCCTGCCCCACCTTGTTCGACCTTCCTTAGCTCATCCAGATGCAGGCCGGTCACCTTCGCAATATCCTCGCTCCTAACCCCTAGAGCCGTCTTCGCCTTGTCGAACTGCGTGGCCGTAATCTCATGACCCACGAACTCTACCGTCATCCCAAACCTACCCAACGATTGCTCACTGTCGTTTAACCGCTGCTATCCACGCCCCCCCACCTGCATTCGGGCCACCAATCGAGACAACCAAAACTTGCAGACAGCGTAGAAATGCTCCTATCGGTTGCTCATTTGTTCATCTTCGATTCATGTTTTACAAGCCTGCACAGGCCCAGGAGTGAGAAAATTCTCACTCGGATGTTGGCTATGACGGAACGTCACTGCTGCCTACACATCCAATGAACCCTACCGTGCGCGGTTGCCCACAGTCGTCTCGCTTTCCGTTGCTCTCTCGCTGAGCCGTTCAGCTCGACGCCTGCAAGGTGCCTGCGCTCGCGCCGGTACTGGACAACCTCAAGTGAAATGCGTCCCGCGCGAAGGGCGCGCGGAACCCGAGGGGATTTGTCGGCGCGCCGCCAAACGCCCTCGATCGACATCGCCGGGCGAGCAGGCCCGCCCGACACCTATCCTGTCTTTTTCAATCCGCCTGGCACGGAACCTGTCGGCATCAATGGGCAAGCGCCGCCGCGATGCGTCGTCGTCGGGGGGCCGGCCCGTGTCCTCGCCCTGTGGGCTGCGGGCCGCGCCAGCCGTCCCCCCGACCCATTGACGCCGCCAGAACCCGTCGCGGCGAGGGCTGTGCCCTCCCCGCTCTGCCGTTCCGAAATGCATGGAGCATTTCGACGGTCAGACCGTGGAGGCTCCGCCCACTGCGGATGCTGGCATCAAGACCAGACCGCGCGCCACGAAAGGACAAGCCGTGATCTACACGAGCCAATTGCACTCCGGGGACTACTACGTCCAGACCACCACCAACGCGCCGAACCGCGAAGTTTACGCCGTCGCCGCTTTGCCTGTGCACATGTTCGCCAATCTCGCAGACGCCAAGCAGGCCGCCCGGTTTGCCGCCGAATGGGCCGAGCGGAACCGCTGGACCATCACCGCCACCGACCGCGTGACCGGCGAGAGGGTTGCCCTGTTCACTTGGACCCAATGCCCCCGCGACGGCATGACCCGCGCCATGATCGACGCCCGCGAGGCAGGCCGCGACCTTTACGACTACCGCGCAATTCCCGCCTGACAGGAGCGATGAAAATGCCCACCCCCATGACCCCGCGCAGCTTCACCGTTCCCGCCTACATGCCGCATTTGCCGCGAGAGGAAGTGCGCGGCTACGCCATCGGCCCCTTCGGTATCTACAAGTATGGCCGCCCCGGTCACGCCGTCTGGACCATCGTGCTCTTTTCAAGCGGCAACCACCTCTATCGCAAGCTCGATTGCCGGACGCGCGCCCAGGCCCGCGCCAAGGTGGAGCGGCTTATCGCGCTTGGCGTGGACTGGACGAAAGACGACCTGTCCAAGATTGCCGGATCGACCGAGGCCGCCCTTACAAACCTACTGGCCGACATTCGCGCCATTGCGGAGGCGGAATGATGCACACGGCCCACCAGCTTCGCACCATGCCCCACGCCGACCTTTGCGCCCTTGCCAATCTGGCGAAAGGCCCCGTTGCCAGCGGACACGCCACTTTCGACAAGGCCGCCAACCATCGGGTGCACGGATATGTCGGCACCGGCAATGTCGAGTCGAACGTCCAAGCCTCAGCCTTCATCCGGCCTTGGGCCGAAACCGAGTGCAACGGCCACAGCTTCCCGCCCGGCCACTTGCACGACACCGACATTGCCCGGTTTGCCCACCTCCTCAGCAGCGCCGACCGCGCCAAGATCGACGCCCTGACCCGCGACCGACCGGCCATCGCCTATGTGTTTTTCCACTACGTTGGACGCCGCCGCGTGACGCACGGCTGGATTGTTACCGACGCTTACTACCGCTTCATCGCCCACCGCGTCACCGGCCCGACCGTCAAGAGCCAAGCCGTGCTGGACGACATGCGCCGCCGCATATCGTGGACCGACACCGGCCCCCGGCTTCTCAACTGAACACCTCGGCCGGGTACGTCCCGGCCCCTCCCCCATGCCAAGGAGCGACGCCATGTCCCCGACCCCCGAAGAAGCCCTTAACTACCCGATCACCGAGCGCACCCGTTTTCGTGTGCGGCTTGATCTGTCCCACAGCCGCGTGCCGTTGCCCGTCGAGCTGACACCCGGCCCGTTCTGGCTCAGGCACTTTACAAGCTTTGAGGCCTGCCAACGCGCGTGGGTTGCCTTCCGCAGCCTTTACGATCTGGGGATGTCGCAATGCTGTGGCGGCGAGATCTTCGACGAGCAAGGCCAGCACATCGCGCAAGTCAGCTACAACGGCCGACTGTGGCCGCCTGGCGAATGGCAGCCGAGCAAAACGCACGCCGCCGAAGCCCCCACCATCAGCGAAGAGGATCTTCGCACCATTGCCGACATCACCGGCCAAACCCTTGTCGCGGAGCACTGATATGTCGCGTGTCGAGACCTTCACCGCCAACACTTCGGCCTCGGCCCTTGTGCCCCAATTCGGCCTTCAGACGATCGCCGACGCCCGAGCCGCAGCCCTCGCGCGAATGACCGAGGCGGCCGCCGCGCTCGCGGGCGCTTTCTCCCTCACCCAAGCCGCGGCCAACATCGCCAAAACCGCCCACGGCGGCCATGCCGCCTATCGCGACAGCCGCCGTGAAACGACCCACATTGAGAACCTGTTCGGCGCCCACTTCGATGCCGACGCCTCGCTTGCCGCATGGCGCACCCAGCTTGATGCGGGCATCTGGACCCGCCTCTTGCACGAGACGCGCCTTCACTCCGTGATGGACCGCACCGAGCGCGATACCTTTGAGGCCGCTTTGCGCGGCGATGTCCCGGAGGCCACGCTTGAGAATATGGTAGCCACCCTCTCACGCTTGACCGGCGACGCCGACCTCATGTTCAAACGCGGCCTCGCCCGCTGCTTTTCCGATCTCGACCGACGGTTCAAAAGCCACGATGCCTTCAAGATCGGCAGCCGGATCATCCTGACCCGCGTGTTCGATGAATGGGGCTACTGGCATTGTCGCTCCTATTCTTCGACCGTGGCCGACATCGAGCGCGTCTTTGCGATCCTTGACGGCAAAGCCCCAAACCCCGGCGCTTTGGAAGCGGCTATCCGCCACGCCCGCGGCGGCGCCCATGGCGCGCGGCAAAGCGAGGTCGAAACCGAATATTTCACGGCGCGGGCGTTCAAAAATGGCAACCTTCACCTCTGGTTTTCCCGCCCTGAGCTTGTGACCAAGGCCAACCTCGTCCTTGCCGACTATTACGGCGCCGCCGTCGCGGACGCCGCCACCGAGGACGACACCCCCGACATTATCCGCAAGCGGAGCCAGGTCCCGGCCAAGGATCTCGCCTTCTATCCGACGCCGGCCGCCGTGGTGGACGAGCTGCTGCGCAGCCTCCACCTGAAACCCGGCATGCGCGTCCTGGAGCCCTCAGCCGGCATCGGCAATATCGTCCGGCCTCTCCTCGCCAAAGGCTGTATCGTCGAGGCCATCGAAATCCACCCCGACCGTGCGCGGGCACTGGAAAGCATCGCGCATCCCAACTTGACGGTGCGGCTCGCCAACTTCCTGAAGGTCGAGGCGCATCCGGTCTTTGATGCCGTCCTTGCCAATCCGCCCTTTGCCGGCACCCACTGGATCGCGCACGTCGTCCATGCCTGGAACTTCGTGGCGCCCGGCGGAAAGCTCAGCGTGATCCTTCCGGCTTCGGCCGAGGTCAACGAAACCCCCCGGCACATCGAGTTTCGCCAATGGGCCGAACGGGTCGATGCTGCCCGCTATGGCCGCCGCTGGACCGCGCTGCCGGCCGAGAGCTTCGCATCGGTCGGAACCAACATCCAAACCGTGATCCTGACCTTGCACAAGGCCAGCTAGCTTAACCTTCGTGGCTGAAGGACCTGGCCCCGCTTCGGCGGGGTCTTCTTTTGTCGTGTTCCTTGGGGGCTGGCCCGCGTTTGTCCGGGACGCGCGGCGCAGCTCGCGCCGCACCCCGCCCCCCGGACCGGCGCTATCCGCGCAGGAGCCGCAAAAGCGGCAGCAGGAAATTGCGCCCGCCTGTTAACCCGCCCCGCGCCTACCGGCGCGGAGCGCGGGCGGGCAAGCCGACACCCCGTTTCTTCCTGCGCTCGATCCCAGGCCCCGCGATCCGAAGAACCGGATAGCTCAGGATCTCGTCAAGCGCCTCCGGGATCGACAGATCAAACGTGTCGCGCACGTCCACCGGAATAGTCTCGTGGCACACGCCAGACGCCTCGATCAGGCCCATGAGATATTTCACAGCCTCGGCAGCCGTCCCCATCCCGTGATCCGCCAACAGAAGTCGATCGAGCAGCACGATCCGGTGCGACCAGCGCAGGTAGAAGCCTTGCGTCGTCGGCCAGACGTTATTGCCTCGCCCCGCCCGTTCGTTCCGGGTCCGAAACGTGATCACCTCGATGACTTCCGCCAGTCCATTCAAATGAAAGGCGGCTATCTCCTTCGATTTCTGAAGATCGTCGCAATAGGGACGCTCAACTCTTATGCCGAACCAATTCGCAGCCTGGTCCTCGGTGGTCGGGAGAAATTTCGAGCCCATGACAAGTCCTCATACTACTGGCAATCGGTGATGTGGTCTTAGCTTTAGGCGGTGTCTCTGCAAGATCAGCATCGGTCAAGGCTGACGTGGAGGAACACGCCGGGCGACTGCCCCCCTCCGGGCGGCACCGCGCTCCGAGGCTAAGGCCCCGAGCTTCCGGCCCGCGCTCTCCCTGCCGCCAAAGAGCGCGCGCCATCGTCTCTTCCAGAGCCGCTGGCGCGCGCGGCGGCATGGTCAGCGCAAACCTCCATCTCGGCCCGTGCCGGGTCTGGATCGCTGTCGCAGCAAACGACCTCGGCCGAGATCAGGTCGGAACCGTCAATCAGGTGTTCGCGGTGGGATAGTCGAATGCGTCCCGCGCGAAGCGCGCGCGGAACCCGAGGGGATTTGTCGGCACGCCGCCAAACGCCCTCGATCGACATCGCCGGTCGGGTTAGCCCGCCCGACACCTATCCTGTCTTTTTCAATCCGCCTGGCACGGAACCTGTCGGCATCAATGGGCAAGCGCCGCCGCGATGCGTCGTCGTCAGGGGACCGGCCCGTGTCCTCGCCTTTCAGGCTGCGGGCCGCGCCAGCCGGCCCCCTGACCCATTGACGCCGCCAGAACCCGTCGCGGCGAGGGCTTTGCCCTCCCCGCTCTGCCCTTCCGAAATGCATGGGCATTTCGACGGTCAGACCGTGGAGGCTCAGCCCACTGCGGATGCTGGCATCAAGACCAGACCGCGCGCCACGAAAGGAAAGACAATGCTTGATACTCGTTTCCCCGATGAGCGGACCGGCAAGATCGCCGCCCAAAATGACGCCTTCCGCAAGGCGTTGAGCGTCACCGAATGCGACGGCCAGAAGATCGACGGCACCGCCGTCCTGACCCGGACCGTGATGGCGATGGGTGCGCAGTTCATCGCAGACGTCACCCGCGCCGTGCGGGACTTCGCCACCTTCACCGACGACAACGATCCGCTCGCAGAACATGACTTCGGCGTGGTCGAGGTCTGCCACGCGGGCCTGCGTCAGCGCGCCTATTGGAAGATCGACCTTTACGACGAGGACTACGTGTTCGGGTCGCCCTGCCCCGAAGACCCGGCCCAGACCCGCCGCGTCCTCACGATCATGCTGCCCGAAGATTACTGAAATCGGCGGTCCCCAAAGGTGCCGTCCGATAGGCGCAACCGGCGCCGGAAAGGAGGTGAAACCATGTCCAGAAGCTATCTCGACGCGCGCAAGGCCGAAGCCGCCGCGCTGATCAGGAAAGGCGGGCTGTCGGCCAAGATCGCCCTCGCCTTCCTGAAACAGCACTCCGCCTGAGCGGCGCGATAAGCCGGATCGGTCCCCACAGGGGCCGGTCCACAGGAGAACGATAACCGAACATTCAAATCCAGTTCAAGGACTATCAGCCATGACGAAGCACGAAACCCTGGCCTACGTGGCCGCCCCGACCGCCGAAGTGATCACCGCCCCGCTGGCCGATCTCTACCTCTCGCCCATCAACCCCCGCCAAGAGGCCGACCCCGAAGGCATCGCCCTTCTGGTGCAAAGCATCCTTGCCTGTGGCCTGATCCAGAACCTTTCGGGCCTGCGGGACGAAGACGGCAGGATTGCCATCGTCGCGGGCGGGCGGCGCTTGCGCGCCCTGACCCTCGCCGCCGAGCAGAACCCGGCCCTCTCCATGGTCCCCGTGCGCCTCGCCCCCGATGCGCTGACCGCCCAAGCATGGGCCAACGCCGAGAACAGCGCGCGCGAAGCGCTGGCCCCGGCGCAGGAAATCCGCGCCTACGGCAAGATGCGGGACAGCGGCGCACCGGTCACCTCCATCGCCCGCGCCTTCGCCGTCACCGAAAAGCATGTCTATCGCCGTCTCGCGCTGGCGGACCTGCCCGCCCCGGTGATCGACGCCCTCGCCGCTGGTCAAATCTCGCTTGGTCAAGCCGCTGCCTTCACCGTCGCGACCGACGAAGACCTTGCGCTGCAAGTGCTCGAAGCCGTGATCGGGCGCGACTATTCGGAAGCGTGGATCAAGGGCCAGTTGCAGCCGCAGGCCGTGCGCTCGACCGACCGGCGCGCCGTCTTCGTCGGGCTGGACACCTACAAGGCGGCTGGTGGCTCCATCAGCACCGACCTCTTTGCCGATGTCGCCTACCTGCAAAGCCCGGACCTTCTCGACCGGCTCTTTGCCGAGAAGTTGGAGGATACCGCCGCCCAGATCGCAGCCGAACAGGGCTGGAAATGGGTGGACGCGCTCGAAGGCGAATATGTGCCGTGGGACTACACCGAGAGCCACAAGCTCGCTCGCCTCTACCCGGTATCCAACGACCTGACCGAGGAAGAAGCCCTCGAATGGGATGAACTCTCGGAATTGGAGGCCGAGGAAATGCTGGACGAGGCCGGGATCGAGCGCCTTGCCGCCCTCGATGCCAAACAGGCGTCTTATTTCACCGAGGACCAAAAGGCGCTTTCCGGCTGCCTTCTGACCGTCGAGCGGAACGGCACGATCCGCCTGACCGAAGGCATGGTGAAGCCCGAGGACGCCGCCGAAGCCGTCGCCGCTGGCCTGATGCAGGCCAACCGCCACGCAACCGGGGAAGCCGCTGGCAGCGGTGCGCCGAAGTCGCCCTATAGCCAAGCGCTGGTCACGGACATGAAGGCCCTGCGGCTCGCAGCCGTCCAAGGTGCCCTTCTTGCCAAGCCCGAATTGGTGCTCGACCTTCTGGCCTATGCGCTCTCCCCCGACAGCGGGCGCTACTGTGACGTCTTCGGCATCCGCACGGACCTGCCCAACATCACGCCCACCGCCGAGGACGGTTGCGAGATTGATCCGCGCCTGACGGTGGAACCGAGCGGGTCCGACTTCACGATGCCGGAAGACACTGCCGCCAAGTTCCTCGCCTTCCAAGAGCAGGGCAAGAAGCACCGCAACGCCATGCTTACGGCCTCCATCGCCCGGCTCTTGAACTACGGCGGCAGCGCGAGCGGACGCACGACCAGCCTCTTTGACCACATCGAGGACGAGGCGAACGCCAACCTCCGCAAGGTCTGGACGCCCACGGCAAGCAACTTCTTCGGGCGCGTGAACGGGCCCTATCTGGACGCGCTCTTTGCCGACCTTCTCGGAGCCGACACAAGCGACGAGCGGGTGAAGACCTTCGCCAAGGCCAAGAAAAGCGAAAAGGTTGCCGTGATGGAACGTCTGTTCTCCGATCCGCAGACCCGCGCCCTCTATCAAGTGACGCCCGAGCAGGCCGAGCGGATCGCGGCTTGGCAGCCCGATTGCTTCTGAAACCACGGCGGGGCGGCTTGAGCCGCCCCGCCCTTGCCGTTAGATGCGCCGTCCCCTGATTTTCTCCCTGACCTTCGTGGCTGAAGGAACCTGCCCCGCTTCGGCGGGGCCTTTTTTGTCAAGGGCAGCAGGAGGACCGGCAAGGATGCCCAGGTCGCGCGGAGCAGCCTGCGCCGCCCCGCGCGACCTGGCCCGGCGCTATCCGCGCAGGAGCCGTGTACACGGCATTCGGCGCGGGCCTGCGGCCCGCAAGGTCTTTCTTCCGTATCCCACCCAGCCCCGCGCATAGGGCCAGCTTTCGCCGCACCCATGCGTCACGGCACCGCCGCCGTCTTCGCCATCCGGGCTAGGGCCGAGCACCAAGCCGTTCCACGGCATCCAGCCCCACCGCCATTGCACCCTTCGCCAGACCACCCGATCGCCCAGGGGCCGGTCGTGCCTTCGTTCAGCGCCACCCGTGTACCAAGCTGCCGCCATCCTAGCCTTTGACCTCATCAGATCTTGCGCCAGCGGTCGGCCATATCAGGCCCCCCTGTTTCCTCTCGATGCAACCTACGGGCGGGCGGGAACGGACCAGGCATCGCAGCCTCTCGGCAACGATGCCCTTCAAGCAGAATTTTCCCCTGCCCCGCCAAGGCGGGCCATTCCTCGCGCAGCAAAATTCCGCTTGATCCGCCCCCTTGTTCCCGCCCGTGGCCGGTCTGCATCGGAAACAAGGAGACCTGACATGGCTACCAACCGCTACTTCAACGTGATGAACCCGGTCAAAGGCAAGGACGGCAAAACCCGCTTCAACCGCATGGGTGTCGCCTTCCTGAACGAAGGCACGACCGACCCCGAAACCGGCGAGGTCACCGAGGCGAAGGCCTTCATGTCGCTGAAGCTGGATGCCTTCCCGCGGAACGGCGAGCTGGTGCTCTTCGCCCCCAAGCCCGGCGAAGACGACGGCAGCGCCGACTGACACACCGGCTAGGGCGGCGAAAGCCGCCCTGGCCTCTTGCCATGCTTCGCGCGCGGGGCTCTCCCACCCCCATCGTGATCCACGCGCGCGTGGATCGAAGATCCTCAGCCCGCATCAGCCGATCCCTTGGATCGCCAGACGCGGGCGGTTCGAGACCGTTGCGCCAACAGACGTGCCAGCCTGTTAACCGCCGCGTTCTCCGTGCGGCGGGGCCGGCATGCCCACCCACACGGTCTTCGCATTGTCTCACACCGGTCAAGGACGGCGCCGCGCGAAGGGCGCGGCTTGCAAGCCGGGCCGGTGGCCCGGTCCTTGACTCGGCGTGCCCCATGCTCCCGACCGCGCGGGCGGGGCAATGATTGCCTTGGTCCGAAGGCGGTTGACCGCTATATTGCTCAAAGGAGATCACCATGAGCCAAGCCTTGCACATCGACACGCTCAAATTCGCGCGAAAGCTCGCAGCCGCAGGCGTTGATCCCAAGGCCGCTGACGCCATCGCCGAAGGTATTGGCGAGATCGACACAACCGAACTCGCAACCAAGTCCGATCTGGCGCACCTCGAGCAGAGCCTGACGATGAAGATGGATCGCCTGACGATGAGGATTGGCGGCATGATTGCCCTCGCCGTCATCGTTCTCGGTGCCGCCCGGCACTACTTGCACTGACAGCAAGGACAAGCGGCCCCTCGGGGCCGCTTTCTTCATGCCACCGCGTGCGACAGCCTTACGCCAAATCCGTCTCGCTGAAATCCTCGCCCTTGTAGAGCAAGCGAAGGCCGCTCGCCTTCGCCGCCGCGTAGCTCAAGCAATCGCCCATGTTGAGGTTTGCAGGATGTCCAGCGACCTTGCCATAGACGGCGGCCGCTTCTGTCGCCAGCCGGCCGATCTTTGTCGTCACCATGACTTCGCTGCACTCAAGGATCTTCAGAAGCGCTTCGAAGCGCTCTTCCGCAAGACGAAGATCTTCCGACCCGATCGCCCGGCCTTCGGCCCGGCTTCGGGCCAGCGACACCACAACCTCGTATCGCACCACAGGCGTCGTGATCGGCTTGCGCCCCTCGTCTGCCAACCGAAGGAGCAGATCGCCCGCATTAGGTTCATCGAGCAAGATCGCCATAAAGGCCGAACTGTCGATGAACATCAGATGTCCCCCGACAAGTCGTCCATGAACGCCTTCTCGTCGGGCATCCGCTTGAAACCATCCGCCTTCACCTGCGCTTGGAGGCGCGCAATCTTGTCCGCCAGCGTCTCGCGTTGGCCAAGCGCCTCGATCTGCAATTCCAGCGCCCGACGAACGGCTTCTGTCTTGTCCACATGCAACTCACGTGCGACTCTTGCCGCAAGGTCTGCAACTTCCTCGTTCTTGATGTAGAGTGGCATGGGATATTCCCTCTTAGATATACCGGATATATTACGAGGTATATCCCTCTGCAAGACCATGCTTTCCCGCCTTGCCAGTAACCGGGGACCGCATCCGTGACAGTTCACAAAAGCCAAACACGAACCATCCTCGCCCGTAACGGGTTCCGTCGCAAACTTTGTGGAGTGGCGTGATAGCCTGAGCTGAGGACAGAATTATGCCGCGAGCCCGGCGAAGATCTGGAAAGCCGACGCCCCATTGGCAGGGATCTGCCCTCTGCGGATCATGTGCGCTGCCTCGATCCCGGCGATGTGGGCGGCGCCGGAGTGAAAGGCATTGAAGCCCATCGTCGGAGCGGTGATCCGCTTGATGAAGCGGTGATCTTGTTCAAGTATGTTATTCAAATACTTGACCTGCCTCATCTCGATCGTCCGCCCGTCGGCGGCGACTTTCAGGATCGTGTTCACCGCTTGCAGGCCGGCCAGATTGGCACTGCTCTTGTCGATCACTACTCGATCCGGCACGCCGTTGGCGGCAATCGCTCGTTTGAAGAACCGCCGGGCAGCGGCCAGGTAACGGCGCTCCGAGAGCATGAAGTCAAGGGTTTGGCCCTCCCGGTCCACGGCGCGGTAGAGGTAGGTCCAGCGACCCTTCACCTTGATATAAGTCTCGTCCATCCGCCAGGACGTGGCTGTCGGCCGCTTCTTGGCTTGCGCTCGGGCAGCGATCAGCGGCGCAAATTTCACCACCCAGCGGTTCAGCGTGGCGTGGTCGACCGCCACCCCGCGCTCGGCCAGAATCTCCTCCAGGTCGCGATAGGACACGGCGTAGAGCAGCTAGAAGAATACCGCGTGCAGGATCACCGACTTCGGATAGTGCACGCCCTTGAACTCGATCACGCCGCAAACCCCTAGCCAAGCATAGGACAATGTTCACATATCACTGACAGCCGCGAAACTGAAAAGTTTGCGAAACATTCGACGAAATCGATGCCAGCGACAATCAACTTGATAACGTCCAGGACGCTGCGACGTAGCATCTCATCCTGATTGTCGCCCGCGCCCCACCCAAATCGTCGCGCTGTAGGCGGGCAATTTTTGACGAACCAAAAGAATGTGCCTTGTCGCCCCCAACAGCGTCTGTACAGTCTTAGATGCTTTATTCCAGGCTTGCCGCCGTCGGCTGGCAACCCAGAAGGTTTGGATTTTGCTTCAAATGCTACTGCGGCACTGCGTGACTTTTGGTTATTGAGGGACAACTGCACGACCGTCGAAGGTGCTACAGGAGTTAATGCGGATGACTTTGTCGAAGAAGGCTGCGCTAGTTCAAGCAGCTGTGGAAAAGCTGAAGCGAGCAACCTACGAGCAGGTCTCGGCAGAAACCCAACTGAGCTACGGTCAAGTCCAAGCTGCTGCCGTCTATCTTCGTGACCAAGCACGCATCGAGTATCACTGGAGCGGGCGGAAGATTATGCTAACCCCAAAATATTGCTGACAAAAGCAACCTAAGGGATGAGTTCTGTCAGAGTCGTTCACCTGACCCGTTGCCAAGTCGCGATCGTGCCGCAATTTGATCGCTATCGCAGC
Source organism: Paracoccaceae bacterium (assembly GCA_028875855.1). GTDB lineage: Bacteria > Pseudomonadota > Alphaproteobacteria > Rhodobacterales > Rhodobacteraceae > Solirhodobacter. The sequence continues at coordinate 53,994 of JAGWVA010000022.1, forward strand.
TGCAGAACTGCACCAAACGCACGCTAAGTCAATTTTGCAAATGCTGTAGAGACCATACGCCGTATGGCTTCCGGCAAGTTAATGGGGAGGTCAAGTCCCTGCGGTACAGGATCTTTGCCGGGTGCAAGCTATGCGGGGCGATCACGGAGATCTTCCGTTTCGGGTCATCGCTCGGGGGCGGAGACCGTCCAACGTCCTCCCGCTCGCGAGGCGAGCGCGATCCACCGCTTGTCGGGGCGCCACCCCCAACTGCAATGAGCGACGGACACGGGCTCTGCTGCCTGCCTCTGCGCCACTCGATCCGCCATGTATCATCGATCCGTCTAAAGCGGCTGTCGGGGCATAACGGGCCCGTATTCCGAGGGGACGTGATGGCCCCGCCGGGCGAGCTTTTCCGTCATGATGGTATTGGTCATTGTGAGCGCGGAGACGAGAAACGCGCTGGTGCAGCCAGCTAGGAGCGGCAGGAGGCAGTTGAACTGCCCGGTAACTTCCAAGGCAAAGACAACAGAAGCAAAGAGCGCGCGGGACGCGCCCGCGAAACTTGCAGCCATGCCGATAAGAGCCGCCATACGCAGGTCGACGCCGGCGCTCGGCATCAATCGTTGCAGGATCTCTCCGGTTGCGACACCAAGGCCGCCGCCGATGGTGAAGATCGGTGCGAGAGTGCCGCCTGAGGTGCCACTGCCAAGCGCGATCGACCACGAGACGAATTTCAATAGGCAAAACACGACAACGGCGGTGCCGGTGAACTGTCCGCTTAGAATCCGATCGATGTTCTCGTAACCAACGCCCATGGTGTGCGGCGCCACGAGGCCAATCACGCCGACGACGAGCCCGCCCAACGCAGGCCACCACATCCAGTGGAACGGCAGTCGCTCGAACAGGTCTTCGATCAGATAGATTGAGCGCGACATCAGGATCGCCAGCAGACCCATTGCGGCACCTTCGAGCACATAGGCCCCAAGGGCTGCAGGCGGAGCCGGCGGCAGATGAGAGAGATGGAACAGCGGCTCCGAACTGAACAGCGTCGGCCGAAGCGCAATTGCGGCCAAGGCCGCCGCAGCGACCGGAATGAAGGAGCGGGGCCGAAATTCGAAGACGAGAAGCTCGATGGTCAGCAGGATCGCGGAGAACGGGGTGCCAAAGATCGCCGTCATGCCCGCTGCGGCCCCAGCAGCCAGGAGGGTCTTGCGCTCATCGCCGGTCACGTGAACCAGCTGGCCAAGCAGCGAACCGAGAGCGCCCCCCGTGGCGATGATCGGTCCTTCTGCCCCGAAGGGGCCACCGGTGCCAATGGCGATTGCCGCTGACAGGGGCTTCAGAAAGGTCATGCGCATCGGGATCCGACTCTCGTTCGTCAGGATCTGCTCCATGGCTTCCGGGATGCCGTGACCGCGGATGGCCGCTGATCCGTAACGCGCCATCAGACCCACAATCACCGCCCCGGCAACCGGAATGCAGACCAACACCACTCCAATCTGCGCTCCGGCTGGCGAAACCAGCTCCCCGGAGAGGCGCCCGAAGAATGCAAGATTGGTGATGAAGCCGATCAGGAACACGAGAGACCGTGCGACCGGCACCGTGATCAATGCAATCACCATACTGAGCAGCACGATGAGCAGTGACCGCCGTGTCAGCGCCTTCTCGCGTCGTCCGATATCGGCGGCCACAAGTGTTGGTCCCAGACCGGGGGAAACCGGCAGACCTGAGGTGGTCGAAGCATCCTCAACAGGTCTGCGGGTCATTTCTTCGCCCCTTCAGATGCATCCGGCTCGAAGAACATGACTGCGGGCTCAACTCCGAGGCCTGCCTCGACGGTCCAGGCTTCAAGGCCGGTTGCGAGCTCCCTCAAAGTTGCAATTGGCAAGCGATTGAGGGCCTCCATCAGCCCCTCCTGCGCCGTTGGCTCCAAGTCGGCTTGGACAGCCCGTCCGGCGTCTGTCAGCTGCAATTCGACGCGACGGCCATCATCGGCGGCGCGACGACGGATCAAGAGCCCCGCAGCCTCAAGCCGTCCGACGACTTCGGAAACCGTGCTCTGATGCGTGAAGGTGAGGCCGGCAAGGTCGTTGACCGACAGTCCCTCGCGCGCGCCAACATGGCGCAAGACGAGCGCCTGTGCGCCTGTCATTGGCGAAATCTGTTCAGTTCGAACCGAAGATCGGCG
>JAGWVA010000080.1 GCA_028875855.1 Paracoccaceae bacterium
GGCGGACCCGGTATGCGTCAGCCCCGTGCCTGTCAGATACATCCGCGCGGGCTCCGGATGGCGGACCGGCACGTCCAGCCGGTCCTCTGCCGCGAGCGCCGCGAGGTCCACCGCCTCGCCCTCTCGGGGCAGCAGCGCGGCCAGCGGACGGCCTTGTCGGATCGCCTCGGCGGCCAGAGCGTAGATCGTGGTGGCGCCGGACAGTAGACGGGCGTCCTTGCCGTCGCGGCGGATCACCCCGCCACCCTTGAGTTGCGAAAGATGCATGTCTCAGCCCTGCTTCTGCTTGTTGTAGACGTCGAAGATCACCGCGGCGAGCAGCACGAGACCCTTGATCACTTGTTGGTAATCGATGCCGATCCCCATGATCGACATGCCGTTGTTCATGACGCCCATGATGAAGGCACCGACAACTGCGCCCATAATCTTGCCCGAGCCGCCCGCCATGGAGGCGCCGCCAATGAACACGGCAGCAATCACGTCGAGCTCCAGCCCATAGCCGGCCTTGGGTGTCGCGGTGTTGAGGCGCGCAGCGAAGATCAGACCGGCCAGTGCGGCAAGCACGCCCATGTTCACGAAGGACAGGAACGTGAGCCGCTCGGTCTTGATGCCCGAGAGCTTCGCGGCCTTGGTATTCCCGCCTAGCGCGTAAATGCGCCGGCCGATCACGGTGTTTTCGGTGACAAAGGCGTAGATCACGATCAGCACGCCCATCGTCACCAGCACGTTCGGCAGGCCTCGGAAGGTGGCAAGCTTGAACATCAGGAACAGGAACGCGCCCAGCACGACTAAGTTGCGCCCCCAGAAAAAGGCTGCCGGTTCGCCCTCGATGCCATAGGCCCGATTGCGGGCACGGGCGCGCAGCCCCATCCAGATGCCAAGGGCCGCGACCAGAAGGCCCACCACCATGGTCAGAACGTTGAAGTTGAACGACCCTGCCATTGCGGCAAGCGATTTCGACAGGCCCTCGGAAAAGATGTCAGGCACGAAGCCCGTCGACAGGCGCTGGAAGATCTGTGGGAAGGGGCCCACCGACTGACCTTGCAACAGCCACAGCGACATGCCGCGGAATACCAGCATGCCCGCAAGCGTCACGATGAAGGACGGGATCTTCCAGTAGGCGACCCAGTATCCCTGCGCCGCGCCGATCAGGGCGCCCATCATCAGTGATGCCAGCACGGTGAGGACAACCGGTAAGTGCCAGTTCACGATCGCCACGGCGGCAAAGGCGCCCACGAAGCCCATGACCGAGCCGACCGACAGGTCAATATGCCCGGCCACGATAACAATGAGCATCCCAAGCGCCATGATGATGATATAGCTGTTCTGCAGGAACAGGTTGGTGATGTTGACCGGCCGCATCAGGGTGCCGTCGGTCATGAACTGGAAGAAGGCAATGATCGCGATCAGTGCGAACAGCAGCCCGTAGTCGCGCATGTGCGAGCGCAGGTAGGTCCTTACCCCCCTCGTGGCCTGGACCTGCCCCGGAGCCTGGATCTCCATTGTCATTCCTCTCCCCTCACTCCGTGACGATGAGCGACATGATGCGCTCTTGGCTGGCTTCGGCGATGGGCAATTCTCCGACGATGGCACCTTCGCTCATGACGTAGATGCGGTCGCACATGCCCAGAAGCTCCGGCATTTCGGACGAGATCATCACCACCCCTTTGCCCTGCGCCGAGAGGTCGTTGATGATCGAATAGATTTCGTATTTCGCGCCGACGTCTATGCCGCGCGTCGGCTCGTCGAGCATCAGCACCTCCGGTTCGGTAAAAAGCCACTTGGCCAGCACCACTTTCTGCTGGTTGCCGCCAGAGAGATTGCCCACCTTCTGAGACACACTCGGCGTCCGGGTGCCAAGTGCGTTGCGGTAGCGTTCGGCCACCTCGATGTCGCGAAGGTCGTCCAGCACGCCACGGCTGGCAACGGCCTCCAACCGCGCGAGCGACGTGTTGAACTTCACGGATTCGTCGAGGATCAGGCCAAGCGCCTTTCGGTCCTCGGTCACGTACGCCAGCCCGGCGGCGATGGCACGGTCCACAGCGCCAACATCCAGCGGCTTACCGCGCAGGCGCACCCCGCCCGAGATGTTGCGCCCCCAACTCCGGCCGAAAATCGACATAGCCAGTTCTGTGCGACCCGAGCCCATGAGACCCGCGATCCCCACGACTTCGCCCTCGCGGACGTTGAAAGAGATGTCGCGGATCACCTGTCGGCCGGCATGATCTGGATGCCAGACGTTCCATCCGTCGACCTCCATCAGCAGATCGCCCGCGCGGCGCTCGCGGATCGGGTAACGGTGGGACATGTCGCGGCCGACCATATGGCGAACGATCTCGGCCTCGGACAGACCCGCCTTCGCGTCGCGCGTGGTGATCGTACGACCGTCGCGGATCACGGTGACCGTGTCGGCCACCTGCCGCACCTCATTGAGCTTGTGCGAGATGATGATGCTGGTGACCCCCTGCGCCTTTAGTTCCAGCATGAGGTCCAGAAGCTTGCGGCTGTCGTTTTCCTGAAGTGCGGCCGTCGGCTCGTCGAGGATCAGGAGCTTGACGTCCTTCGACAGCGCCTTGGCGATCTCGACCAACTGCTGCTTGCCGACGCCGATCTTGTCGACCAGCGTTCCGGGGGCCTCGGACAATCCAACCTTCTTCAGTAGCTTTTCGGTGCGCGAGAAGGTTTCGCGCCAGTTCAGCACGCCACGGCTTGCGCATTCGTTGCCAAGAAAGATGTTCTCTGCAATCGACAGAAGCGGAACCAGCGCGAGCTCCTGGTGAATGATGATGATGCCGCGGCGCTCGCTGTCGTGGATCCCCGCGAATTCGACCGGCTGGCCCTCGTAAAGGATCTCTCCCTCGAAGCTACCATGAGGATAGACGCCCGAGAGCACCTTCATCAGCGTGGATTTACCCGCGCCGTTCTCACCGACCAGTGCATGGATTTCGCCCGGCTGCACCTGAAAACTAACCTCGTCAAGCGCCTTGACGCCCGGAAAGGTCTTGGTAATGCCGCGCATCTCTAGGATCGGGGTCATGCGTCACTCGCCCATCGGAGGGCCCCGCCACCAAGGGCAGCGGGGCCAGTTGACGATGTCAGATCACTTCAACTGGTCGGCCTTGTAGTAGCCCGATCCCACCAGGACCTTTTCGTAGTTCGTCTTGTCTACGAGCACGGGATGCAGCAGGTAAGACGGGACGATCTTCACGCCGTTGTTGTAGGTCTTGGTGTCATTGACTGGCACCTTGCCGCCCGACATCATCGAGTTGACCATTTCGACAGTCACCTTGGCCAGTTCACGCGTGTCCTTGAAGATCGAGGAATACTGCTCGCCCGCAATGATCGACTTGATCGACGGGATCTCGCTGTCTTGACCAGTGACGATCGGCATCTTCATGCCGCCCGAGCCGTAGCCTACGCCCTTGAGCGAGGACAGGATGCCGATCGACAGCCCGTCATAGGGTGACAGGACACCGTTCACCTGCGACTTAGTGTAATAGGCCGACAGCAGGTTATCCATGCGGGCCTGCGCAACTGCGCCGTCCCAGCGAAGGGTGCCGACCTTGTCCATGCCCATCTGACCCGACACGATCTTGATGTCGCCGCTCTTGATCAGCGGTTCCAGCACCGACATCGCGCCGTTATAGAAGAAGTAGGAGTTGTTGTCGTCCGGGCTGCCGCCAAACAGCTCGACATTCCACGGGTGAACCTTCGGGAAGCGCTGCTTGAGGCCCTGAACCAGAGAATCCGCCTGTTCCACTCCCACCTTGAAGTTGTCGAAGGTCGCGTAATAGTCGACGTTCGGCGTTCCCTTGATGAGTCGGTCGTAGGCGATGACCTTGATCCCCGCGGCCTTGGCGTTGGCCAGAGCATTCGAAAGCGTCGTGCCGTCAATGGCGGCGATCACCAGCACCTTGTCGCCTTTGGTGATCATGTTTTCGATCTGGCTGAGTTGGTTGGGGATGTCATCCTCGGCGTATTGCAGGTCGGTCTTGTAACCAGCCGCGTTGAACAACTTCACCATGTTGTTGCCGTCGGCGATCCAGCGGGCCGACGATTTCGTAGGCATCGCAATGCCGATTGTCCCCTTGTCGGCGGCATGACCCTGCGCAGCGAATAGGGAAAGCCCAATCGCGAGCGCACCCGCGAAATGCGTGATCTTCATGTCTATCCTCCCTTGAACGGGGCCGATCCTCCGCCCCTCACGCCCCGACCCCGGGACATCCCGTTGCATAGCGATGGATGACATTACAAACAAATACCAATAGTAAGCATCTGTATATCAATAACGGTATAATGCATGCAAAGCCTGATCTCTAACTTGCGCCCCGCGCAGGCACGACTGATCGTCGCGATAGCAGAGCGCGGACAACTGCAACTGGCCGCTCAAGCCTGCCAGATGACCCAACCGGCCGCCTCACGGGCGCTGGCCGAGGTCGAGCGAGCGCTCAACGCGCCGCTCTTCCGACGCACTCCGAAGGGCATGGAGCCGACGGTGATCGGCAGCATCGTGGCGCGGCGCGCACAGAGGATTGTGCTGGAGTTGCGCGATATGGACCGCGACCTGCGCGACTTGCGGGCGGGCCGTGGCGGACGGGTGCGGGTGGGTGCGGTCACGGGTCCCGCGCTCGGGTATGTCGTGCCCGCGATCCAGGAGTTGAAGCAGACGGCGCCGCGGGCCGATATCTCGGTCGATGTCGCGCCGTCGATCATCCTGTCCGATGCGCTACTGCGTGGCGATCTCGACTTCGCCCTCGCTCGCATTCCCGCGGACGTGGAGCCAGCGGACTTCGACATAGCCCCCGCTCGCGACGAGAAGGTGAGCCTTGTCGTCCGCGCGGGTCACCCCCTGGCGGGGGCCACTGCCGTCGATCTAGCCGACCTCGCCACGCTTCCTTGGGTGCTGCAGGAACGCGGCGCCCCAATCCGCAATGCGGTCGACGCGGGATTTGCCGCAATCGGCCGTCCCTCGCCGGCCGATGTCGTCACAACCTCTTCTCTGTTGGTGATCATCGCCATGCTTGTCGATACGGACGCCGTGGCCGCAATGACCGATGAAGTGGCAGAACTGATTATGAGCGATCGCGTCGCCGCCCGGTTTCGTCGCCTCGACGTCCGCCGCCCAATCGAGGTAGAACCCTATCTGCTGCTGAAATCACGCTACCGCGTGCTATCGCCCCTCGCGCAGCGGCTCTACACCCTAGTGCAAGCGCGACTTTAACGTCTTGTCACCAAGTGGATGCAACGCCATCCTTGCTGCCATGGTATGTAAGGTCTGCAAGTGAGGCGCGGGAGATTATCAGTCTCCCTCCGCGTCCTGGCCATAACATTCCTACCTCGCCGCATTCTGACTGTTTCGATGTGGCTGAAACGCCGCCCTGCCCTCTGGCACGGCGCTCTCCCAGATTGTCAACCGGCATCTGCGAACAGACTTGGGCCGTCCGCAGGCGGGCAGTCCTGGCCTTCCGTCCGGATGAAGGAGACATTCACCAACGCGGCGAGTATGTAGTGACCGGCCCTCACTATCTTTCCTGCAGGCCTCGCCGAATGGCAGCTTCCAGATGTCGCGCCAAGACCTGCGAACGACCGGCTTAAGGGCGCCTTGCCGCCCTTCCGGCCTCGCGCCGCTCCCATCGCAGCGCTCGGCACTACCGATCGCAAAGGGCAGAAAGGGCCTGCCGAAAAATTGACCAACGATACGTATTCTTGCTGAAGAATAGAGCCAAGAGTGCTGAAATACCGAGAGAAGCAAATTGCGCGTCCGATACGGTTTGGAACGCGACCGAAAAAGCGGCCCAATCCCGGCACCATCTACTCACTGACAAATGCTGGACCAGTCGAATTGTGCTGCTCACGTCCAGTCTGTCGGCTGTCACCAACGAAGGAGTTCGGAGATGAATGCCCTTACACCGGACGAAGACCTGACCAAAGAGGACGTCGCGGCCCTGATCCTCGCAGCGAAGAAGAAGGCAAAGCTGACATGGGAGGGTATCGCCGATGCGATTGGCATGTCGCCCGTCTTCACGCATTCCGCCTGCATGGGCATGAACGCCTTCCCTGTCGAGAAGGCAGAGGCCTTAGCGGCCCACCTTGGCCTGCCCGCAGGTTCGGCCGAGGTGCTGGCGGAAAGCCCCAACAAGGTCTTTGCCCAAACCGTGCCGACCGATCCCTGCATCTACCGTTTCTACGAGGTTGTCGGCGTCTACGGGCCCACTCTCAAAGCCCTCATCCACGAGAAGTTCGGTGACGGCATCATGTCTGCGATCGATTTCGACATGAAGCTCGAGCGTGAGGCGAGCCCCAAAGGAGACCGGGTGAAGATCACCATGTCGGGAAAGTACCTCGCCTTCAACACCTGGTAGGTTGTAAGGTTGGTGGGTCGAAAATCGACTGCTCCGATGGCTGGTCAGGGTCGAGCATAAACTCTACACTTGCCAACACGACGTCTGTCGGAAGGTTCGTCTGCCTCCGCCCTTTCCGGCGTCTATCCCAGGCGGGACGCCTGCACGCTTTCCTCGTGCATCAACGACAGAACCTGTCGTTTCAACATCATGAATGGTTCGGACGTCAGGCTTTCGATGCCGCGCGGGCGGGGGATGTTTACGTCCAGCGACTTGTTGATCCGCCCGGGGCGCGCCGTCATCACATGGACGATGTCGCCCAGAAAGATCGCCTCGTCGATGTCATGGGTGATGAACAGGACCGTCTTGCGGTGGGTCTGCCAGATCGTCAGAAGCAGTTCCTGCATCAGCTGCCGAGTCTGACTGTCCAGCGCGCCGAATGGTTCGTCCATCAAGAGGATTTGCGGATTGTTAGCCAAGGCGCGGGCGAGGGCCACACGCTGCCGCATGCCGCCAGAGAGCTCCTTGGGGTAGGAACCGGCGAAGGTCGTTAACCCCACGGCCTCGATCAACTCGTCGGCGATGGCGCCGGCCTCGGCCTTGGACATGCCCTTGAGGCTGGGGCCGAACATCACGTTCTCGCGCACTGAGAGCCAGGGGAAGAGCGTGTAGGACTGAAACACCATGCCGCGTTCGGCTGATGGACCTTCGATCGGCTGGCCGTCGAGCCGCATGGTGCCCGAGGTGGCGGGTTGCAGCCCCGCGACAAGGCGCAGAAGCGTAGACTTGCCGCAGCCCGAGGGTCCGACAATGACGGAAAAGGTGTTGTCCGGCACTGTCAGCGAGACGTCGTCGAGCGCCAGAACGAGGGGCTTTTTCTTCGGGGTGAAGCGAACAGAAACGTCGCGGATTTCAAGCAGGCTCACGTGGGTCCCCTAGAATTCGGCCGACCATGGCAAGAGCCGACGGCGAAGGAATTTGAATATCTGGTCGGTGATCAGGCCAAGGATGCCGATGGTGAAAACGCCCAGCAGGATCACGTCGGTAAAAAGTCCCCGCATCGCGTTCAGGATCATGTAGCCAAGACCGGAATTGGCGGCGACAAGTTCGGCCACGACAAGGTAGGTCCAGGCCCAGCCCATGGTGACGCGCAGGTTGTCCATCACGCCAGGCATGCAGGCGGGCAGCAGGACGCGGGTAACGACCTGTCGGCGGTTGGCGCCGAGGGTGTAGGAGCAGTCGATCAGGTCCTTGGATACGCGGGCGGAGACATCCGAAATCAGGATAAGCTGCTGAAAGAATGTGCCAAGAAAGATCACCATGACCTTCTGTTCCACCCCGATCCCGATCCACAGGATCAGAAGCGGGATCAGCGCCGAGACGGGGATATAGCGCATGAAGCCGGTGATCGGCTCGATGACCGCCTCGACCGCCTTGAAGCTGCCCATCAGTATGCCCAGCGGTACCGACAGGATAGAGGCGAAGAGGAAACCCAGCAGGATGACCGTCAGGCTTGCCTCTGTATTGTCCAGCAGGTTGCCGTTCGCAATGCGCTTGATGGCGGCCTCTGCCACAAGATGCGGCGGGGCAAGGAAGTCGGGGGGCGTGAGCCCCCCATAGGTCAGCACGCACCACAGGCCAAAGATGATGGCCACCGAAGACAGCCCCAGCAGGATGTAAAGCCCGCGCGGAATGTCCTCCTTGGGTGCGAAAATGGACCGGTTTGCCATGGCCGGCCCTTACTGAACGATGCCGAAAGCGATCAGGTCGGCTGGTTTGACCGACACATTGTTCAGCCCCGCCTGCTTGCCGATGGCTTCGGCATCCGCGATGGTCTTGGTGATCGCGCCAGGCGCTTCCTTGGTGCCGATGAAGGCCGTGTTCATCGGCCCGTCGTAATAGACGACGCCCGCGCGCGTCTCGGCGAAGGTCTTGGGATCGTCAAGCCAGCCGCCGACGCCCTTGGCCATGATCTTGTCGGCTTCCTCGACGTGGGTCTTCTGCCAGTCCACCGCCTTCACCCAGGCCCTGTAGATGGCCTTCAACTCGTCCGGATGGGCCTTTGCCATCTTGTCGGTCGCCACGAGCACGTCGGTGATCAGCCCCGGCGTCTGGGTGGAATCGATCAGCAGATGGCCGCCCTTGGCCTCTTTCCCCCGGGTCAGCCAGGGTTCCCACGTTACGGCGGCATCCACGCGGCCCGCGACGAAGGCGGCGCCCGCATCGCCTGCGGTCATGTTCTGCGTCTCTACGTCCTTCAGCGTCAACCCGTCACGCTTGAGCAGCACCGCAAGGAAGAACTGCGAAACCGAGCCTTCGGCATAGGCCACCGTCTTGCCCTTAAGATCGGAGACCGACTTGATGGTGTCCTTTGCGACGATCCCGTCGCCGCCATGGCTGTCATCCAAAGCAAAGACATAATCCATCGGATGGGCATCGGAATAGAAGTTCAGCACCGTGTCGATCGTTGTCACGGCAAGGTCGATCCGGCCTGCGATCAGGGCCGGCATCCGGGTCTTGACGTCTTCCATCTTGATGAGCTTGACGTTGAGCCCCTCGTCCTTGAAGAAGCCCTTCGCCTGCGCGATGTAAAGTGGCCCGTAGCCCACCCAGGTCGACAGGCCGATGCTGAGATCCGCCGCCTGCACGGACGGCGCCGCAAGCAGGACAGCGGCCGCAGCCCCAAGTGCGAGGCGACGGACGGTACGCAAATTCATTGGCATGGTCACACTCTCCTGTTGTCATGTTGGTTGGTGTTGCCGCCATTCGGCGGGTCGTCGGTGGCCGGTGGACCGGCTTCTGATCAAAGCGTCCTACCGCTGGCGCCGTGTACCTGGCGCACGGGCCAGCACGGCGATAAGTTCGAACATCATCGAAACCCCGACCCAGGCCGTACCACCCGAGGTGTCGAACGGCGGCGAGACTTCCACAAGGTCCGCGCCCACAAGATCGAGGCCTGTAAGCGATCTGACCATTTTTTGAGCTTCACGCGTGGTGAACCCGCCGATTTCGGGCGTTCCCGTGCCCGGTGCAAAGGCCGGGTCGATGCTGTCGATGTCGAAGGACACGTAGGTTCGACCGCCGCCCGCGATGGCACGGGCCTCGGCCATGACTGCGGCGATGCCTTTCTCTTCCACCTCTTCGATGCGGATGATGCGAACGCCTTGCGATAGGCCCCAGTCCACATCCTCGCTGTCATACATTGTGCCGCGGATGCCAATCTGCACGGTGCGCCTGGGGTCCAGCACGCCCTCTTCGATCGCGCGTCGGAAGGGGGTGCCGTGGGTGTAGCGGAAGCCGCCGAAGTAGCTGTCGAACAGGTCGGTATGCGCGTCGAAATGGATCATGCCGACCGGGGCCTTGGCGCCCAGGGCGCGCAGGATCGGCAGCGACACGAGGTGATCGCCTCCCGCCGTCATCGGTGTGATGCCGCGCCCGACGATCTCGGCATAGAACCTCCCGATCCGGTCCAGCGCGTCGGCGACATCGGCGGGGTTCACCGGCGCGTCGCCCAGATCGGCACAGTTGCGCGCGGCGAAGGGAGCAAAGCCGTCCACCGGATGCTGCGAGCGGATCATTGTGGACAGGTCGCGCAGCTGCCGCGGCCCGTGCCGTGCGCCGGGGCGGTTCGTTGTTCCGCCATCCCAGGGAACGCCGATCAGGCCGATATCAACCTCGGCCATGCGAGGATCGTCCAGCTTCAGCCAAGGCAGACGCATAAAGCTGGGCACGCTGGCAAAGCGCGGCAGGTCGAAGGCAGAGACGGGTTGAAACGAGAAAACGGAGTCGGTCGCGGGCATGCGGGAATGCTCCTGCTGTGCAGATCAGCGCACACGTTGCCACGGGCCCACGCGACCATTAACGTGGATATACAAATCTAAACGTTGGGATTTCCGGACGTAATCCATGCCCGCAACCCTGCCGCCGATCAGCGATGCCGACCTACGCCAGCTGCGCGTCTTTCGCGCGGTTGTCGAGGCGAACGGCTTCACCGCCGCGCAGGGAGAACTGGGTCTGGCGCGGTCCACCATCTCGGCTCAGATGGCGGAGCTGGAGACCCGGCTTGGCCTGACGCTGTGCCGCCGGGGACGGGGGGGCTTCGCGCTGACCGAACATGGGCAACGGATCTATGCCGAGACGGTGAAGCTGCTCCGCGCGCTGGAGGATTTCCGGGCCGAGGCGGGCGGCCTACGCGGTCGACTGGTGGGCGATCTGCGCGTGGGCGTCGTCGATCACCTGATCGAGAACCCCGACTGCCACCTGTCCGCCGCCATCGCGGATTTCAAGCGCCGCGCGCCGGATGTGCATCTGACCGTGCTGGTGATCCCGCCCAACCAGATCGAGAATGCGCTGGTGAACCGTCAGTTGCAGATCGCGCTGGTGCCGAACCTGCCGATCTCTCCCGGGATCCGGCTGCATGAGCTGTTTTCCGAGGATCAGACGTTGTTCTGCAGCAAGGGCCATCCGTTCTTCGACCTGCCGGAGGGCGCGCTGGACCTGCAAAAGGTCGGGACGGCGGCGCACGCGCGGCGCGGCTATGCCGTTTCGACCCCTTATTACGCGATCTTCGGGCGCGGTGCAGAGGCGACGGCCTTCGACATGGAGGGGCTGGCCTATCTCATCCTGTCGGGACGCTTCGTCGGCTTCTTGCCGCGTACTTATGCCGAGCGATGGGTGAGGCGCGGCGAGATGCGGGCGATTCGCCCGGATTTGTTCGGCTACCGCATCGGCATCTGTCTTGCGCATGTCACGACCGGAACCCTGCCGCGCACGGCACAGCTGTTCCGCGATGCGGTGCTGTCCCGACACGGTCGCAAGGCGCGGGGGTAGGGACAGCGGCCGGGCGAACGGATCGGATGGCGCCCGCAGAGAGACAGTTGGAGGTCGCTGGCCCTTAGCGCAATCTTCGCCTGAAGTGGCGGTCAGCAAGGGGCTATAATCGCGGGACATGTATACGAGACGGGGCGGCTGAACCCGCCCTTCGTCTGCATCTGCATTTCTGGCAAATATCCCTATGCCGAGGATTGGGACCGGTTCGAGGCGGATGTCGCCATCATGGGCGCGCCCCAAGATTTCGGCAGCCAGTGGTGGGCCGGCGCGCGGATGGGACCACGCGGAGTGCGCGAGGCCTCGCCCCTGTTCGCTTTCGGCCATGCCGGAGCCTATGACCACGAAGACGACGTGACCGACATGGAACCGGACAAGGTGCGCATCGTGGATATCGGGGATGCCGATATCATCCATACAGACACGCTCCAGAGTCATGCCAACATCGCCCTTGGCGTGCGCAAGATGCTGGGGGCAGGGGCTCTGTCAGTGGTGATCGGGGGGCATCATTCGATCAACATCCCCTGCATCGACGCCTTTGCCGAGGATTGCGCGCAGAATGGCCCGATCCATGTCGTGTAGATCGACGCGCATCTGGATTTCGTGGACGAGCGCCACGGGGTGCGCTTCGGCAATGGCGACCCGATGCGCCGCGCGGCCGAGAAGGACTATTTCAGCGGCCTGACCCAGATCGGCATCCGCTACGTGTCGTCCACCGCGCGGGACGGCTATGTTGCGGCACGCGAGATGGGTCGGATATCCTGTCGGTCTGGCAGGCGCGCTCTGGGGACCAAGGCGCTTCTGGACCGTATTCCGGCTGGGGCGCGCTATTATCTGACCATCGATGTCGACGCCTTCGACCCGCCCATCGCGTCGGGGAAGGGCACGCCCTCGCACGGCGGGTTCCTCTACTACGAGGTGCTGGAACTGATCGCGGGCCTAGTGAAGCGCGGCACGGTCGTTGGATTGGATCTGGTCGAGGTTGCGCCGGATCATGACCCGGCGGGGACGACCTCGATCCGTGCCGCGCAAATTCTTATGAACACGATCGGGCGGATCATTCATCAGCGTAGCCAGGGACGGGCTGCGCGGGCGTGCGGCAACGACGCCGCGCTTGCCGAAGCCAAGGCCCTCGGCTTACGGGCTCGAGTCGATCTGGGCCACGGCGCGGTCGAGAAGGTCGTTGAGCGACTCCAGCGCACCAATGGCGGCCTCGCGCTTCAGCTCTCCGCTGCTTGGGGGCGGCATCGGGCCGGGGATCGGCTCGGGCGTCTGGCGGGTTGTGAACCAGTCGGCCCCTGCTGCCATGAGCCGCGCGATCTTGGCCTCGGCGGCGGCGGTCAGCACGTCGATCCGCGTCCGCTCGGTCTGCCCAAGGGCGGCACCGCTGTCCATCGCGCGGGCGAGGATGCGGGCCCAATGCGCGCAGGAGACCAGCAGCAACACCTTCGTGCGTACCGCGCCGAACCGTGTGACCAGAGACCACGGCCCGCCAAGAGGGCGGACTGCCGCGGTCAGCGCGCCGTAGCGCCGGTCGAGCTCGAGCGCCGCGCCTGTCACGTCGCCCCCGTCGCCCGCAGCCTTGGCGGCAGAGCGGCGCAGGAGTTCCGCCAGCGCGTCGAGGAAGGCGCGGAAGGTCGCGTTGACCTCGCCGCCGCTGCGGATCGGGAAGACGAAGAAGGCGGTGCCCACGCCGCAAAGGCCGCCAACCAAGGTCTCGGTCAGGCGCAGAACCAGCAGGTCCGTCGTGAACATCCCCATCATCCCGTACAGCAGCGCAAGGGCGATGGTGAAGAAGAAGATCATCCAGCCGTAGGAGGTCTGCAGGTTGTAGACTGCAAGGAAGATCACCACCGGGATCAGCAGGCCGCTTGCCAGCATATGGCCCTGCAGCGCCGTAGCCAGCAGGATCCCCACTAGAACGCCTCCCAGCGTTCCCGCCGCGCGGTTCATGGCTCGCAGGGCCGTGTCGGCGCGGGTCCGGGTGTTGTTGAACACGAGGTAGGAGGTAATGACGGCCCAGTACCAGCGCGTCGGTGACAGCATCAGCCCCGCGGCAAGAGCCAGCCCGCAGGCCAGCGTCACTTGGATCGGTCGATGAAGGGAGGCGGGCACGCCTGAGCGCGTTTGGGCCTGAGCGGCAAGGCTTGCCGCGGGCGCAGGCGGCGGAGCATCGGCAAAGACGGGCGAAGGCACGGGGCCAAGGGCCGCGTTGATGCGCCCGCGTGCCCGGCGCACATCCTCCAGCAGCCGCAGGGCCGTGCCGGTCGTCGCGTCATCCGCCGCAGGGGCCACTGGCCCGAGGCGTGGGCCGCGTGCCTCGACCAGGGCGCGTAAGGCGGCAGCGGGCGGCAAGGCGGTCTCGCGGTAGCGCACCAGCCGTTCCACCGCCAGCAGCAGGTCGATGAGCCCCCCGGCCAGATCGGCCGCCGCCCCTGTCAGCGACAGCGCGCCGCCGGTGATCTGCGGCACGAGCCCCTCGGCCATCAGCACGATCTCGCGGAATTCCGTCATCTGTTCGCGGATCGTGCGGCGGTCGTCGGGGGGAAGGCTGCCGGCCTCGGCGGCAGTCAGGAGGTGGTCGAGGATCAGGTTGATCCGGTGGTCGATGGTGCGCAGCGCGCGGCGGAAGTCGCGTTCGGGATCGTCGGGCAATAGCACGACCGAGGCGATCTGCGCTGATCCAAGCGCCACGGCGGCGGCGAAAAGCATGAAGCCCGCGTCGGTCGCGGCAGGGTGCATGTACTGGCCCATGAAATAGGCCATGAAGGCGACCAGCCCGATCGCAAGCCAGCGCATCCCATAGCGGCGGATGTAGACCGAGACGAAGATGACAACGAGAAAGCCCAGATCGGCGGCCAGCGGAACCGGCGATAGCGCCCCCGCGACAACGCAGGCCAGGGCGCCCACCAGTCCGGCAAGGGTGCGCGTCGTGGTTTGCCGCCAGACGCCCGTCTCGCGCACGCCGATGCTGCCGATGAAGGACAAAAGCATCGCCAGCCCGAAGGCGGCGACGGGCAGCGGCAGGGCCCGCGCGGTGGCAAAC